>JBHHXB010000012.1:0-22035 GCA_046756825.1 Nitrospiria bacterium | reverse complement strand
CGACGGGCTTTTCGTTTTTGCTGCCCCGGCATTTCCGTGGATCTTATGATCCGCGCACGGGCTTGTTTTTCATGAAAAACCGGTCCGGCCTGTTCATCGGCGCGATGGGCTTTTCTGAGGCGACCCTGGATGAAGCCCGCGCGGCGGCGCTGGCGGCGGTCAAAAAAATGGGTATTCAAATCAAATTTCAAGAAGAGAGACATTTGGATCAAAACACCCTCCTCGCCCACTTTTCAACGCAATCGAAAAACGGACCCGGCATCATGGCTGCCATCGCCGAAGCAGGGAAAACAGGGAATGCCCTCGCCATGATCGCCTTCGGAAAACCGGAGCACAAGGAACGCGTGACGAAAAAGGTGATGCGCGTGATGGCCCGCGTGGACTGGCGCGCGCCGAAACCCCCAAAGGGGCTTCCATCCCTTGCGGGAAAAGTCCTGGAAAAGAACGGCGGCGCGGCTAACATCGTTTTCTGCGAAAACGGGCGGTATCGCGCGGGGACGGAGATCGAATCGTTTTTTTCCAGAGGCGGCACGGCAAAAAAAAGCGGCCGGAAGGATCCGCTTCAGGGAACGTGGCGGGTTACCGCCGACCTCGTCGGGAACAGCGTGTTGATTTTAAATGGGACGGACGGCCGCTTTTTTCAATGGCCGCTTCAGGAAGACGGAGACGGCCTGAATATCAACGGCGCATCCCTTGCCCTGCGGCACGCGAAGCAGGCCTGCCAAGAGTAACGCGGCCGTCTAAAAAAACGGGAGGACATCAGATGGCGGACATCACCACCTTTCATGCCCATGTGTATTACGATACGGCAACCTTTCCGGCGGCCCGCGCCTTGTGCGAAGCGGCGGGAAAGCGCTTTGCGCTCTCCGTCGGCACGATGCACCAGCGCCCGGTCGGGCCGCATCCCTGCTGGAGCTGTCAGCTCGAATTCACACCGGAGGTCTTCGGCGAGGTCATCCCTTGGCTGATGCTGAACCGAGGCGGACTGACGATTTTCGCCCACGCGAACACGGGAGACGACTGGAAGGACCATACCGAACACACCCTTTGGATGGGAGAGCAACAAACACTCAATCTTTCCTTTTTGAAGGAGATGCTCGCCGAATAACCCAAGGCACCCTTTTTGATTGACGCGTACCCGGCAGGCGGATATGCTTATCCCCCTTTGGATCCCTTGAAGGCACGACGCGTTTTTTTGATGACATCAGCCGACAAAACAAAATGGGGAAAGGTCGCCCTCGTCGGCGCGGGGCCGGGCGATCCGGGGCTTTTGACACTGCGCGGCAAGGCCCTGCTCCAGACCGCCGACACGGTGGTCTACGATTATCTGGCCAATCCCGCCCTGCTCGACTTCACGAAGGCGGAGGCGGAGCGGATTTATGTCGGCAAAAAACGGGGCGCCAGCAATATTGCCCATCAAGAAAAAATCAACGAGATTTTGATTCAATCCGCCAAAGCGGGAAAATCCGTGGTGCGGCTGAAGGGGGGCGACCCTTTTATCTTCGGGCGGGGGGGCGAGGAAATCGAGGCGCTCGCGGCCGAAGCCATCCCCTTCGAGGTCGTCCCCGGCGTCACCTCGGCCATCGGCGTCCCGGCCTACGCGGGTATTCCCCTCACGCACCGCAAGATGGCGTCCTCCGTCACCCTCGTCACAGGCCATGAAGATCCCGAAAAAGGAGGAAGTCACTTGGACTGGGCGAAACTTGCAACCGGCTCGGACACCCTCGTTTTGCTCATGGCCATGGGGAACCTTTCGGCCATTGTCCATCAACTCGTCCATCACGGGAGACCGGAGGACAGCCCCGTCGCGCTGATCGCCTGGGGCACTTATGCCCGTCAACAAACGGTGTGCGGCACGCTCAAAAACATCGAAGCCCTCCGTGCCGAAAAAAATCTCAAGCCGCCGGTGGTCATGGTCGTGGGCGATGTCGTCTCTTTGCGGAGCACCCTCAACTGGTTTGAAAACCTGCCGCTTTTCGGAAAACGCATCGTGGTCACACGGGCTGCGGCGCAGGCGCAGGATTTTGTAAGACAGCTTTCCGAGCAGGGCGCCGAGCCCCTCGTCTTCCCGACACTGGAAATCGTCCCGCCACCGGCATGGGACGCGCTGGACGCGGCCATCGGACAAATCGAATCCTACGATACCTTAATCTTCACCTCGGTCAACGGCGTGGCTTTTTTCCGCCGGCGTCTGCGGGAGCTGCGAAAAGATCTCCGATTGCTGAAAGGGATTTTTATCTGCGCCATCGGCCCCGGCACGGCCAAAGCCCTCGAAGACTGGGATCTCCGCGTGGACCTCATCCCCGACGAATTCAAGGCCGAAGGGCTTTTGGAAAAACTGGCGGCGCGCGGCGTTCCGGGCAGGCGCTTTCTCATCCCCAGGGCGCTCGAAGCGCGCGAAATTCTGCCCGATGAGCTGAGAAGGCTCGGCGGCACAGTTGATGTCGTTCCGGCCTATCAGGCCGTCCGGCCGGTCTATTCCGATGCCGACATCGCGGGCTTTTTAGGCAGGGGCCCCATCGACGTGCTCACCTTCGCCAGCGCCTCCACATTGCACCACTTTGTAGAGATTATCGGCCAGGAACGTTTTTCAAAACACCTGAAAACAAGCGCCGTCGCAGTCATCGGCCCGATCACGGCGGCCGCCGCCAAAGATCAGGGCCTGGAGGTCGATATTATCCCGAAATCGTACACATTTTCATCGATTACCGAAGCCATTATGGATTATTATCAAACGAAGAGGTAAACTAAAACGCAACTTTTTGGGAGATTATTGTGGCATTTCCAACTCAGCGTCCGAGACGATTAAGACAAAACAGCCGTGTTCGCGGCCTTGCGCGGGAGACACGGCTCTCCGCCGATCAACTCATCCTCCCCTTGTTCGTGCAGCACAGCGGCGGCAAAAATGAAATCGCGTCCATGCCGGGCCAGTACCGGCTCAGCATACCGGAGCTCTTAAAGGAAACGACGGAGGCCTTTCATCTGGGCATCCCCGCTGTCATTCTCTTCGGCATCCCGAAAATAAAGGATGACACCGGCTCGGAAGCCGTCGATCCCGACGGCATCGTGCAGCGGGCGATCCGCGCCATCAAAAAAGAAACCCCTGAACTCTTGGTCATTACGGATGTCTGCATCGACGAATACACCTCCCACGGGCACTGCGGCGTGGTGAAGGACGGGAAAATTCTGAACGACGAAACCCTGGACATCCTCGTCAAAATGGCGCTGACACACGCGCAGGCCGGTGCGGACATCGTCGCGCCCTCCGATATGATGGACGGCCGCGTCGGAGCGATCCGCGAGGGACTGGACCGGCACGGATACCAGGATACGCCAATTCTGTCCTATGCGGTCAAATACGCCTCCTGTTTTTACGCTCCCTTCCGGGACGCGGCGGGATCAGCCCCTGAATTCGGAGACCGCAAGGCCTATCAAATGGATCCGGCCAACCGCCGGGAAGCCCTTCGCGAAGCGGCCCTTGACATCGAAGAGGGAGCCGATATGCTTATGGTCAAACCGGCCCTCCCGTATTTGGATATCATCCGGGAAATCAAGGATCGTTTTGATCTTCCGGTGGCGGCCTATCAGGTTAGTGGAGAATACGCCATGATCAAGGCCGCATCGGAAAAGGGATGGATCGACGAAGACAAGGCCATTTACGAATCGCATCTGTCCATGAAGCGCGCGGGCGCGGACATGTTTCTCACCTATTTCGCGAAGGATCTGGCGCAGATGCTTTCTGAAGGGAAAACAAGATGAAACTGCTGATCGGTGCATCAAACATCAAACCCAACCTGGACTATCCCGTTGTCGCCATTGGAAATTTCGACGGCATCCACCTTGGGCATCAGGCCATTTTGGCCAAGGCCATCAGCCGGGCGAAGGCCAACAATGGAAACGCGGTCGTGCTGACTTTTGAGCCGCATCCGAGACGTTATTTTTTCCCGGAGCAAACCTTTAAACTGCTCAACACCTTTCAGATGAAGACCCGCATCATCGAAAGCTTTGGGGTCGATGTCTGTTATACCAGCGAATTTAATAAGTCTTTCGCGGAATTGTCCCCGGAAGCCTTCGCCACGGAATTTCTCCATAAGAAAATCGGCGCAAAAGAGGTCGTGATTGGCCAAAATTTCAGGTTTGGGAAAGACCGGGCGGGCTCGGTCGAGGACTTGATCCGCTTCGGCGAAACGCTGGGATTCAGCGTGATCACCCCCGACCCCGTGCTGGTCGAAGACCGGGTGGTCAGCTCGTCGGAAATCCGAAAACTGCTGGGCGAGGGCAATGTGGCGCTCGCCGCCAAAATGCTGGGCCGGTACTACACGCTGGAGGGAAAGGTCATTCGGGGTGATGAAATGGGACAGGCGCTCGGCTTTCCGACCGCTAACCTCCGCCTCCCCAATGAGCTCATCCCCAAAAAAGGTATTTACGCCGCCCGCGCCGATTTCTTGAAAACCGACGGCTTCGGCACAAAAGACGGCGTGGTCTACATCGGCTCAAAACCTACTTTTGACAAAAAAGTACTCTCTTTGGAAGTGCATCTTTTCGATTTTGAAAAAGACCTGTATGAAAAACGGCTTCGCGTTACCCTCATCGACTGGATTCGGGACGACGAATATTTTGGAAGCGAGGCCGCGCTGATTGATCAAATCAAAAAAGACATTGAAAACGCGAAGACCGTCTTGACCGAGGCGGGAGATGTGCCCGCGAAATGTTAGGGCCTGTTCACAGGCCCTAAATGTTCCCCCTCACCCAAAAGGTTCGGCGCGCGCTTGTCCGCTTCGGCGTCCGGCCGACGGACACCCTTGTCGTTGCGGTCTCCGGCGGCCCGGATTCGGTCTGCCTGCTGCATCTGCTTAAACAGCTTCCGCCGCCGTACCGGCTTTCGCTGCATGTCGCCCATCTGAATCATCAATTCCGGCCGGAGGCGGCCAGGGAAGCGCGGTTTGTAGAGGGCTTGGCGGAAAAATGGGGCCTGCCCGCAACCATCGCGGCGCGGCCGGTTTCCGACTTTTGTAAAAAAAACAGGCTTTCAAAACAGGCGGGGGCTCGGGTTGTTCGCTATGAGTTTTGCCATGAGGTCGCAAAAAAAACAGGCGCGCAATGGATCGCCCTCGGACATACCGCTGACGATCAGGCCGAAACCGTTCTGATGCGTATGCTGCGCGGCTCCGGGGCGCTCGGACTCGGGGGCATGCCCGGGAAAAGGGCCCCGCATATTGTAAGGCCGCTCATCGACTGCGGGCGCAGGGAAATTCAAAGGGTGCTTCACAAAGACAACATCCCCTATATCGAGGACCCATCCAACAAAAAACCGGTTTATCTTCGCAACCGCATTCGCCATCACCTTATTCCGACGCTTGAACAATATAACCCCAATATCAAACACACCCTTTGCCGCGAAGCCGAACTGCTTCAATCAGAAGATGATCTCATGCATCAGTGGATGTTGAATCTGATTCCAGACCTCGGCATTCAATGCACGGAAAATTCCGTGGCATTCTCTATGGCCTCTTTGAGAACGCAGCATGTCGCGATGCAACGGCGACTCCTTCGATGGGGGATTAAGAAAATACTGTGCCACCTAAACGGGATCACATTCGAGCATATTGAAACCCTTATAAAAAAAGGCTTAAAAGGCAGAACTGGCCAAACGCTTCAACTGCTTCACGGCATCGTCGCAATAACACAATATTCAAAACTGATTCTTAAACGAGAAGAGTCCGCACGAAAAGTCCTCCCTCCCGAGATCTCCAGAAAAGTATGCGTACTCCCTGAAATAACAGCACCCGCTTCGAGCAGGCGGGTCCAATTGCCCGAGTGGGGGCTTTGTTTCAAAATGTCTTTAAGCGGGAATAGACCTTTGGTCTTTTCGGCTTGCATCGCTTCTTTTGATTTTGATAGCATTTCTCTACCCTTGTACTTGAGGACATGGCAGCCGGGTGACCGCTTCGCTCCACTGGGCATGGGGGGACACCGCAAAAAAATACAGGATTTTTTTGTAGACGCAAAAATTCCGAAAGAAGATCGCCACCGCGTTCCGCTCCTTATTTCCGCGCAAGGAATCTTGTGGGTGGTGGGGCATCGCATTGACGAGCGTTTTCGCGCGACGGAAAGCACCGCCCGAATTTTGACTATCGAAATCGTTGAAGGATCACATGGAAAATAAATTATTCGGCAAACCGGTTATTGATCAGAAGGCCATGAAAAGCCGAATCAGATCGCTCGGCGCCAAGATCGCCCGGGATTACGAAGGGAAAAACCTGTTGATGGTCGGCGTTTTGAAAGGCGCTTTTGCTTTTTTCGCGGACCTGGCGCGGGCCATCCCCATCCCCTTGCAAGTGGATTTTCTGGTTGTCTCACGTCAAAAAGACAAACGGCGCAAAGACGGCGGCGTCATCAACATTATTTCCGACATTTCGTCGGACCTGAAAGGCCGTGATGTTCTGATTATCGAAGACATCGTGGATTCCGGTCACACCCTCCTCTTTTTAAAAAACGAACTCTCAAAGCGGCAGCCCGCCTCCCTTAAATTCTGCACGCTTCTGAATAAACCGGAACGCCGCAAAGTGGATGTCACCGTGCATTATATCTGCTTTGAAATTCCGGACCGATATGTGGTCGGATATGGTCTTGACTATAAAAACAGATACCGCAACCTCCCCTACATCGCCTCCCTGGACAACATCATCGCGGAATAGTCCCGGCACATTTACCGATAACATCCTTGAATTGAACGGAGACAGTGCTTATATTAGAAAAAGGATGTAAGGATGAAGAGACGCCGTTGATTGTCAGTGGTTCCGGAGTATGTTAAAATGCAAAATGGTGTCCCTATTTTTTAAGCCGATGACTTTTTAGGAGAAATAGATGAATCCGCGCTCAAAAAATCTTGCCCTTTGGATCGTCGTGGGCCTTTTTATGATTCTGTTGTTTAATCTCTTCAATACCACGCCGCATCAAATTGAAGATGAAATCATCTTTTCCGATTTCATGGTCAAGACAGAAAAGGGCGAGGTTTCCGAGGTCACCATACGCGATAATTTTATCAGTGGAACCCTGAAAGACGGCACCAACTTCAAAACCTACACCGCAAACGACCCCGATCTTGTCAAAACACTCCGTGAAAAAAATGTGCGCATCACGGCGAAACCGCCAGAAATGCCCCCCTGGTACATCACCTTCCTCATGACATGGGGGCCGTTTATTTTGTTTATCGGTCTGTGGGTCTTTTTCATGCGGCAGATGCAAATGGGCGGCAACAAAGCCCTTTCGTTTGGGAAAAGCAAGGCGAAGCTGCTTTCAGAGGAAAAAAAGAAGGTCACCTTCGCCGATGTGGCCGGGGTTGAGGAAGCCAAGGTCGAGGTTGAGGAAATCATTGAATTTTTGAAAGACCCGCCCAAGTTCCAGAAACTGGGTGGGCGTATCCCCAAAGGCGTCCTGGTCGTCGGACCTCCGGGGACAGGCAAAACCCTGCTGGCCAAGGCCATTGCAGGTGAAGCCGGTGTGCCCTTTTTCTCGATCTCGGGCTCCGATTTTGTTGAGATGTTTGTCGGCGTCGGGGCATCGCGTGTTCGAGATCTTTTCGAGCAGGGGAAGAAGCACGCCCCCTGTATTATTTTTATTGATGAAATTGATGCCGTCGGCCGTCACCGCGGCGCGGGGCTCGGCGGCGGACACGACGAGCGCGAGCAAACCTTAAATCAACTCCTTGTTGAAATGGATGGCTTTGAGACGACCGAGGGCGTCATCCTGATCGCCGCCACAAACCGGCCTGACGTGCTTGATCCCGCCCTTCTTCGCCCTGGCCGCTTTGACCGCCAAATCACTGTGGGCCGCCCCGACGTGAAAGGCCGGGCCGAAGTCTTAAAAGTGCACACCAAGAAAATTCCTTTAAGTAATGACGTTGGCTTGGATATTATTGCGCGAGGCACGCCCGGTTTTGCAGGGGCCGATCTTGAAAACCTGGTCAATGAAGCCGCGCTTCTGGCCGCCAGAAGAAGTAAAACAGCGGTTGAGATGGATGATTTTGAAGACGCGAAAGACAAGGTGCTGATGGGGGTTGAGCGCAAGAGCATGGTCTTGACCGACGAGCAAAAAAAGGTCACGGCCTATCATGAGGCGGGTCATGCGCTGATCGCGAAACTGCTGCCGGGCACAGACCCGATTCATAAAGTCACGATTATTCCCCGCGGGCGCGCCTTGGGCGTCACGATGCAGCTCCCCACGGATGACCGGCACAACTATCAGAAGGAATGGCTTTACAACACCATCACCATTATGATGGGCGGCCGGGTCGCCGAAGAATTAGTGCTCAAGCATATCACCACCGGGGCGGGGAACGATATCGAACGCGCGACTGACATGGCGCGGAAAATGGTCTGTGAATGGGGGATGAGTGAGAAAATGGGGCCCTTGACCTTTGGGAAAAAAGAACAGGAAATCTTTCTCGGGCGCGAGATTAACCAGCATCGGGACTACTCGGAACAAACCGCGATCGAGATTGACCGGGAGGTCAGGCGATTGATTGTCGAAAACTATGAACGCGCCAAAACGATGATTACCGAAAATATGAAAGCCCTCAAGGCCTTGGCGGAAGCCCTCCTGGAAAAAGAGACCCTGAACGCCATCGAAGTCGAAGCTATCGTGAAGTCGTGTTCCAGCACGCCAGCACCGCCCACAACCGTACCTGTCTAGGGTCATTGACCAACACGACGAAAAAAAGGGCCTCTCGGAAACGGGAGGCCCTTTCTGCACCCTCTCCCCGAAAAGCATCCGGGTTTTGGCGCTGCGGGGATTTTCTCCTAAGTTACAAGAAACGTCCCTTGGTCATGGGGGTGCTCAATGTCACCCCGGACTCTTTTTCGGATGGCGGGGCTTATTTCACGCCTGAAAAAGCGATTGCACAAGCCCTTCAGCTTGAAGCCGACGGTGCGGACATCATTGATATCGGGGGAGAATCAACACGCCCCGGGGCCCGGCCTGTTTCCTGTGAGGAAGAGGCCCGGCGCGTCCTCCCCGTCATCGAACAGCTCGCAAAGCAAATCTCGCGGCCCATTTCAATCGACACGAGAAAAGCCCAAATTGCCAAACAAGCCATCGAAGCGGGGGCTTCCATGATCAACGATGTGGGCGGACTCAACAGCGATTCCAAAATCATCTCCGTGGCGGCTGCGGCGGAAAAAGCAGGGATCATCTTCATGCATGCCAAGGGAACACCTCAAACCATGCAAAAAAATCCTCGCTACCGGCATCTCTTGGGAGAGATTCGCGCCTTCTTCCTGGAAAGGATTCATGCTGCGGAGAACGCCAGAATTTCAATCAACAGGATCGCCGTGGATCCCGGCATCGGCTTTGGCAAAACCTTAGGCCATAATCTCAGCATCATTCATCAATTGAAGTCCTTTGAAGATCTTGGGGTTCCGCTGATGCTCGGGCCATCGCGAAAATCCTTCATCGGCCGGATTCTCGACCTCCCGGCCTCCGAACGGCTTGAAGGCACGGCGGCTGCCGTCGCGATTGCGGTTTTTCAGGGGGCGAGGGTGCTGCGGGTGCACGATGTGAAGGAAATAAAACGAGTCGTCCTGATTTCGGAAGCCATCAGAAGGCAAGCCGCGCCCGGTGCCTAAAATGCCTTTCGAGGAGACTGATTCACATTTTCCCGCAGCCAATCGGAAAGCGGCGCCGTTTGCCGTTCCTTGAATCGCACCCCCAATCGTATAAATTCAAGCGTCTGCGCCAGCGTTCGCTCACCCAGATCCGCGTGATTTTCCGGGGCCTTAAAAAAAGACTGCAGGTCATCGTGCCACGTCCTTGACCACAGCGCTCGCGCGCCTTGAATCATGCGCTGCGCGCCGATACTCCCACCCTTTTCACAAAGTGCGGGCCAATGGGTTTTTAAGGCCTCCCAGGTTGCGCCTTGAACCTCGGGTTTTGAAAGAAGCGCCCGAACGGGCTTCCAAACATCCTGAGGACGAACGGCTTGAGAGCGGGCAAAATCAATCACTTTGCATGCCAGGGCGGGCTTGTTAAACTCGGTTAGGGCTCGCAAGTACTGATCCCTGATCTCCGGGGTTTTACTTTTTTCAAATTTCTCAAGAAATTGCTCGAAGCGGCTTCCCCCGTCCGAACGTGCACAAAGACGCAGTAGCGACGTCACCAGCGTCGGATCAAGTGACTGCGGTCTTGAAAGGTATCGCATTTGGCGCCTTGGGAGTTCCGAGAGGATTTCTTCATCCTGGGCGACGGCCCCAAGCGTCCAGAGCAAATCCGCCCGCATCAGCCGTCGTTCATCGTCATCACCGGGGTCGGCGTCCCAACCCGTCTTCCGCCAAATGGGATGGAGCAATTGATGAACGAAATCCGAAAATCGCCCCCGGTCCTCAGGCTGTACGATCTGCTGCGATAATATTTCGAGATAGCCGCAGACATCCGAAACCATGACACGTGTCTCGTCTCCTTGAAAACGACGCAGGGTTTCCATAAAAAAACCGAGGGGCAGATCCCCGCGTCGGCACAAGGCCCACAGGTTGTCCAGCAGGCCGATTTTTTCGGTTGGGGAAAAGTGCTCCGATGCCGCGGCCGTCAAACGCTGAACCAGACGGGGGTCATAATTCGTCCGATAAAACCCCGATTCTCCGGCGTTCCCGTAAACCCATTGAACCGTCCCCTGCGCTGAAAGTTGAATAACCCTTTGTTTTTCTTTGAGCAGTACCCGCTCGACCTGAACCCCGGCATCATCATGATATCGAAGCATGACAGGCACGGACCACGGCGGGGCCGCATCCTTTGTCTCATCTTCCGCCCAAAATCGTTCTTGCGTCAGAACAAGACGACCTGGGTTCCCCTCCGCACACGACAGCGTGATCATGGGAAAACCCGGGCGCGAAAACCAGTCCTTTGCAATCTCCGAAACGGGCTGCCCCGATATTTCCTCCAGGATCGCCCAAAGATCCGAAGCGCTCGCGTTTTGATATTGGTGCCTTTTCATGTACACACGAATCCCGTCGCGAAAAGTGTCTTCCCCTAAAAACTGTTCGATCATGCGAAGACAGGCCCCGCCTTTTTCATAGGTCAAGACATCGAATATTTCTTCAATTTCGGCCGCCGTGCGCACCTCGGAATGAATTGCCCGGCTGTTTTCGAGCGCATCGAGCTCCAGTGGAACGGATTTTCCCTGTTGAAACGCCTCCCAAAAACGCCACTCCGGCCGCCATTGATCGACAATTTTACAGGCCAGCCACATCGCGAAGGATTCATTCAGCCAGAGATCATCCCACCAATCCATCGTCACCAGGTTCCCAAACCATTGATGGACGATCTCATGCGTGATAACGTCGGCGACGCGGCGCCGGGTTTCCGTCGAAGACAGGGACTCGTCGAGCAATAGACAGGAATCCCGAAAGAAAACCGCCCCCCAATTTTCCATCGCCCCCATCGCAAAATCAGGCACGCTGACTAAATCAAGTTTCGGCGTCGGGCAGGGAAAATCAAAGTACGTATTTAAAAGCGGTAACACGGCCGCCGTCACCTTGAGGGCGAAACGCCCTAGTGCGGTTTCGCCGGGCAGTGTCCACACCGCGACTTCTATCTCCCCGACCTGGCTTTCTGTCTTCTCCAGCCGGGCGACAGCAAGTGCCAACAAATAGGTGGACATTACCGGGGTTTCGCGAAAAACAATGCGCTTCAACGCCCCTTTGATCCGCTCTTCCACGACGGGCATATTGGAAAGGGCCTGCAATGCGGCAGGCACGGTGACGATGAGCCGAAAGCACGCCTTGAGCGCGGGCTCATCAAAGCAGGGAAACATTCGCCGGGCATCCGTCGATTGAAACTGCGTAAAGGCATAGGTTTCGCCCTGTGCGACTGTTTCGTAGAGACCCCGCATCTGCCGATTCAAAACCCCTGAAAACGAAAGAGAGAGCAATGACGCTCCGGCGGGAATCGGGGCCAGAGACTGAACCGTTATTGTTTCAGCCTCAGGGTTGAGAGCAACTCGGCATGATTGTGCGTTTATCGACGCATCCGCGATTTCCAAATCAAGGGCATGCAGGGTAATGGAGGCGGCGGGGGCTTCGACTTTCAGATCAATGAGGACGGTACCCGAAAAGGTTTTTTCTTCAGGGCAAACCCTCAGCTCAATGGCGTAGGAAGTCGGGGAGACACCGTGGGGCAGACGTCCCGAATTACTGTTTGACACACCGAGTCCTTGGGAAAAATATCAACAAAAAAATCCAGCCCGGCGGGCGATCATGCAGGAGGACTATCTCTTTTTTGCGAGAAATTCTTTGCGGTAGATCGAAGGGGAAAGACCAACCTTATTTTGAAACACCTTGCAGAAATAGCCCTGATCGGAAAAACCCACTTCGCTGCTCACCTGTTTGATAATGCGGTGCGGGTCCTTTAAGAGCTCGGTTGCGCGAAAGATGCGGACTTCAATTAAATAGTCATGAAAACCGACGCGGCATTCCTCTTTAAAGGAGGCCGAGAGATATTTCGGATGAAGGGAAACGGCCTGTCCCACGCCTTCGAGCGAAAGAGAGGGCGAGCCATGGTGACGATCAATAAATTGAACAGCGCGAAAAATCTTGATCGAAAGCGAATGAATCGGAATTTTCAGGGTTTCGTGAACCTGCTGAAAAGGATTCGTCCCCACGAGCCGGGCAATCTTTTGCTCTAGTTGCTCATTATTCCAGGGTTTTTCAATAAATCCATGAGGCCGCATATCAATCATCTGCATGAGCAATTCCTTGCTTCCGAAGGCGCTGAGAAAGAGAATCGGCGTCACGCGGTCTTCTTTCCGAATTTTTTTAAACAGCTCGATCCCGTCCACATCGGGCAGGCGATAATCCAGAATGATTAAATTAAATTCCTTCCGCTGCTTTAAAATATGCGCCGCGTCTTCGGCGCGCTCCGCGCAAACGACTTCATATTTTTCCTGAAAAAGCTGCCGAAAGGCATTCAAAATTGCCGGATCGTCGTCAACGAGGAGAATCACTTTTTTCAATGTTTCCGTCATCGAATGTACACCTCTTCCTTCATACTTGCTCAAGTGGATAAAATTTTTCAGGTTTCTTTAACTGCATTGGCCAGCTTGTCGTGATGAGGGTCCGTCCTCATAAACGACGACAGTCCGACTTTATCGGGGACAGATCTTAACACAAACCGATCCAAAGATAAAAGTCATATCATTGCATCCTGCCTCATCACGGTTTTTATTTCAAAAAAATCACGACTTGATACACGCTGGAAGACAGTGCTAGACTTTTCATCCTGGGGATCGCCCTTCTATGTTTTCACTCCACATAAAATGCGGGATTTCAAAATGAGAACCTACCCCGGCAAACCCTATCCGCTCGGCGCGACCTGGGATGGCCAAGGGGTAAATTTCGCGATTTTTTCACGGCATGCCACCCGAGTTCAACTCTGCCTCTTTGACGCCGTGGATGCGATAAAAGAATCCCGTCAGATTCAAGTCACGGAACAGACGGACATGGTCTGGCATATTTACCTGCCCGATGCCCGGCCGGGCTGGCTTTATGCGTACCGGGTCGAGGGCCCTTACAATCCCGTGGCGGGGCACCGCTTTAATCCGGCAAAGCTCGTGGCGGATCCCTACGCGAAAGAAATCGCCAGAACCGTTCAATGGCATGACGCCATGTTTGCCTACTTTAAGAAATCCTCGCACAAGCCATTGAATGATCTCATGCCGGATCACCGGGATAACGCACCCTATGCGCCCCTCTGCAGGGTCGTCAACCCCGCCTATGCCTGGGGCAATGATGTCCCTCCGCTGCGGCCCTGGCATGAAACGATCATTTACGAGACCCATGTCAAAGGCCTCACGGCCCGGCACCCCGATGTTCCCGAGGCGCTGCGGGGCACCTACGCGGGCCTGATTTCCGAGCCCGTGATCGCACACCTGCTTGACCTCGGCATCACGGCGGTCGAACTCATGCCCGTGCATCATCACGTGGACGATCAGTTTCTCGTCAAAAAACAACTGACGAATTACTGGGGATACAACACGCTGTCCTACTTTGCACCGGATCTGCGCTACTGCTCAGGCACGATGAACCCGGTGGATGAATTTAAAATGATGGTCAAGACCCTGCATAGTCACGGCATCGAAGTTATTTTGGATGTCGTCTACAACCACACCGCCGAAGGCGACCGCTTTGGCCCGACCCTCTCCTTCCGGGGGGTTGACAACCTCTCGTATTATCGGCTTGCCCCGGACGCGCCGGACCGTTACATCGACTACACCGGCTGCGGGAACACCCTCAACGTCCAGCAGCCCCATGTCTTGCAGCTCATCATGGACAGCCTCAGATACTGGATTTTGGAGATGCACGTCGACGGCTTTCGCTTTGATCTCGCCAGCACCCTCGCCCGCGAGCTGCATGAGGTCGACCGCCTGGGTTCTTTTTTTGATATCATCCATCAGGATCCCGTCATTTCTCAGGTCAAGCTCATCGCCGAACCCTGGGATCTCGGCGAAGGGGGCTATCAAGTGGGCAACTTCCCCATTTTGTGGACAGAGTGGAACGGCAAGTACCGCGACACCCTCCGAAAATTCTGGAAAGGCGAGGGCTGTCAAGTCGCCGAGCTCGCCACCCGGCTTTCGGGAAGCAGCGATCTTTATGAAGCGGGGGGCCGAAAACCCCATGCCAGCATTAACTTTGTAACCTGTCACGACGGCTTCACCCTGGCGGACCTGGTGAGCTACCACAACAAACACAACGAGGCCAACGGGGAAAATAACAAGGACGGGGAAAACAACAACCTCAGTTGGAACTGCGGCGCGGAAGGCTCGACGGACGACCCGGAGATTCAAGCCCTGCGTGAACGCCAAAAACGGAATTTCATGGCCTCGCTGCTGGTTTCCCAGGGGGTGCCCATGATTTCCGGCGGGGACGAAATCGGCCGGACGCAGCACGGCAACAACAATGCCTACTGTCAGGATAACGAAATCACCTGGCACCAATGGGCGCTGGATTCTCAACAAAGAACCTTTTTTGAATTTACAAAGCGGCTCATTGAAATCAGAAAAAATCCCGTGCTTCGGCGGCGGCATTTTTTTCAAGGACGAAAGATTCGCGGTGCCGACGTCAAGGACATCACCTGGTTTTCCCCGAAAGGAGAGGAAATGACCCACGAGGAATGGCAGGATGCGCACGCACAGTGCATCGGCATGCGTCTCGACGGAAACGCCATGATTGAAACAGACCCGTCCGGGCGACCCATTTCGGGGGAAACCCTGCTGATTCTGATGAATGGGCATTCGAAGCCGATGTCTTTTCGGCTTCCCAATCACAGCAAAGATCTTCAGTGGACCTTGCTCGTTGATAGCGCTCAAGCGGAAATTCACCCGGCGGATCCCTCATTTTTCAAACTCGGAGAGGCCTTTCAACTCGTGGGGCATGCCATGGCGATTTTCCAACAGGAACCCCTTAAACCGGCATAACGATGCCCCTCTAAAACGGATCATGGCATGACAATCCACGCATACGAACTGACAGAAACCGACATCTACTTTTTTCACGCGGGCCGTCACGCCCGGCTTTATGAAAAACTGGGTGCGCATCGGTGCGAGCAGGACGGCGCGGACGGCACCTTGTTTCGGGTGTGGGCGCCCGGTGCCGAGTCGGTTTCGGTTATCGGCGATTTCAACGGCTGGAAACCCCATCAAAACCCGCTCAAGCGGCGTGCGGATCACTCCGGAGTTTGGGAAGGTTTTCACCCCGGCATCAAAAATCACGCCCGCTACAAATATCACATCGTTTCAAAACAGGGACAGGCCGCCCTTGAAAAAGGAGATCCCTACGCCTTCATGTGGGAAGAGCCGCCCCGAACCGCCTCGGTCGTGACCGACTTGGAGTACGACTGGGGCGACGGGGAATGGATGCGCAATCGCCACTCGAAAAACGCCCTGGATGCCCCGATGTCAATTTATGAAATTCACCTCGGCTCATGGCAGCGGGTGCCGGAGGAGCGCAACCGCTTTCTCAGCTATCGGGAAATGGCGGATCCTTTGGTCTCCTATCTTCAGGAAACGGGCTTCACACATGTTGAGTTTCTTCCTGTGATGGAGCATCCTTTTTACGGATCGTGGGGTTATCAGGTGGCCGGTTATTTCGCGCCCAGCAACCGCTTCGGCACGCCGCAGGATTTGATGTATCTCATCGACCGGCTTCACCAACACGGCATCGGCGTCATCCTGGACTGGGTTCCGGCGCATTTTCCGGGGGACCTTCATGGCCTTTCATATTTTGACGGCGGCCCGCTGTATGAGTACAGCAATCCCGCAAGACGCATTCACCCCGATTGGGACAGCCACATCTTCGATTACGGCCGTCATGAAGTTCAGTCCTTCCTGATCAGCAATGCCTGTTTCTGGCTCGACAAATATCACGTGGACGGTCTTCGGATTGACGCCGTGGCCTCCATGATTTATCTCGACTATTCCAGAAAGGGCGGGGAGTGGCAGCCCAATCAATATGGAGGCAACGAAAATCTGGAGGCCATCGGTTTTTTAAAAAAAATGAATGAAATCGTGTACCAGCATTATCCCGATGTGCAGACGATGGCGGAAGAATCGACGGCCTGGCCGATGGTGTCGCGCCCGACGCATTTGGGCGGTTTGGGCTTCGGTTTAAAATGGAATATGGGCTGGATGCACGACACGCTCTCCTATTTTCAAAAAGACGCCATTTACCGGAAATACCATCAGGGGGACCTGACCTTCAGTTTGGTGTACGCCTTCTCTGAAAACTTTGTCCTGCCCTTTTCACACGATGAGGTCGTTCACGGCAAAGGGGCCTTGATCGACAAAATGCCCGGAGACGATTGGCAGAAATTTGCACAGATGCGGCTGATGTTTGGCTACATGTACGGGCACCCCGGCAAAAAACTGTTGTTCATGGGCGGCGAATTCGGTCAGCGCCGGGAATGGCATCACGACCGCAGTCTCGACTGGCATCTCCTGGAATATCCGCAGCATCAGGGCCTGAAACAGTGGATCAGGGATCTTAATTATTTTTACCGGTCTGAGCGGGCCCTCTATCAAAACGATTTTCATCCCACAGGCTTCGAATGGATTGACTGCGCCGATCAAAACCAAAGCGTTTTAAGTTTTTTGAGACGATCCGGCCCCGATGATGATCCCGTGATTTTTATCTGCAACTTTACGCCGGAGCCGCGTCACCACTATCAAATCGGTATGCCGCAGGCCGGTGTTTTTGAAGAGTGCTTAAACAGCGATGCACTTCCCTACGGCGGCAGCGGCCTGGGAAATGCCGGGGCTGTCGAATCCATCGACAGGCCTGCGCACGGGCGGCCTTTTTCGATCCACCTGCTGCTACCCCCGCTTTCGGTGCTGGTTTTAAAAAAGAGGCACGGACATTGACACGGGTAGTCATCATCGGGGCGGGACGGGGCGGCACCTCCCTGCTTGAAATTTTTCATAATGATCCCCTGGTGAAAATTGTCGGGATCGCCGACATCGACAAGGAAGCACCGGGGATCAAACTCGCCAGAAAATTTAAAATTCCTGTCACACAGAAATACAAGCGGTTGCTGCAATCAAAACAGGCGGATCTCGTGATTGACGTCACCGGTAACCGGACCATCCAAACCGATCTGCAGTCAAACCTGTTGCCGGGCATGGCGATGATCGGCGGGCCTTCCGCCAAATTTATGTGGCAGTTGATCGAGGAGCGGATTAAAAGCAAGGAGCAAATCGAACAACACCTCTTTGAATATCAGGCGCTCTATCGGCTCTATGTGCAAGAGGTCGAACTGGCGATCGCCAAGGAGCGGACGCGGATTGCATGCGACATCCACGACGGTCTGATTCAAACCCTGGCGGGCTTAAACTACCACATCGAATACTGCATTGATCAAATTGAAAAAAACAAGGACGGCGCGCTCAAGTCCATCCAGGAAACACAAAAGCTCCTCAAGGAAAGCATCGTCGAGGCTCGCGAAGTTGTTTTTAATCTTCGTCCGATCACCCTCGACCGCTCCGGCCTCTACCAGGCCTTGGCGAAATACATCAAAACCTTTGAAAAACAGTACAAAATAAAGACCACGCTGCAAACCACGGGGAAGGAATCCCGCATTCCATCCGAGGCCAAGCTCTTTGTGTTTCGAATTATTTTAGAGGCCTTGGCGAATGTCCAGAAACACGCGGAGGCTGCGGAGGTTTCGGTCAATGTCACGACAAGGCAGGGGCATTTAGAGGCGACTGTGATTGATAACGGCATCGGATACCAGAAAAACCAGGAAACAGAAGACAAGACGTCTTTTGGGCTGAAAGCCATTTCTGAGCGGGCGCGGCTTCTGGGCGGAACGGCGAAAATTACCAGCCGTGTGGGAAAAGGCACAAAAGTCGCCATTGAGATTCCGCTGGAGAAAGAGGCTGTCTCGTGAAAAAAGTGAGGCTGCTTATTGCGGATGATCATCAAGTGGTTCGTGAAGGCCTCGGTGCCATTCTCAAAACGAAGGCGGGGATTGATCTCGTCGGAGAGGCCACCAACGGCCTGGAGGCCATCGATATGGCGAACGCCCTGCACCCCGACGTTATTCTCATGGACATTTCCATGCCGAAGATGAATGGCATCCAGGCCACCGAGATCATCAAGAAATCGTCTCCAAAAACCGGCATCGTGGCCCTCACCATGCATGACGATGACGCAACAATTTTAGAGCTGGTTCAGGCCGGTATTGACGGTTATTTACTGAAAGACGCCGACTCGGCGGAAATCGCGAAAGCGGTCTTGACTGTACATCGCGGCGAGTCCGTGATCGATCCGCACATCACAAAAAAGATCCTCGGGGAATTGACACAGAAAAACCCGCTTCGGCGAGCGCGCCGCGCGGAAAACAAGTACCATTTAAGCCACAGGGAAATCGAAGTCCTTCAATTGGTGGCGCGGGGAAAATCGAATAAGGAAATCGCCAATGATTTAGACTTGAGCGAAAAAACGGTTAAGAATCACTTGCGGAATATCTTTTTGAAAATGGACGTCGATGACCGCACCAAAGCCGCCATTCAGGGTATCCAGGAAGGTCTTATTCAGTTGGAGCGCAACACTTCGAAATAAAAACCTGTTCCCCGTTTAAAAACAACGTGTGCTAAAGCATGCCTCTGGCCGAGCGATGCACGACAATCGCCTTGGCAATCAGTTGCGTATCCTTCTTTTCAAAGGTCACGACAATCGTGTCATTCATGTGTACCTTCTTGAGCAAGTCTTTTTTGCTGACAAAGGTCAGGACCTTCTGGGTTTCCGCGTCAATCAATGACATCGTTCCCTTGCCGGGATCGACGAATTTCACAACGCCCATGTGTTTTTCTGATCCTAAACTGGAGCAAGCCGAAGCCGGGTCAACCCCCAGGACCAGCGTGGAAAATACGGCAAAGATGATCCCCCATTTTAATATTGATATTTTGTTCATTGCTTCTCCCTCCTCATACGATCTCCGTTAAGTAGATCGTAGGCCTTTCCATCACCCAAGTCAATGGAAAGACGTCTCTTGAAAAAGGAACCTTAAAAACCTTGAAGGAACAAGTCGTTCGTTTAAGCATGCAAGGGAAGACACATCAGGTCAGCGGAGGAATTATTGAAATTGGTTGCCATAGAGGGGATCCTTCTCTTTTCTGTAAATGAGGGGGACGACGATACCGAAGCAGATCGGACATTCATAATTTTTCGAGCTTTTCCACGGATCTGTCCATCCCGGATCAAACAAAACTTATGCTGATTTCAGCGTGAAATCGACCTCTAAATAATCCCGAAAAAGATTTGAGCTTTCTTGACAAGTTTTTGGGGCTATGGTACGGTTATCCCAGTTTTTTAATGATTTCCATTGCCTGACACAGACCAATATTGAGATCGAATAGATGCCGCTTCGCGTTCTCTTGGCTGATGAAAATCCCGCGGTTCAAAAACTCGTTGAACTGACCCTTCAAGCTGAGGGGATAAAAATCATTTCCACCGACAACAGCCTGTCTGCCTTGGACATCGCCCTAAAAAGAACCCCGGATCTGATTCTGGCCGATTTCAATCTTGAGGGTCTGAATATCGACGACTTTGTGCAAAAAGTCAGAGAAAGCGGCCGGTTATCCGACGTCCCTATTATTCTTCTGATCAATGCGACGGAAACCTTCGATCCCGAACAACTCCGATCGGCGGGCGTTCAGGCATTTTTTAAAAAACCTATTGATTCCCACGAACTGCTCGAAGAAATTAAACGGTTGACGGGGGACACCGTTCAGGATGAGGCCGGGTCGATCTCGGCCTCCGAAAATTCAGAACCGGAAATCAGTCAGCATTTTCAAGAAGAAAGCAATGAGGCCGAGCAAATGGAAGCGGCCCTGGGATGGACGGCTTCATTTGATTCCGCTTCCGAATCGGAAATGCCGTTACCGGCGGCGGAACCCGAGGAACAGACAATCGCCGCGCCCTCGATACCGCCCGCCACCGAACCCGAACCTCAAGCAATCGACCCATCGTCTTTGGACGAAACCGGGATGAATGAGGCTGTCCAAAAGCAGGTGGAGGACTCCATCGAAAAAGTGACCGTCGATATTTTGCCTGAGCTCTTAAAATCCGCCTTGTCCAGGGACGTCGTCACCCCGATCATTGAAAAGGTCGTGGAAAGAGTCGCGACGGAAGTCGTCAGCGCCATCGCGGAAGCCGAAGTCAAAAAAGAGATTGCCCGCCTTCAAACTGAATTGTAATAGCCCCCCCTGTGTCTACCGGAATTTACGCGGCATCATCCAGTCCAGAGCGTTATTCCCCAAAGATAAATTGAAATACGGATTTTTCAATCCCCTCACGCAACTCTGTTTGAAGCGCGGCCAGCGCTTTTTCATTGGCGGTCTCCGGGGAAAGCTGCCCCTCTCTTCCTGTCCGCCGAATCGTCCCGAAGACCTGTCCGCTTTCTTTTTCAGTCAGGGTCATCCGGGTACTCCAACGTACAAAATGCCAGACGGGACTCTTCGGCCCGGTTTTTTCAAAACGAATCACGCCGCGAATGATCAGCTTGGCGTTCGGCCCGCTGGTGAGTCCTCTCTGATTTAAACCTTCAAGGAGGGTGGTTTTGACGTCCTCGGCATGGGGACCCTTTAATTCAACGGCCACCTGAAAATGTTCATTCAAAAGTGCGCTCAGTTGATTTTGCAAATCCGCCGTCACGCCGGCGTTTTTTGAAAAACCGCCTCCGCTTAAGTCAATGACACGCAGATGCATCCGATATTCATCTCCCCGCGATGAAGCCAGTACCGCTTTATGAAGCGCTTTGACAGACAGCAATGGCCGCTTTGCTTCCCTGGAACGTGCCTCCCATGTTTTGGCCTCGGATTCCGCCTCAAGGAGTTTCTGCCGAAGCGACTGCGCAGCCTGGCTGCGATTGAGCGCCGCCAGAGCGTAATGGACTTTTGATTTGGGGTCCACCCAATGCGCGACAATTTGAACCTGTTCCAGAGCAATTTTGCTGCGAACCGCCGTTTGACTTTGAATGTCCACGGTTCGATCCGTCATGGCGTTCTGCCCACTGCCCTCCCGTTGGCGAAAGCGCTCCGCTTCGTGGGTCACGGATTGAATGTCGGATCGGAAAATCCGGGCGATCGCACCATAAGCGTTGCTTTCAGCCGCCTGTCTGTCATCCCCGAAACCCACTGCGCTCAGATGAGACTGCTCCGGGTAACGGAGGCTGGCGCCGTCCACCCAGTCCGGTTTCTGCTCCGCGAAAACGGCTGCCGCACCAAAGCTTAGAATCACCCAAAATTGCAGTAAAACCAAGGGCCGTATTTTTTTTACCATCATTCCAAATTACTCCAATGTGTCAGCGTGCCGTATGGGCGATTAAAAATTGCTTTTTGCCCCGCGTGATATTCAAATGCGCGAAGCGCCGCGTCGTCACCGGCTCGCCGCGCGCTCCCAAAAACCGGACTTCGGCACTCCATTCCCCTTCGGGGAGCATGACCCGTCCAAGATAAATCCGCCCCGGCAGTGTCCGCCAGCTCCTTTTGTC
>JBHHXB010000011.1:0-22128 GCA_046756825.1 Nitrospiria bacterium | reverse complement strand
CTTTGGGCCGGTCTGAAGTAAGTTGCGTATCTTCCGAGCGCGCGTCAGTTCATTTCGTTGGCGTGCTTGACACCCTCACGGGCATGGGCCATGGCGTCCTTGCCGTGATCCATTAACACACCCAGGTGCCCCTGCTCGCCGTGGTTGACTGCGGCCTTTGCATGAGAGATGGCTTCTTTCACATGCTCCATCGCCTCTGGCCCGTGCATCTTTGTGGCTCTGCTTGCATCGGAGCCCCTGATTCCCTCTTGCCCATGTTTCAGGCATTCCTGCGCCTCATGGATCATTTTTTTGAAGTGCTTCACCGCGACACCGCCGTGTCCCTGTCCGCCGTGGTCGAGACCCGACTCTCCGGCCGCGATCATTTCATTGCAATGTTTTTTTGCGGCATTGACGTGCATTGAAGATCCCGCAAAACTGGTTCCAGACAGTGCAAAAAAGGAGATCACTGCTGCTGCCATGTATGGATTTAAACGCATCGTTCCTCCTATGCTCTCTTTTGTAAAGGTTGCCAATATCATCCTCTTGAAATTTCAGCACAAATCGTCTGAATGTCGATTAGTAGCATTTTGACATTGCACTGTCAAGCATCTCTGGATTATGATGCGCGTGGATCGATATTCAAAAATTTTATACCTTAAAGGTGCTTATGAGCGGGAAATCCGCCACACCCACAGAGATTGAGGCACTCAAAAAAGACGGGCTTCGCATTCGCTGGGCGGACGGGCATGAGGCCGTCTACCCCTATCCTTTCCTCCGTGAAAGTTGTCAATGCGCGTCCTGTGTCGATGAATGGAGTGGCGTGAAAAAGATTTCGCGCGCCCAAATTGCTGATGGCATCCGCACGACTTCGATTGAAGCGAAGGGGCGATACGCCGTTTCAATTCATTGGAGCGACGGGCACGATACGGGGATTTATCCCTTTGATTACTTGAGAAAGATTTGCCCCTGCGCGGTTTGCGGTCGGGAAAATCCGTAGACTAAGACTACTTCGAGACCGATTTCGCACAGCGAAAACCGTTGTCCGGGCCCGCGCGGTTCGGACGGTTGTAATTTCTGAATGTGACCTGTCCAAACATTTCATCGGCGAAGTGACGACTGGCGTTAAAGGCCCCGCCCCGCACGACCTTTTGAAAAATCCCGTAATCGGGTGATTTGTAATCACTCCCCGGATAGGCGCGATACCAGCTATCGGTCCACTCGGATACGTTGCCCGCCATGTCAAAGACGCCATAGGGGCTTCGATCCTCTGGAAAACTCCCCACCGGCTGCGGCACGGCGCCGATATTGGATTTTTTCGGATCAAAGCGGTTCCCCCAGGGATAGGCGCGGCCGTCGATGCCTCGTGCGGCCTTCTCCCATTCCGCTTCGCTGGGGAGCCGTTTCCCGATAGCGCGGCAATAGCTGTCAGCGTCCGTCCAGCTCACGTGGGTCACCGGCGCATCGGATAAGCGCTTCGGCAGGATGTGGTTTTCATCAAATTTGAGATAGGCTCCATAGGTCACCTCGTAGCGATCCATCCAGAAATCAGGCAACGTGACTTGATGTTTGGGGCGGGCGTCTTTTTGTCCCCAGGGACTGTCGGGCGGGAGTTCGTCCAAACCCATCCAGAACGGCCCCGCCGGAATCAGCACCATGCCTTCGGGCGGGCGGCTCTCGTCGGAAAACACCGGGCCGGGCGGCATGAGAAACACGATCGCGCTGATCAGCATGAAACGGACGACTGTGCAAAAAGAAGAACGCCGAAAAAACATGGCGATTATTGTAGAAGTGAGGCCGAATCCTGTCAACACGGCCGGATTGACGCCTGCTTTACAGCGTCAAACCGCCCGCCGTATAATGAAAACAGAAGCGCAAGTTGTGGGGGAGATCTTATGAAAAATCAAACTTTTCCCGCATATGGGGAGCCGATAATTGATAACTTGCTCGCCGACTATGCCCAGGGCAACCACGCCGCGCGGACTTATCTCGACGTGAGCCTTCGGCAGGGCTGGCCCCTGGTGATTGATCACGTCGCATTACGCTGCCTGGATATCGAACGGCGGGCGGCGGTCTTTTTAAAACAGGGCTATGTTTTTGAAGATGAAATCGTGGAGTACCCGGATCAGGGCTGGTGGGCCAAGGTGTACCGAAAGCCCGGTCTCCCGGCCCTTTTTATTGATCAGGCCTATGACGGCGCGCGGGGAAAGCAGAGTATTATTCCCGCGTGGGTCCAGCGCTTCGGAGATGAACACCTGCATCATGCCGCCGTGCTGGTCGCGGAGATCGAATGCGCGATGGCGGTCATGAAAGAGCGGGGCATCGTGTTTTCGGGGGACATCGTCGGCAGCCCCGGCTCCCGTCTGCGGCAGATTTTTACGGCCTCGGAAGTGAGGGAAGATGCGCCTTACACCGTTTTAGAGTTGACGGAACGCAATCACTACAGCGGGTTTTATCCCGACCAGGCCAATCGGCTCATGCAATCCTCAACCCGGAAAGCCCCGAAATAGCCCCCCCTTACTATCCAATAGAAAAAACGCTCTTTTGGGTGCTCTCAAGTTCTTCTCCTGTGCTCCGATAAGTAGAAGTAAGTTCCCTTAGGGAGGGGAGGTTTCTGGATTTCGGCGTGCGGGATTGTCCCGTGAGCGTCCAAAAAAATATCTGGTACAGTAATAACCGTGAGACTCATTTTCGAACAGGGATGCCGAGAGCGATCTAAAGAGAAGAGGTGATGGCCATTTCAAAGATGAATATTCGAGGGAAACTGATTGCGGGATTTCTCTTTTTGGTGGGGATATTTTTGTCAATCGGGAGTTTTGCCTACTTTGACAGCGCGGAGATCTTGTTGCGGATCACTCACATGGACGAGCAAACGGTCCGCACGCTTCATGGCGCCGAGCACTTGGAGGCCAAGTTTGGGACGATCGGCGAACTCTTTTCCTCCGCGGCGTCCTTTGGCGATGAAGAAAAACTGGAAAAAGCCTTGGAGGTCAGTCAGGAATTCACCCGCACACTGATGGCACTTGAGCGTGTTTCGAGCCAGGACCATGACATGCTCTCGGAACTGAAACGGCTCTTTTCCCGTTACCGGGAGGACGGCGAAAAAATCGCGAGGGCCATGATTGCCGGTCAGAGCCTTCAGGAGGTCAGTGAAACGCTCATGGGATTTAGCCGGCTCACAAAAGCGCTCAACATGCGTTTAGTGGCCTATAAGTCAACCACGACCTCCGCCTTAAACGAGCAAATTACTGATATCCGTGCGCGGGCACATGATATTCAAAAAGTCATTCTTTTGATCGCGGGCTTTTCCGTCTTTTTTGGGATTGCCATTGCCTTTGTCATGGGCCGCGCCATCGTGACTCCCCTGCATGAGATGTCGGATATTGCGAAAAAAATCGCGCAGGGCGATCTTTCCGCCACCCTGCTTGCCCAGGGAAGGGATGAAATCGGCATGCTTTCGGAGAGTTTTCGGGTGATGGTCGAGGGCTTGCGAAAGGCCGACAGCCAGCGGCTTAAAATGGCGCGGATTTCCGCAATGGTTGAAAACGCGCCCTCGGGGATGATGTTCGTCGATAATGCGTTTCGCGTGACGTATCTAAACCCGGCGGCCCTTCGGATGTTCAAAAAACTGGAAGACCTCCTGCCTTGCCGGGCGGATGAGGTGCTAGGCCATTCACTGGACATTTTTCACCCGGATCTCAAAAAAATCAAGGACATGATAGCCGATCCGAAAAACCTGCCGTACGCTTCAGACATTAAATTAAAAGATGAAGTGATAGGCGTTGTTTTCTCCGCAGTCTACGACGATCAGAAAAATCGCATGGGCACCTTTGTGCCCTGTCGTCTGGTCACCACGAAAACCCGGGTATTGGAGACACTGAAGGAGACGACCACCGCGCTTTCGCATGAATCGACCCATCTTTCGAATGCCAGCCGGCAGATGGGGGGGAACCTGGAAACCGTCAGCATCAAGTCCAGTTGCGCGGGGAGAACGAGTCAGGCAACGACGGGGAACGCCGAAGTCGTGGCCTCTTCCTCCGAGGAAATGGCCGCCACGATCAAGGAAATTTCCAAAAATGTTCAGGAAGCCACTCAGATGAGCGCGGAAGCCGTCGAGAAAACAAAAGCGGCGAACCGGACCATCTGCAAACTGGGCGAGTCCTCTCACGAAATCGGGCAGGTCATCCGCGTGATCAACTCGATCGCGACACTCACGAACCAATTGGCCTTGAATGCCACCATTGAAGCCGCGAGATCGGGAGACGCCGGAAAAGGCTTTGCCGTCGTGGCGAACGAAGTGAAAGGGCTTGCCAAGCAGACCTCGGACGCGACCGCCGAGATCCATCAAAAAATTTCAGCGATTCAGCAGAACACGGAAGAAGCCGTTCTCGCGATCGAGGAAATCGGGACGATTCTCAGCAAGAACAACGATATTTCAACTTCCATCGCGGGCGCGATTGAGCAGCAGTCTGTCACCACCTCTGAAATCAGCAGTAATGCCGGAGAAGCGGCGAAAGGCGCGAACGACGTCGTGGCAACCATTGAGGACATTACGTCGGCCACGACCGATACGGCCAAGGAAGCCGAAGCGGTCTTAATGGCCTCCCAAAGCCTTTCCGGCTTAGCCAGGAACCTCCAGGGCCTCATTGATGATTTAAGCGGCAGCCAGAAAAACGGGCACTGAGCGACATCGTCTAAAAACCGCCCGCATCCATCTTTTTTATCTTTCTGACCCTCACACTCCACGAAGGGTTTTAAAACCCGCGACAAAGGGACTATGCTTGAGATATACGTGGAGCGCGTCCCTGTTATGAAGGCCCTCGCCAAAGTCGAAAAAGGAACATGTTTTCAAATGATCGAACGGCCAAGACCTGTCCCGAAGCCGGATGAGGCTCTCGTTCGGGTCGATGTGGTCTCGATTTGCGGCACGGATCTCCACCTGGATCAATGGGACGCCTGGGCTGAAAAACGGCTGATCCACCTGCCGCGGATTATCGGTCATGAATTTTCCGGAAAAGTCGTAGCACTCGGCGCTGAAGCCACGCGCTTTCAGGTTGGGGATTGCGTGTCGTCCGACAGTCACATCCCCTGTTTAAACTGCGGTATTTGCCGGAAAGGCGCGCCGCATCTCTGCGACCGCCTCAAAATATTGGGGATCGACCGGGACGGTTGTTTCGCTGAATATGCCGCCATTCCCGCGCGCAGCCTTTGGAAAAACGATCCGGCCTTAAAGCCGGAAATCGCTTCGGTGCAGGATCCGCTGGGAAATGCCGTTTATGCGACGCTCGTGGAACCCGTGATCGCGAAAACTGTCGCCATTTTGGGCGATGGCCCCATTGGTCTTTTTGCTGCGGGCGTGGCCCGCGCGTCGCGCGCCGCGAAAATCATGCTGTCCGGCTTGAATCCCTTTACCCTTGACATCGCAAAAAAAATGGGCGCGGACGTACTGATCAACGCGGGCGAAGCGGATGTCGCTCAAAGGATCCGGTCGGAAACGGGCGGGATCGGCGCGGATGTCGTGCTTGAAATGTCGGGGAATCCCAGGGCGATCCGGGCGGGATTTGAGGCCATTCGGAAAGGCGGACGATTCACGGCCTTCGGCCTGACTCCGGCGCCGGTCACGCTGGACTGGAATAATCAGGTGATTTTCAAGGGCATCCGGGTTTACGGCATCAGCGGACGAAAAATGTTTGAGACCTGGCGTCAGATGGCGGACTTGCTCCGTTCCGGCAACCTGGATCCGCGCCCTGTCATCACCCATGTTCTGGATTTTGAGGATTTTGCGCGGGGTTTTCAAATGATGGAAGCCACACCGAGACAGGCGGCCAAGGTTGTTCTGGTCGTCAACCCTGAGTTGAGGCATTTGATTCCCGCACCTTAAACTGATAGAGGCGAGGTCATGGACGAAAAAACCCGGTCTTTCTTTGAACAACAACTCGAAGAAATCACCCGGCGAGGACTGAAAAAAGAAGAACGCCGCATCGAATCCCCGCAAGATGCTCACGTGATGGTCGCAGGGCGGCCGATTTTGAATCTCTGCGCCAATAATTATCTCGGCCTGGCCAATCACCCGGAAATCCTTAAAGCCGCCGCCACGGGTCTGAAAACGCGGGGCTACGGCATGGCCTCCGTCCGTTTTATCTGCGGCACGCTGGATGTGCATCAAGCCTTGGAAGAGCGAATCAGCGCCTTTCTTCAAACTGAGGCGAGTCTTTTGTACTCGTCCTGTTTTGATGCCAATACCGGGCTTTTTGAAACACTGCTGGGGGAGGAAGACGCCGTGCTGTCCGACGCCTTGAATCATGCCTCCATCATCGACGGCATACGGCTGTGCAAGGCCAGACGCTACCGCTACCGTCACCTCGACATGGGGGATCTGGAAAACCGGCTTCAATCGGCTTCGAAACATCGTCTTCGGCTGATTGCCACGGACGGTGTTTTTTCGATGGATGGCGAAATCGCCCCCTTGGCGGAGATCTGCGATTTGGCCGAACGCTATCGTGCGCTGGTCATGGTGGATGATTCCCACGCCACAGGTTTTTTAGGCGAAACGGGGCGGGGCAGTATTGAACACTGCGGGGTTACGGGCCGTGTTGATCTCATCACGAGTACGCTGGGGAAGGCGATGGGCGGGGCCTCCGGCGGCTTTACCTCGGGCCTAAAGCCGCTGATCGACCTGTTGCGTCAGCGTTCAAGACCCTGTCTTTTTTCAAATACCCTCCCTCCGATGATTGCGGCGGCGGCATTGAAGGCCTTTGACGTGGTCGATGCGGCGGATGATCTGCGCGCACGGCTCCGTGAAAACACGGCCTTTTTTCGGGAGGGACTGAGGCGAATGGGTTTTGTCCTCAAAGGGGGCGCGCACCCCATTATTCCGATTTTGATTGGAGACCCGGCGCGGGCGACGCGTCTGTCACAGACCCTTTTTGAAAGCGGGGTTTACGCCGTGGCATTTTCATACCCCGTGGTATCGGAGGGGGAGGATCGCATTCGGGTGCAGATTTCCGCCGCGCATACGCAGGCGGATTTGAGCTTCGCCCTGGAAACCTTTGAGCGTGCTGGAAAATCACTCGGGCTTATTAAGGTCTGATGGATGCGGTCAAAGGGACGCGGCGGAAAAAGCGGCGCTTTTTTTTGCGAAGGGCTGTGCCTGTCCTAATAAATGCGCCATCTGAGGCCCCGGCAGGGCGGGACTGAAGATATAACCCTGAATGTTGTCGCAGCCGATGGCGTCCAGAAAATCAAGCTGTGCCCTGGTTTCGACCCCTTCCGCCACCACTTCGATACCCATTTCATGCGCCATGAACACAATGGCTTTCGCGATGGCGTTGTTTCTCGGGTTCCTTGGCAGATCGACGACAAAAGAGCCGTCAATCTTCAGGACATCAATCGGAAGTTTGGCTAGGTAACTGAGCGAGGAATAGCCTGTGCCGAAGTCATCCATCGAAATACGAAACCCCTGATCCCGCAGTCTGTTGAGGTGTTCAATCGCGAGCGCGATGTTTTTGATGACGGTGCTTTCGGTGAGTTCCAATCCGATGTCATGAGGGGAGAGCCCGAAGTCCTGTATCGTCTTCGTGAGCTGACGACAGAGATCCACGCGATCGAAATCCACAGCGGAAAGATTGACGGAAGCATGAGGTGTTTGCGCTCGGCCGTCCGCCGTTTTTGTTTTCATCTTTCGGACGAAATCGCAGACAGTGCGGATCATAAATTGATCGATATCCGAAATCAGTCCTTTTTCCTCGGCCAGGGGAATGAACTCGCCGGGAGAGATAAATCCTCCGTCGGTTTGCGGCCACCGGATGAGAGCCTCCATGGAAACAATACTACGGTTTTTTAATGAGACGATGGGCTGGAAATAGGCCTCCAATTCCCAGGTATCCATCGATTTTCGCAAGGCGGCTTCAAGTTTGGCCTGTCTGTGGATCTTCTCATTCAAGGCTTTTGTGAAAAAGCGAAAGGCGTTTTTTCCCGTTTTCTTCGCGTGGGACATGGCCGCGTCCGCGTTTTGAAGCAGGTCCTCAGCAGTGGTGCCGTTCTCCGGATACACAGAAATGCCGATGCTTACCGTGGAGTCGATTTCCTTACCTTGATAATGAAACGGCTTGGAGAGGGTGTCGATAATTCTTTTGGCGGCGGAGGCGGCACCTTTTTCATGAGGCAGTTTCTCTAAAACCAGGGTGAATTCGTCACCGCTGAGACGTGAAAGGGGGTCGCCTGACCGGGCGCATTCCCTCATCCGGCCGGCCATTTCCTGAAGCAGACGGTCGCCCGCGGCATGCCCTTTTGTCTCATTCACATTTTTAAAGTCATCCAGATCAATATAGAGCAGGGCAAAATTACTCTTTTCACGTTTGGCGCGCTGGATGGTTTTGTCCAGACGATCATAAAAGCCCTGCCGGTTGGGAAGCCCTGTCAGGGGGTCCAGGTAGGCCCGGTGCGCAAAGCTTTTTTCGGTGTATTGATGTTCGTCTATCACTTGAAGCGTTTCGACAAGCTCCGCGGGGTGTCCGTTTTCATCCAGACAGATCTTCCCCCGTGCCCGAACCAGGGATGGTTCCCCATGTTTTCTGATGATCCGAAACGTGATTTCGTAGGGCTTATTTTCAGCAATGGCTTTGTTATGTGCGGATTGGACGACCGCCCGATCCTCCGGGTGGATCGTATTTAATATCAGTTCTTCCGAGGGATCGGTCTCTTCGGGACGAGCGCCAAGCAGTTGATACAATGCGTCCGACCAGAATTGATTCCGTGTCAGAAGATCCGAGCGCCAATAGGCGACATGGGCCATTTCCAGGATATCCGCCGGGATTGTTTCATCAGCAACGGGGTCTCCGGTGCGTGCCACCTTACTTTGGTTTTGAGTCGGGTTGGATAACTTCATGTGGATCCTTTGGCGTCCAGTCATTCTTGAACCGCTGGGCGGATCATAATTGAGGGACTTTTTAAGTTTGAAACCGCCTCCTTCATTTCTGCTTTTAAAATCGAGGAGTTCTACGCGAATTTAAATCCAGAAAGTATATTTTTAAAAGGTACCCGAAAGATCCTGTTCTGGCAAGGAAGGCCCTAAAACACGCATGCGGGACGTTTCCCGGCATTATCGCTCAGTGTGCCGTGGATCGGAGACCACAGACTGATTAGCGAATCTCTGAGTGGAAAATCAAAGGGGGATGGCGGGGAAGAAAATTGGCTGGGGCGCCAGGGTTCGAACCTGGGAATGCGAGATCCAAAATCTCGTGACTTGCCACTTGTCGACGCCCCAGTCAATTTGGATATTCAAAAAATCTCTTCAAACGGCGATGTCCACAATAGCGGCACGGCCCAAGCTTTGAGGGCAGTTCCGCGCATGACTTTCGGCATCTGTCTCGCCGTTTTTTCCGCCTCTTCCTGATGTCCAAAAAGGGCGAATAGTGTTGGCCCGCTTCCAGACATCAGTACGAATACCCCGCCTAAATCCCGAAGGGTTTGCTTGACTGCGTTCAGTAGTGGAAAGCGTGTCAAGGTGACTGACTCCAGATCGTTGAGCGGATGCGCAAGTATCTCTGTCTCGGAAGGCCGCAATTTTTCTGGCTTGATATTAAGCGGTGATCCCTGCTTTGTCAACCCGGCACGTGAAGCGTAGGCCCTGAACACGGCGGCAGTTGAAACAGGAATTTCAGGGTGTACGAGCACAACCCAACCCTGAATATTGTCCGAAACCGGTGTGACCTTTTCTCCCCGGCCGGAGATCCACGCCGCCGGGCCATCAAAAAAAAAGGGGACATCGCTCCCAAGAACCGCCCCGAGCCGAGCCAATTTTTGCTTTGGCCAAAAAAGCGACCAAAGCCGGTTGAGGCCTACCAGTGTCGCGGCCGCGTCGCTGCTGCCACCCGCGAGACCCGCCGAAACCGGGATCGTTTTATGGAGTGTGATGTGGGCCCCTTTTCGCGGATATCCCTCATCTATCATTTCTTTTTGCAGCAGTGTCGCGGCTTTGAGAACGAGGTTGGATGCGTCCGAGGGAAGCGGATTTCCAGAAATTGCCAGGGTCAGGTCTGTTTCTTGTGCCTCAAAGGTGAGCCGGTCGTAGAGACCGACCATGTGCATCAACGAAGAGAGGTTGTGAAACCCATCGCTTCTTTGATTAAGCACTCTCAGGTAAAGGTTGATTTTTGCCGGGGCTTGAAGCGAAAGTTGCTGTTTCATGGGGCAAAGATCATAGCATCGCAGTGTTGAAAAAGCGATGCCGTGGATCGATTAGTCTTCCGAGAGGTTCGTGGCGTTCTCGCCGGGATGCCGCTGTATGTCGTATTTTGCCAGACGGTAGCGAAAGGAGCGGAAGTTGAGATGGAGACGTTTCGCGGCCTCTTTTTTTACCCAGCGGGTTTCTTCCAGTGCTTTAAGCAGGAGCTCTTTTTCGATATTCCCGATCAGCTCTTCGAGGTCGAGCCCGTCTTCCGGGATGGCTGAAGGCACAGGTACACTCTTTGGCGGTTTCATAAGGTTGCCGCTGAAATCTTCAAAGGAGAGGATGGTATTCGAAGTGAGGGCGACGGCGCGTTCGAGGACATTTTCCAGTTCCCGGACATTGCCCTTCCATTCGTGCTGCATAAGCAGGCGAAGGACTTCCGGCGCGATGCCTTCAATGTTTTTCCCCAGGCTGTCATTAAATTTTTTTAAGAAATAATTCGCCAGCAAGGGGACATCCTCGGGGCGCTCCCGGAGAGGCGGCAAATGCACCGGAATCACGTCCAGGCGATAATAAAGATCCTCCCGAAATTTCCCTTCGTCGATCAGGTCTTCCAGGTTTTTGTTTGTGGCCGCGATGATGCGGATATCGACCTTAATGTCTTTCGTGCCGCCCACGCGCCGGATCTCCCGCTCCTGCAAAACCCGCAAGAGCTTGACCTGAATGGCAAGCGAGGTTTCCCCGATTTCATCCAGGAGGATGCTGCCCTTGTCAGCGGTTTCAAACAGACCGGGCTTATTGGCGATCGCACCGGTAAAGGCACCCTTCATGTGGCCGAAAAGTTCACTTTCAAGCAGGGTTTCGGGGAGGGCGCTGCAATTGACGGTGACGAAGGAGTGATCCCTTCGGCTGCTGTTGTAATGAATGGCGCGCGCGATCATTTCCTTCCCCGTGCCCGATTCGCCGGTAATGAGGATGTTGCTTTTGTTGTCGGCGACTTTTTCAACCAAGTCCAGCACCTGACGCATTTTGTGGCTTTTGCCGATGATTCGGGTGAAATCCGATTGCGATTTCAGTTCGCGCCGAAGCTGGGTGTTTTCTTGACGGAGGTTTTTTCGCTCGAGGACATTTTTGATGATGAGCTTGACTTCGTCGATTTGAAAGGGCTTGGTCAGATAATCATAGGCTCCTTCCTTCATGGCCGCGATGGCGGTTTCCGTCGAGGCGAAGGCGGTCATCATGACTGTTGCGGTTTCCGGAGACGTGGTCTTCAATGCCCTCAGGAGGGCCAGCCCGTCCATTTTCGGCATTTTGATGTCGGTGATCACGAGGCTGGCGCCTTCGTTTTCGACGATGGCCAGGGCCTGCTGTCCGTCCTCCGCCGTCTTGCACTGGTAGCCTTCTTTTTTGAGCACGATGGACAGAAAATCCCGCATACTCTTCTCATTATCGACAATCAAGACTTGATTCATTGTATAACGACCGATTACTTTCTCAGCGTTGTCAGCGGCGTTTTTTCGGTTTTTTCGAAGAGATCGCTAGTCGCGTCCGTGTTTTTATCACTTGAAGCGTTCACAGGGTCAGGGGCCATCATGGGCGGTGCGGCTGCGGATGAAAAAGGGAGACGGATTTTAAAAATCGTCTCCCCCGGCTGGCTCGACACCGAAATTTCTCCCGCGTGTTCTTCAACGACGCGCTGCACAATGGCCAGCCCCAGTCCGGAGCCCGCGCTCTTTGTCGTAAAAAAGGGATTGAATATATTGGGGAGATCCGCTTCTGCAATGCCTTTTCCCGTGTCCTTAAAAAGGATTTCGATCATATCCTCTTCCAGACGACGCATAACACGGCGCGCCGACAACGTGAGGGTGCCGATGCCCTGTATGGCTTGATGGGCGTTATTGATCAGGTTCCAGAACACCTGTTTCATTTGGTCGGGATCGACAAAGGCCAGGATGGGTTCACGAGCCTCCTCAAGCATAATCTGAATCCGTTGCGTACAGGCCGGGTTGTTCTGGATTAAATGCGTGGTTTCCGACAAGAGGTTATGCAGGTTTAGCCATTCCCGCTGCGGCGGCAGCGGCCGGGCGTAACGCAGAAACTGGGTGACAAAGACGTTCAGCCGTTCAGACTCCCGGTTGGCGATTTCCATCAATTTGAGATTTTCGCCGCTCAAAGCCAGCTCGTTTTGCAAAACCTGAATGGAGCCGCTGAGAGAGGCGAGGGGGTTCCGGATTTCATGGGCCATGCCCGCCGCCATTTCACCGATGGTGGCGAGCCGCTCTTTTCGGTGAACGGCTTCTTCGAGGTTTCGAATTTCGGTGAGGTCCTGAAAGGTGCCGATAATCCCCGTCTGGCTGCCCTGGTCATTTCGAAGCGCCGAGATGGTGACCCCAAGCAGACAGGTTTCCCCGGATTTATGCCGAATCTCCCCTTCAAAGCGCTTCGACATTTGGGTATCGGCCAAGGCCTTGAAGTGATTTTGAATATCCTGCCAGGCGAATTTTTCCCACCACGTTTTTCCAATCACTTCTTCGGGAGGATAGCCCGTAATCTCGGTGGCGGAGCGGTTAAAGGAGGTGATTTTGCCGTGCAGGTCGGTCGTGATGAGGCCGCTCGGCATACTGTGGACGATGTCTTCGTGGAAAACCCTTAAATCCAGAAATCCGATCTCTTTTTCACGGAGCCGTTTCGCCAGGCGTCCGCTCAAAACGCCAACCGTGAAAAAGGCTATCATGTAGAGAAAAAATCCATAAAACGCTTCCTTCGCCCCCAGCACCAGAGCCGTTTCCAGGGGCGGCAGTTGCGCGCGCTGGGCGATGGCCAACAGGCCAAAAAAAAGCGTCGACACTCCGGCCATGAGCAGGCCGCCGCGATGATGAAAAAAGATGGCGGCGGAAACGATGGTGATAATGAAGAGAAAGGGGAAGGGGCTTCCGAGTCCCCCTGTCACCGAGATGAGGATGGTTTCCAAAAGGATATCCATCGTCAGTTGAATGGAAATGAAATGGAGCGACGGGCCTTTAAGTTTGAGAAAAACAGCATAGGCGATGCTCAGGGCATAGGTGCTTCCAATCAAGATGTAAAAGGTAGTGATAGCGCGGGGATTTTGAATGGATTCGATTTCCAGCAAAAGCGGGAGGCCGAGAAAAAGGGTCACTAAAATGACGCGGATGGCCATCATGTAGTGCGTGCGTTTTAGAAGGAGTTGTTCGCCTGGATTCACGGGTGGATTCATCTTCAACGATGCCTTGTTTTTTTACGAAGTCCGTTATCCAACGATGGACGCCATCTCGAAAACCGGCAGGTACATCGCAATGACGATTGTCCCGATAGTGATGCCGAGAAAGACCATCATCGCCGGCTCGAGCATGGAGGTCAGCGTTGAGACGGCGGAGTCGACTTCATCGTCGTAAAAGTCCGCGATCTTCCCCAGCATATTGTCGATGGCGCCCGTGGATTCACCCACGGCGATCATTTGCACCACCATCGGCGGAAAGACGCTTTCCTTCGCCAAAGGGTCCGCAATGGTTTTCCCTTCGCTGATGCTCTGGCGCGCATTCATGATGGCTTTTTCCACCACTTTATTCCCGGAGGTTTTTGCGACGATGCCCAGGCCTTCAAGGATGGGAACGCCGCTGGTGATGAGTGTGCCCAGCGTCCGGGTGAATTTGGCGATACTCGCTTTCTGGATGAGATCCCCGATCACGGGTGTTTTCAAGGCCCACTTATCGATATTGAAATTCCCCTTGGGCGTTCGGTAATACCAGCGAATAATATAGCCGACGCCGACGGTGGCCGCCAGCATGTATAGAATATTACGTTGCATAAAATGACTTATATCGATGACCATTTGGGTCAGGCCGGGCAATGTCCCGCCGAAATCCGTAAACATTTTGGCGAAAATGGGAATGACAAAAACCATCAAAACGATAATGACGGCGACGGCGACCGTCAAAATAGTGATGGGGTAGACCATGGCCGACTTGATCTGTTTTTTGAGTTTCATGGCCTTTTCGATATGATGAGAGAGCCGGTTCAAAATGGTATCCAGGATCCCCCCCGTTTCACCCGCGGCCACCATGTTGACATAGAGATCATTGAAGACCTTGGGATGCTTCCGAAGCGCATCCGCGTAGGTTGATCCCGATTCCACGTCGGTGCGGACTTCGTTGATGGCCTTGGCCAATGTGGGGTGGTCCGCCTGACCGCCCAGAATTTCCAGGCACTGCACCAGTGGCAGCCCGGCGTCAATCATGGTTGCGAACTGCCGGGTAAAAATGACGATGTCTTTGTCTTTAACCTTTTTTTCACCAAAGGAAAGTGTAATTTCCTTTGCCTTCTTTTTCACGGAAGTGACAAGGATGTGGTCTCTTTTCAGGAGGTTCATTGCTTCGTCCCGGTTTGACGCGACGATTTCTCCCTTCCTGACTCGGCCCTGCCGTGTTTTTCCCGTCCATGCAAAAGTTGTCATTAACCTACCCTCCTTACATTGCTACTGCTTTTTATTATTGGTATCTAATATTACCTGATCTCCGCGGGATCGGCTGCGGCGCGGCCGGCCCGCCGGGCATACTGCTCCTGCCCCGGTGAATCAGAGAAAGCAATTCATCGACTTGATGAGATCGCCCTGTGGCGTCCTCAAGCGAAATCTTCCCTTTTTTGACCAGATCGGCGAGCGACTGATTCATCGTCTGCATTCCGTTTTGCTCCTGCCCCGTCTGCATGGCGGAGTAAATCTGATGGACCTTGTCTTCCCGGATGAGGTTTCGGATCGCGGAGGTCGGGACCATGACTTCCAGGGCCATTTCCCGCCCCTGCCCGTTTTTTTTAGGGATCAACTGCTGAGACAGGACGCCTTCGAGCACGAGCGCGAGCTGCGCGCGAACCTGGGGCTGCTGGTGGGACGGAAAGACATCCACGATGCGATTGACGGTCTGCGAGGCGGAATTGGTGTGAAGTGTCCCAAAGGTCAAATGGCCTGTCTCCGAAAGCGTGAGCGCCGCCTCGATGGTTTCGAGATCCCGCATCTCTCCAATGAGGACAACATCGGGATCCTGTCTCAAGACATATTTGAGCGCGGCTTTGAAGGATTTGGTATCCGACGCGACTTCCCGCTGATTCACGATACATTTTTTATGCGGATGAAGAAACTCAATCGGATCTTCAATGGTGATAATGTGGTCGTGCCGCTCCTGATTCACGCGGTCGATCATGGAGGACAGGGTTGTCGATTTTCCGCTGCCGGTCGGTCCGGTCACCAGGATCAGTCCTCGCGGCTTTTTGACCAAGGTATGGACAACCGGCGGAAGCCCCAGATCACTGAAGGATAATATTTTAAAGGGAATTGTACGAATGGCTCCGGAGACCGCGCCCCGCTGCATGAACACATTCCCTCTGAAGCGGCTGAGGCCTTTTAATCCAAAAGAAAAATCGAGTTCATTCTCTTCCTCAAAGCGGTGTTTCTGGGCGTCGGTCAGTACACTGTACAGAAGTTGCTTGGTTTCAGAGGGTTTTAGTGGCGCGGGGTCTAGGGGGCTCAAGTTGCCGTTGATCCGGGCCATGGGCGGGGATCCCGTCGTGATGTGAAGATCCGAGGCGCCTTTTTCAATCATGGTTTGAAGTAATTGATGCAGGTTTGGCATATGCGATATTCCTTAATGACCGTTGCCGGAGGTTAATCCCGGTCCGACATGGTGTTGTTCAGCACTTCCTCAATCGTGGTGACCCCTTCGAGGACCTTTGCCAGTCCGCTCATGCGAAGGGTTTTCATCCCGTCGGCGATCGCGGCAGTTTTGATTTCTTCTGTAGTGGCGCCCTGTAGAACGAGCTCGCGAATCCTGCTTTTGATCGGCATCACTTCATAAAGCGCGACACGTCCTTTATAACCCGTTTTGCCACATCTTTCACAGCCTTTTCCCTTGTAGACGACCAGGTTCTCAAGATTTTTGACTCTGAACCCCGCTTCGCGAAGCGCTTCCGGTGTGACGGAGTGGACAGCCTTGCAGTGTTTGCAGATCCGGCGGGCCAAGCGCTGGGCAAGAATCAGAATCACGGATGACGAAACCAGGAAGGGTTCAACGCCCATGTTCAACAGACGGTTAATGGTGCCGGGGGCATCATTGGTGTGGAGGGTGGATAAGACCAGGTGTCCCGTGAGCGCGGCCTTGACGCCGATTTCCGCCGTTTCGTAATCCCGGATTTCACCGACCATGACGACGTCCGGGTCCTGCCTCAGAAAAGACCGCAGCGCCGCCGCGAAATTGAGCCCGATTTCATCCTTCATTTGAACCTGGTTGATGCCCAGCAAGTTGTATTCGACAGGGTCTTCCGCCGTCATGATGTTGATTTCCTGCGTATTCACGGTGCTTAAGGCAGAGTACAGCGTCGTCGTTTTTCCGCTCCCCGTGGGGCCCGTGACCAGCACCATGCCGTAGGGCGATTGGATGGCGTCATTAAAATGTTCCAGGGCCTTCGGCTCAAAGCCGAGCTGGGTTAAGTCAAAGGTGAGGTTGCCCTTGTCGAGAATACGCATGACGACTTTTTCCCCAAACAGACAGGGGAGGGTGGAAACACGGAAATCCACTTCCTTTTTTTTGCCGAGTTTCAGCTTGATCCGGCCGTCCTGCGGGAGCCGCCGCTCCGCGATATCCAGTTTAGACATGATTTTTAAACGGGAGACCACGGCGTTTTTGATCTTCGTCGGCAGGTTCATGATAGTGCGCATCACCCCGTCAATCCGAAGCCGAATCCGAAAAACCGTCTCAAAGGGTTCAACATGAATATCACTGGCGCCGACTTTGATGGCATTTACCAGGATGCCGTTGACGAGTTTCACGATGGGCGCGGCCACATCCTGAATTGCCCCTTCTTCCTGCTCCTCCTCGACAACATCGACATTTTCAAGCGCGTCACCGACCACCGTATCGAAATCCTCAACGGAAACCAGGGGCCCGTCCTGCTTGTCCTCGAAGAAATCATCCTCGTCCATGCTTTCCGCAAGCGTGTAATCCTTTGCTTCAATTGAAAAGGCTTCTTCCTTCTTTTCCGCGGCCGCGCCTCCGTAAAATTTCTGGATCGTTTCAATGACGGTGGATTCCGTGGCGATGACGGGTTCGATGTTGTAGCCCGTCATGAATTTGATATCGTCAATCGCGAAGACATCACTCGGGTCGATCATCGCGATGCACAGGGTTGAGCCACGCCGTTTTATCGGGACAATACGGTATTTTTTGACCAGTTCGAAGGGAACAAACTTGATGACATCGGGATCGATGTGGGTCGTGTTGAGATCGACGGCGGGGAGGCCGTACTGACGGCTTAGAAAATCGAGGAGTTTGACTTCATCGATAAACCCAAGACGGACGAGGATACTGCCAATGCGCCCCCCTTGTTTTGTTTGAACCAGCAAGGCTTTTTGGACCTCCTCCTCGGAGACGAGGTTGGCCTTGATGAGCATGACCCCAAGCCTGTCGGTAATCAACAGAGAAACCCCACACTGAAAGAATGGATAAACAGAAAGACATCTCCCTCCTTGATTGGAGCCCGAAATTTCTTGCGGACAGTAAAATCCTGCGGCTGTCGAAAAAAAGCTTATCCCATGTTCCATGGGCTGTCAATCACGCCGGAGACTTGTGAAACGGCTTGAAATCAGCGAGATCGAGGGTGTGAAAAGGCTTTTAAGAGGGCCTCATTCATGGCTTGAATCGGGGGCGAAAGGGCGGTCCAGATTTCAAATGCGAGGGCTCCCTGATGCAGCAACATCCCCAGTCCGGGAACCGTTTCTGCACCGATTTTTTTTGCGGCCGCAAGCAACGGGGTTTCAAAAGGACGGTAGATGAGATCTGAAACGACCCAATCTGCTTTGATGCGGGAGGCGGGAAAGGGAAGCGCGTCGCCGGGCTTCATGCCAAGAGGCGTGGTGTTGATGAGGAGTACAGGCCTCGCAGTTTTGACTGCGGTGTCTTGAGCCTCGTCAGATGGCTCGGCGCTGAGTTTGGCGTGGCCGCTTACGCTCTTGAGGTGTGCCGCCAGGGCCGCGCCCGCCTCGGCGCGTCTGGCGTGGATGATGAGCTCTCGAACCCCCGCGTTGATCAGGGCGATGGCCACCCCCTTGGCCGCGCCGCCCGCGCCCAAGAGTATCACGGCCTTTTCCGTCGGGTCCACGCCCGCTTCCCTCAATGAGGCCACATAACCTCTGCCGTCCGTGTTGTAGCCAATGAGACGACCAGCGTTATTTTTGATGGTGTTCACCGCTCCGACCTTTTCGGCTTCGGGGTCAATCTCGTCTAAAAACGGGATGACCTTTTCTTTGTGGGGAATCGTGATATTCACCCCTTTGATGCCTAAAGGGACTATGGACGCCACCGCTTTTTTGAGTTGATCGGGATGAACCTCGAAAGGAAGATAGGCCGCATGGATTTTATGGGTCTTGAAAGCGGCTTGCTGCATTTGAGGCGAAAGCGTATGACGCACGGGATACCCGAAGATCCCGAAAACCTGGGTGTCGCCCGTGGGTTCGAAGGCGGTCATGTGACCATGTCCAGACCCTGATCTGTGAATTGGTAGACGGCGGGTGTGGCCTCGTCTAAAAAAGGTCGGGCCAGATTGCGCTCTCGCGGGAATGTGCCCAGGTGCTTCAGGGTTTGAATGAAGGACTTGGCATCTGATGGGACAATGTAAGTCGGCAGGCCCAAGGTCTCTTCAATGTCCTTCCGGGTACTTGCATCCAAAAAATCCTTTTTCGTTTCAGCCAGCATCACATCCGGAATAAGGAGTATTGGCCTCGCCGTATTTTGGGCGGACTGCCGGGTTTTCTTTACGGCCTCAATGATGTCTCCGCCGGTGACAAGACCCGCCACCGTCACCGAGTCCCCAAAAAAATGATTCACGATGGTCAACACCTGAAAGCTCACATTCTCACAGGCAATTTTCTGGAGACATTCTTTTAAATAGGGTGAGAACGACGTCCCAGTGACGAGAATGAAGTGTACCGAGGTTTGAGCGCGCAAGGGCTCTGAAAATTCGGCGGTTGCAAAGGTCTCCATAAAAAGAGGCAACATGCCGACGCCGTTTTCAAGCTGCCTCAGCGCACCGTAGGCCGCAAGCGGCGGAAAGGGCATCTTCCCGATGACATACCATTCGTCGGCGGCGAAGACAAAGGGATCGCCCAACTCCTTTTTGAAGCGCTCCTGCCACCTTTCCACGAGGGCGATTACGTCGCGTGCGTAGTCTTGGTTGACGGTCTTCACCTCCGGGAGGCCTTCCCGATGACGCGTCAGTCCGACTGGAACGATGGCCAGTGATTCAACGCCGGGGGAGCGCGCCGCCAAGTCCTCAATGCTTTTATGAAGAAAGGGGCCGTCATTTAATCCGGGGCAGAGCACGATCTGGGTGTGCAGAATAATTTGATGGGCGTTCATTTCGTCGATTTCATTCAGAATCGGCCGCGCCCTGGGGTTTTCCAGCAACTCCCGCCGAAGCGCCGGATCGGTGGTGTGGACGGAAATATAGAGCGGGCTCATTCTTTGCTCGAAGATGCGTGCCTTGTCCCGTCTGGAGAGGTTCGTGAGTGTGATGTAGTTGCCGAAGAGAAAGGAAAAGCGATAATCCTCGTCGCGGATGTACAAGGCTTTTCGCTGGCCTTCGGGCATTTGATCGACAAAGCAAAAGAGGCATTTATTAGGGCACTGGCGGATTTTCATCTCGGCGGGTTCGATGCCGAGATTCTCATCCAATTCCTTTTCGATATCGACTTCCCAAACCTCTCCGTTGGGCTTCGCTATTTCCAAAAGCAACGTTTCTTCTCCGGCATGAAAGCGGTAATCGAGCAGGTCTTTCATTGTGCGCCCGTTCAGGCTCAAAAGCCGGTCGCCGGGTTGGATGCCGATTTCCGCCGCGATACTGCCCGTCTCAACCGATTCAATCCGCAGTCCTTGTTGGGCCAAAGCCGTCTGCTCCATTGGGTAAGTAAAAAAAAGAAAATTATAGGGAGTCCTTTTCGCCGAAGTCAACGTGCTCACCGTTTCGGTGTTTTCAACACCTAAAGTGGAAAAGCTGTGGAAAAGGTGGGAATCCGGAAAAGAGACGCGCGTTTTTTCAAGCCCAAAAGCAGTCTGCCCAAAAGAAGGGCACCCGGCTGCGCTTTGAAGGACGGCCTCTTTCCGGTCGGCCTTCATGAAGGCGTGTTTTCAGGCGGGGACGGGCCGGATGCCTTTGTTTGACATATTTTTCATCCGGATGGTAGCATGAAGATGCCTCGTGGATGACCTGCTGAGAACAGCCTGTCCGTCTCCTTAAACCGCATTATGAAACGGTGATCGTGCAATGAAAACGTTGCTTGCCGCATGCCTTGTTTTTCTGACGGCCTGCGCCGGAGGTCCGCCGGTATCAAGGGCCCCCAAGCCTGTCCCCGATGCCGGGAAGGAGACGCAAGCCCCGCCCGCCCCGGCGCTGAGCCGCGAAAAGGCCTTGGGCCGCCAGTTCATACAGGCGGCGCTCAAGGAATTTACCTTTGTGAAGGATTTCGAGGTGCGGGCGCAGGTGAATGAAGCGGGCGGCAGTATTTTAAGGGCCATCGGGGAGGACCCTGCGGATTTTCATTTTTTCGTTGTCCGGCAAAACACGCTCAACGCCTTCGCTGTGCCGGGCGGTTATATCTTTCTTTACGACGGCCTGATCCGTGAACTGAAGACGAAGGATGCCTTGGCCGGCGTGCTGGCGCACGAAATCGCGCACGTGAAACGCCGTCATTTTTTCAAAAATGAGAAAAAGATGACGGCGGTCAGTCTTGCCACCATTGCGTCGATTCTGCTGGCCGGGTTGACGGGACAGGAGGCCGCGGCAACCGGGACGATTGCGGCGGCGGCAAATATCTCGATGCAGCTGAAGTTCAGCCGGGAAAACGAGGAAGACGCCGATCTTCACGCCATCGAGTACCTCAAGCAAACCGCCTACGATCCCCGCGGGCTTGCGGAATTTTTCAAAACCCTGTCCTTTTACGCCGGGTTCACACGCGGGGTCGAGCCGCCTTATTTTTCGACGCATCCGGGGCTGGGCGAGCGGCGTTTCATGGTCGAGGCGCTGATGAAGGATTTTCCAACAAGGCGAAAGGCGTTTGGCGCGGATGCCGTGCCCTGGGACCGTGACTGGGGGCGCGTGACCGCCATCCTGAAGGGAACGGGCGGTGCGCCTGATGCGGCGGCTCCAAAAGAAGAGGGCCTGCCGGAGGGGGAGACAAACGCCCGGCGGCTTTATTTGAGCGGCCTTACGCTTTCGCGCGCGGGACAGTTGCGTGAGGCAGCCCAAAAGTATCAGGCGGCCATTCGTTTTGATCCGGAACAGGCGGTGTATCACGCCGACCTGGCCTATATTTGGATGCGCTTACAGAAAGCGGATTTGGCGAAGAGCACCGCACTGGAAAGTCTTCGTCTTTCCAGGGACAACCCAAGGCCGCATCTTGTCTTGGGCATGATCGCGCAATCGGAAAATGATCACCAGGGCGCGGTGAAACATCTTGAGGAAGCAAAGACGCTCGCGCCTGATGATGCCTTCCTCCATCTTCAACTGGCGCGCTCCTATCACGCCCTATCGGTGCCGGAAAAAGAGAAATTCCACCTCGGCCGTTATCACCGGCTGAACCTCGAACCCGTGAAGGCCCTCGCTCAGTTTCAGCAAGTGCGGGGCCTGATTGATTCCAAGGCGCCGCTCGCGATTCGCGCGGCGCGTGAGATCTCCGAAATCACCCGAGACGGGGTTTAGGGCTTGATTTACAGATAGCGCTCGTCTTTGTAAACGCAGACTGTGTCAATGCTTACCTGTTCGGCGTTTAAAAAAACATCGACGTGAAAACCGCCTTTTTTTGGAAATTCGGGTTTTTTGTATTGCAGGTGCTTCGCCCCCAGGGAGAGGTGTATGCCGCACATCCGCTCATAGGTTCCGATATCCGTGACGCGCCGCGTGCGGGTCAGCGCGCGGTTTAA
>JBHHXB010000010.1:0-22192 GCA_046756825.1 Nitrospiria bacterium | reverse complement strand
AAATCACCGGACGCACCGGCGTCACGACAACCACGCACTCTTCCGCATGACTGCCGACAAAGTAGGGATGCAGGGACGATGTATGCGCGCCGGTATCGACCCTGGCCTTGATCCAGTCGATTTTTAATGCAGGAAGGGAGACTCATTTACGCCAGCCGATCAATGCCGCCGCTTCGCTCACTTAGCTCTCACTTTTACAAGACAACCGCAAGCGGGACGGATTAAAGAATGGAACACCATATGTTGATCCATACGGGACAGAACATCGATCAGGAAGGCCGCCTTAGGAAGAACCGAACACGGCCCGCTCTAAACCGTCCCAGAAATTTTTGCGATAGGCCAGGGAGTGCATGGCCCCGTCCCGGAGCAGCCTTTGTCCTGTTTCGCTTTCAACATGACGCACGATGAGCTTATTAAAGACAATGGCGTGTTCCTTGTCTTCAATAATGTGCATGGTGAAGTACTCGAACTGCTCCTCCGTGAGCGCCGTGTTTCGCTGAAACCCGGCGATGAGGTATTCAAACATGGTCGGGATGGCGAATTCGTGGGCGGGCCCGACAATGCCGAGTCCGAAGAGAAAGTCCTCGTCGCGCGTCTGTTGAAGATGATCGTCGATGTATTGCGTGGTTTCCGGCAGTTGCTTGACCCGGCCCCAATCCGCGTCCTCAAGCCCGAGGGATTTCAAAAAATTCCGGTAAAGGGCGGGGTGGCTTCTGAAAATGGTGTGCTGCCCGAACTCGTCGTCAAAAACCAGGCGGAAGAGATCGGCGGCGTCCTTGTCCGGAATCTTCGGCAAGAGGTTTGTCATGTAATTGACAAAAATTTTGACGAGCTGGTAGTGCTGCAGGCCGAAGGTCTGGATTTGCGCCAGCGTCAGTTTCTCGGTGGAAAAGCGCTTGAGAAACGAATGATGTACCGCTTCGTGATTTAAAATCTCGTCTTCAAGCGAGCGGATGAAGGTTTGGGCGTCCAAGGGGCATTCCGGTTTAATAGCCCATGCCGATGAACTTTTCCTTCGATTCTTCCATCATGGCCTCGGTGATCTCGGTTTCACCCCGCTCCTTGGCGATCCGTTCGATCTCTTTTTTCGCCATGGGCCGAATAAAGGCCGGGATGTTTTCAAGACGCGCTTCCGCCGCCTTGGACCACCGGATATCGCCGGGATCGTTTTTAGAGGCGTCCATTACCTCGGGCGTGACAGCGGTGATGCCGTTTTTACGCGCGTAGTTTTCGATGCCCATTTTGATCATCGGACGCATGAAGGACGGCACGGCCTCAAGCCGTGTTTCGGCCTCCTTCGACCAGGACAGCGTCTTGGGTGCAGCGGTTTCGGCACTTCCCCCCATGCCCATTTGAGCCACCATGCTGGAGAAAGGACATCCGCCCCCCTCGCCCGATTCTGACTTCGCCGTCTCCGCCTTCAGCATTTCCTGCTGCGCCTCAGCGGAAGTGGCGGGCTTTTCGACAACTTCCGGGGTCTCTTTAAGACTTTCCCGTGTTAATTCCATCGGCTTGGCGGGCGCAGTCCGGCCGCCGAGCTTGACGCCCAAGGCCTGCACCATGGCCGTCTCGCCGGGATTGGTAACCATGGCGACCTTGGCGTCACAGGTCGGGCAGGTGAAGGTGACACCGAGCGATTGTTCACCGGGGGTCTGAACATTGTTAAACCCCATAAAACTTTCACATTTCATACAGACAAATTTCATAACATCCTCCGTCTTGCTCTATTCGGTTTAGTTCTTTTTTGACTCTAAATAATCATGAAGATGTTTCGCGATCTCGTCAAAGTGCTTCGTAATGGGGTGCGTCTCCGGCAAGGGACGGCCCTGATCGCAGGCCGAGGACAATTCCCGGTCAAAGGGGATCTTCCCAAGCAGGGGAAGTTCCATTTCCTCGCAAAGATCGGCGCACCCGCCCTCAAACAACGGGACGGCGGTTTTGCATTCCGGGCAAAGGGCGCCGCTCATGTTTTCAACCAATCCGAGCATGGGAATACCGGCCCCCCGGGCATAGTGAATGGACTTTTTGACCACGGCCTTGGCCACCTCGGAGGGCGTGGTCACGACGACGGCCCCGTCCAACTCGGGGATGTATCCCGCAATCACCGGCGGCTTGTCCGCCGCCGCCCCGGGGGGCAGATCCGTGAAAAGGTAGTCCACCTCATCCCAGATAATGTCCGCGAAAAACTCCCGGATGACATTCATTTCCATCAGGCCCAGCCACACCGGGGAAAGCTCCATCGGCCCCTTCCACTGCACGGGCGTGTCTTCCTGTTTTAAAAAGAATTCCATTGACGCGATCTTCATCCCGTAGGGGCCGACCGGCGGCAGCGCGCCTTCGGCCGTCACTTCAAACTTTCCCTGAACACCCAACATCTTCGGAATACACGGCCCGTTCAGATCCACATCCAAAACACCAACCTTATGGCCCGCGCGGGCGAAGGCGAGGGCCATATTGGCCGTTGTCATGCTTTTGCCGACGCCTCCTTTTCCACTCATGACCACGATTTTGCGCTTGACGCGGCCCATCCGGATTTTGACCTGAAGAGTTTGATCTACAATCTGCTTTTGAACCTGGGCGTCATCCCGGTACTCGATGTTTTTCAAGATCGCTTTTAAATCTTTTTCTGACGACATGAATAAACTCCGTGAAAAATGAGTCATCTTATATCAGGTATCCGGAATTTGTCAAACCAACGGGGCCGGAACGCGCGCCGGAATCCGATGCCTGTTCTTCCTTGTTTACAAGGCCAAAGCGGGGGATTTAGTATAGTAGACATATCTTGGCCAAGCACATCACGCAAAACAGGGAGAGCCGATGTCCGGAAACGCACACGCAAACAAACTGATTCACGAAACCAGCCCCTACTTGTTGCAACACGCCCGAAATCCCGTGGATTGGCGCCCTTGGGGGGACGAGGCATTTTTAGAGGCCAAGCGGACGGGGAAACCCGTCCTTCTGTCTATCGGCTATTCGTCCTGTCACTGGTGTCACGTCATGGCGCATGAATCGTTTGAAAACGAAGATATCGCCAAAATCATGAACGAGCATTTCGTGAACATTAAAGTGGACCGGGAGGAGCGGCCGGATTTGGATCAAATCTATCAAACAGCCGTCCAGTTTTTTCTCCGGCGCGGCGGCGGCTGGCCCCTGACGATGTTTTTAACACCCGAAAAAGCCCCCTTTCACGGCGGCACCTATTTCCCTCCCGAAGACCGCTTTCAACTCCCCGGCTTCCCAAGGGTGCTTTTGTCTCTGTCAAAGGTTTACAAGGAACGGGGGAGCGACGTCGCCCATACGGCCGGGGAAGTCCTGAAGGCTCTTGCTCAACTCAAAAAAAATCATGCCAAGGCATCCGTCTCTCCAGAGCTATTGAAAGACGCAGCGGAAAGCTTGAGCCGCAATTTCGACACCACCCACGGCGGCTTCGGCGGCGCGCCGAAATTCCCGGGAACCCCGGCCTTGACCCTGCTGCTTCGCTACTACCATAAAAGCAAGGCACCGCCCTTTTTGGAAATGGTGACCTACTCGCTTCGGAAAATGGCCTGCGGCGGCGTTTACGACCAAATCGGCGGCGGCTTTCACCGCTACGCCGTGGACGAGGCCTGGCAGGTGCCTCATTTCGAAAAAATGCTTTACGACAACGCCCAGCTCGTCCCGCTTTATTTTGAAACCTTTCAAGCCTCGGGAGATCTCTTTTTCAAAGAGACAGGCATCGACATTCTGGAATATGTCCTCCGGGAAATGACGGACCAGGACGGCGGTTTTTATGCCGCCGAGGACGCCGACAGCGAAGGCGGGGAAGGGGCCTTTTACACCTGGTCTCCTCAGGAGGTGCGCGCCATCTTGGGCGAAGACGCGGGCGCGCTCTTAAACCGCTATTATCAGATCACGGAATCGGGGAACTTCGAAGGCAAAACCATCCCCCACCGCAGCGGATTGACCGAGGGGCTGGCGGAGATATCGGGAAAATCGGAAGACGAAGCGGCGGAAATCATTCGTGCCGGGCGGGAAACACTGAGAATCGCACGCGAAAAGCGGCCCCGCCCCTTTCGGGACGAGAAAATCATTGTAAGCTGGAACAGCCTCATGATTTCCGCCTTCACCAAGGGATACGCCGTCTGCCGCGACCGGCGTTATCTTTCAGCGGCGGCTGCGGCCGCCGATTTCATCCTCGAAAAACTCTACCACGAGGGACGGCTGCTCCACACCTATAAGAACGGCGCGGCAAAGCTGAATGCCTATTTGGACGATGCCGCCTATTTCTCAAACGCCTTGGTCGACCTTTACGAAGCATCGTCCGATGAGCGGTATTTGGAACACACGCAATCCCTGGCCGACCGCCTGATCGCGGACTATTGGGATGCGGACGATGGTGGATTCTTTTACACCTCGCACGACCACGAGGTTTTGATCGACAGGACGCGGCCCATCTACGATCAGTCCGTGCCTTCGGGCAACTCGACGGCGGCCGAGGCCTTGCTGCGGCTTTTTTATCACACGGGCAAACAGGTTTATTTTGAAAGGGCGGAGAAAACCCTGCTCGCCTTCGCCGCCGAAATCGGGCAGAACCCCTTCGGCACCGGAAACATGATCGCCGCAGCCGACCTCTATTTGAGAAAGCCCCACGAAATTCACGTGGCCGGAGACCCAGATTCCGAGGCGATGGAAGCCCTGCTGACACGCCTTCACAGGCTGTACCTTCCCAATAAAGTCCTGTCCTTTAACCGTCCGGCCTTTTCGGATCAACGCGACTGGGTCGGCGGGCAAAGCAGCAATGGCGAACCGGTGGTGACCCTCTGTCACAACTTCAGCTGCTCTCCACCCCTGACAGATTGGGACGCCATTGAAAAACAGCTTTCGGAATGACGTCATGAGCGCCGAAGTCCTAGACCGCCCGGAAATCACGACGCTGAGCGAGGAGCGTATTGAAGAAGACTTTCCCTGGCAGGTCATCATTTTTAATGATGAAGCGCACACCTTTGACGAAGTGATTTTCCAGATCCAAAAGGCAACGGGGGCGGCGCTTCAAGCCGCTTTCGAGATCACGATGGAAATTCACACACAAGGAAAAGCCATCTGCTTTGAGGGATCGCTCACGCAATGCGAGCGGGTGGCGAACATCCTGCGGGAGATTTCATTAAGCGTCGAAATTGTCCCCGCAGGCGAGTGATGAGTAAGGGTTTGCTGGAGTCAATTTATCGGGAAGGATGTCCTGCTTTCAAAGATCCAACGATCAACCCGGCAATATTGTGCTGAGTCGCCGGGACACCCCCCAATGTTTTGCCCTGATAAATCAGGATGTTAATGGAAGGGCTTCATCGATCAACATGATCGGAATGTCGTCACGAATGGGGTAGATGAGCTGACAGGCCGGACACGTGAGTCCATCTTCCTGTTCATTGAGCTGAATCGCGCCCTTGCACTTTGGGCAGGCTAAAATCTCTAGTAATTCCGGTTGAATCCCCATATTTTTTCCTCCTTTATTCAATATGTCTTTCAGTGATGGTGTGCATCCATAAAATCCAATCCGCCGCTTCAGACAGATCTTTTGAAACAAAGTCCGGGGTTTTCCCCAGTTCCGCCAAGGAGGCGCGGGTGGCTTCTCCCTCTCCCGTTTTGACAAGGACGGCCTTGGCCTTAAACTGCGGCAACAGGGCCTCCGAAAGCAGCATATCCGACGCCTTATCCCCCACAATATACGATTTTGAAAAATCAATGGCATGATCCAAAATCGCCTGTTTAATCATCCCGCCTGCGGGTTTTCGACAATCGCAGCCCGTCCGGTCCGGGTGGTGGGGACAGAAGTAAATGCCATCGAGATACGCCCCCTCTCGCGCAAGCAGCCGTTGCAGATAAAGATGGAGTTCATCGACAAAGGAGGCGTCAAACATACCACGCGCCACGCCGGACTGATTGGTGACTAGAATCACGGGAACACCTGCCTGGTTCAATTTGGCAATCGCAGCGGCAGCGCCCGGAAAAAGAGAAAAGCGTTCTGTGGAATCAATATAGCCGTCGTCCGGATTGATCGTGCCGTCCCGGTCCAGAAAAACCGCGCCTCGCGCTTTCTTTGGCGTCTCCATGTGACGCGCCGCCACCTCAAAAACCGCATCGACGCCCAGTCCTTCCATGCAGCGGTGATCGACGGGGCAGTCCCGATGTCGGCACGGGGCGCAGTCCACCCTGTTTTGAACCAGCATGTCGTAGGCCCCGTTTGAAAAAGAAGCAACAGGATTTGTCGGACCAAAGATCGCGACCTGCGGCACGCGCAAGGCGGAGGCCACGTGCATTGGCCCGGAGTCATTTGAGATCAAAAGACGACATTGCCGAATGCAGGCCATCATTTGGCGCAGCGTTGTTTTTCCGGTTAAAATGACGGCCTCAGCCTTCATCCGGCTTTGAATTTTTTCGGCGACGGATACCTCGGATTTTCCGCCAAAAATAAGAATCTGGGCCTGAAATTGATCCGACAAACGATCCGCCAGTGCCGCGAAACGCTCCGGAAGCCAGCGTTTCGCCGTGCCATAGGCCGCGCCGGGGTTGAGCCCGATCAGCGGCTTTTCCGTCGCCGCTCCGAGTGATTTCAAAAAATCCCGCGCGGCCCCACTTTCAGTGGTGGAAACTGATAAACAGGGGTCTTTTTTGCGCATCACCTCTCCTTCTTTCTCCGAGGGAAAACCCGTCAGGGGAACGAGGGCAAGATAGGCATCCGAGCGATGCGGCGGAGCAAATTCTTTCGGCAGGCTTGCCGTTAACAGCATTTTTCGTCCGTCAGTCGCATAGCCGATGCGCCGGGGAATCCCCCCAAAGAAAGCCAGCAAGGCGGCCTCCAGCGCATTCTGGAGTAAAAAGGCGAGATCAAAGCGTTCCGTCCGCACCAGGCGAATTAAGCGCAACAGCCCTGATACGCCGGCATGTTGGCCGGGATCTTCGTAAAACATCACCCGGTTGATATCAGGATGCCGTTCAAACAAGGCCGCGACCGCCGGTTTCGCCAGGAGGACGATTTCCGCCTCCGGAAAAGCGCGGCGCAGGGCGGCAAGGGCCGACGTGGACATCACGGCGTCCCCGATCCAGTTCGGCGCGCGGACAAGTATTTTTTGAATCTTCCTCACGTTGCACTTCCCGCCGGGCGTTCTTCCGGCTGTGTTTTCCAACGACGGTGCAGCCACAACCAGTGGTCTGGGTGTTGACGAACATAGGATTCTATTTTTTTTGTAAACAGCGTCGTTGTCCCAATCATGTCCTGCTTTAAATTTCCGGTGCGCGGCAGCGGCAGCGGTTTTTCAATCACCAGTCGATGACCACCCTTTTTTCGGATAATAAACATCGGCACGACCGGCGCGCCGGTTCGGAGCGCAATCGTCGCCAGGGCCTTATTCGTTGCGGCGGGCCGTCCGAAATAATCAACAAAAATCGCCTTTGAGTGTCCCACATCCTGATCGAGTAAAAATCCGATGGACTTCCCCTGCCGCAGCAATTTGATAATCTCTCCCGTTTCGGAGCGCTTGTTCAAGACCACGTTTCCGAAACGCTCCCGCATTTTTTGCACCATTTGGTTCAGGTAGGGATTGTCAATCGGGCGGACGATGACGTGCATCGGCGCGCCTTGTTCCCCCAGGGCCAGTGGAATCCATTCCCAACTGCCAAAGTGGGCCCCTAATAAAATTACGCCTTTATTTTTTGTTCGCGCCGCTTTGTAGTATTCAAACCCTTCAATTTCGGTTCTCGCCCGGATTTCATCGGCGGTCAAGCGCGCCAGCCGGATGGCTTCGATTCCGGACCGTCCGATATTTTGATAAACATTGGACAAAATGTCCGCCAACTCCTGTTCACTTTTTTCGTTTTTAAAGGCGGCCTTCAAGTTATTGAGACCGATCAAACGATGCCGACGATCGACACGGTGCAGCAGGCGGCCCAGCATGGCCCCCAAATTCACCGCTGTATCAAAAGGCAGAGTCCGGACAAAGGCGCTCAACAGGCGTATGGCGAAATAGGCGGCTTTTCCCTTCATTGTTCCAATAGGCTTGAAAGCAGGTCTTTCGATGCGTCCTGAAAGACCGGCCCGATGCGAAGCGCGAAGACATCGGAGTTTTTCGGCAGAAAGGGTTTGATTTTGACGGCGTCTTTCTCCGTGGTCACCCATGTACTCACGCCTGTTTTTTCAGCGGCGGATGCCATTTCAAGCAGGTCTTTTTTCCCATAGGCGTGGTGATCTTTAAAAATAAAGGGGACGTTAATTTTTAGGCCCAGGGATTCCAGTTGATTTAAAAATGCTGCGGGATTCCCGATGCCGCAAAAGGGGATCACGCGCTTCCCCGCCAATGCGGCAGGGCCGGAAAGCGCCCCTGTGTTGAGATCAACCCAGGCGCTCGCCTCAAAGCGGGTGCGCAGCATGCGTTTCTGAAAAGGCGCGACCCGCCGCGTGATATCGCCCATGGGTTTTCCTTTATCCGTACGCGTAAAAATTACACAGTCGGCACGGGTCATTTCCGAAAGCGGCTCCCGCAGAGAGCCTCTCGGCAACAAATGACCATTGCCAAAGGGGTTCATTGCATCAATGACTAAAACGTTTAAATCCCGGTACAATCTCAAGTGCTGGAAACCGTCGTCCAGCAAAATCAGATCGACATCAAATTGCTGAATTAAGGTGTCACAGCCTTTGACGCGATCCGACGAAACGACAATCGGAACCCCGCTCAAGCGTTCGGCCATGAAGCAGGGTTCATCCCCCGCAGCCTCGGGTGAGACCAAGGGTGCTACACCCTCTGAAACCACGACGACTTTTCCCTCGTTCGCCCGGCCGTATCCGCGGCTGACGATACCAACCTTCCGCCCTCTTTTTTGAAAGGCCTCGGCGAAATAAATCGTCATGGGTGTTTTTCCTGTGCCGCCGGTCGTGATGTTGCCGATACTGACCACGCGGCAGGACACCTTTTTTGTCGCCAGCAGTCCCGTTTGATAAAGCAAAACCCGCGTCCTTGAAACCATGCCGTACAACACGGACAAGACCGTGAAGGGAAGACGAAGGATATTGGAAAACCCGTCTTCGCTCCGCCACACCCAGGCCATCAAGCGATTCATTTGCATTGTTCCTGTCTGTGCCATTTAAGAGCCGCCGAGCAAGGCCGAAATTCGGTCGATATTGCGCTGGACGGCCCCGCGATGACGGCGCACTACGTCGTAGGCTGCCGTTGCCCGTTGCTCATATTCCTCGGGAGTTTGGGAGAGCGATAACATTTCCCCGGCCAATTCAGTGCCGCTTGAAACTTGAATGCCACCGCCCGCCGCTGTCAATTGCGCGGCGATGGCCTGAAAATTCTCCATGTGCGGTCCAAAAAAAACCGGCTTCCGGCAGGCCGCGGGCTCCAGGGGGTTATGTCCACCAAAAGCGGCCAGACTGCCGCCAACGAAGATAAACCGTCCCACAGGATAGACCGTCGCAAGTTCTCCCAGGGTATCCACCAAAATCACCGGCGGCGCGGCGATCTCTGTCCGAAGCGGGCCTTCAATCCTCGTCTTTCGTATGACCTTAAAACCCTCTCTTTCAATGATCTTCTCAACCTCGTCCAAACGCCCCAAATGCCGTGGCGCCACGATGAGCGCCAAGTCCGGTATGTTCAAACGCAGGGTGCGATAGGCCTCAAGCACGGGCGTCTCTTCCCCCGGCCGGGTGCTGCCCGCGATCATCACGGGGATGTCTTCGAAAAGCCCGAGGGCTTCCAGATTTTTCCGTGGATCAACATTTTGATCCTCCGCCGAGCCTGCCTGATCATACTTCATATTGCCGGTTTCTTCCACCCGCTCCGGAGGCGCACCCAGCGCAACGAGGCGTTCGGCGTCTTCGACGGACTGAACCAGGAAAAGAGAAATCTCTTTCAATACCAGGGAAATGAAGGGCCGAAGTCTTCGATAACCCGGGAAGCTCCGGGTTGAAATACGGCCGTTGGCCATGACCGAGGGAATCTTCAATGTCGAGAGCGATCTCAAGCAATTGGGCCAGATTTCGGTCTCCAGAAAAATAAAGACGTCCGGTGAAATCCTGCGCACGACGCGCCGCGCCACCCAGAAAAAATCGAAGGGAAAATAAATAAAACAATCCACCGAGTCAGCGAGATGCTCGCGCGCGGCGGCCTGCCCCGTGGGTGTAATCGTCGAAAACACAATGCCCGTATCTGGATGGCGTTCCTTTAAGGCGCGGACAAAAAGACGGGACATCATCACTTCCCCCACGGATGCGGCATGCACCCAGAAGACCTGTTTGTCTTGAAGTGGTTTAAAAAAGTCGGAGGGATAGCGGCCGAAACGCTGTGCCATGTGTTTCCGGTAAACGGGTTGTCTTAAAAATACACCGACAATAAAAAGAAGAAAGAAAGGGAGGAGCAGGAGCGTGATCCCCTGATACAAACCGAACAAAAACCATTTCTTCATATGAATACAACAGAGGCTAATCGATGAGCATTTCTTCGTTTTTTTGAAGACCTTCAATGTCTTTAAACTGCATTTGATAGACTTTCCGATAGAGCCCGTCTTGTTGGATCAAGTCGTCATGCCGCCCGCTCTCCGCGATCCGCCCCTTGTCAATCACATAAATACAGGTTGCCCGCTGAATCGTGGAAAGGCGATGGGCAATCACAAATGTCGTGCGGTTTTTCATCAAACGGGCCAGGGCCTTTCGGATAATAAACTCGGACTCCGTATCCAGCGCGGACGTGGCTTCATCTAATATTAAAATAGGCGGATTTTTCAACAAGGCGCGTGCAATGGCCAGGCGCTGGCGCTCCCCCCCCGAAAAATTCGCGCCGCCTTTTTCGATCAGCGTGTCGTAGCCCAAGGGGAGTTTTTCAATGAAGCGGTCGGCGTAAGCCGCCTCGGCGGCCGCCTGTACCTGCGCGTTTGTGGCGCCCTCGGTACCGTAGGCGATATTCCAGCGGACGGTTTCATCAAACAGGACGATTTCCTGACTCACAATGCCGATCTGCGCCCTCAAAGAATCGAGCGTGACGTCCTGAATGGCGTGTCCGTCCATTAAAATCCGCCCCTGTGTGGCCTCATAAAACCGGGGAATCAGGTTAATCAAAGTTGTTTTCCCCGCGCCGCTGCTCCCGACCAGGGCGATGATGTCCCCCGGCGCGGCCTCAAGACGGATGCCGGAGAGCGCCCGCGATTTCGACCCGGCGTAGGAAAACGAAACCGCGTCAAAACAGACCGCGCCTTCGAGTTTTGGCAACAGCTGCTTTCCCGAATCCAGCTGACGTTCATTTTGAAGATCCATCACGCCAAAGACGCGCTCCGCGGCGGACATGGCCTGTTGCAGTTGATTGTTTGAGCGGCTGAGACTTTTAATCGGGGCGTACATCATTGAGGCGGCGGTCATAAACGAGAAAAAGGTGCCCGGCGTCATTTCGTCCGCGATGACGCGGGAGCCGCCGTACCAGATAATCGCGCCGATGGCGAAACTTAAAATGGTTTCAATCAGGGGCGAGGTGATCTCGCCGACGGCGATGGCCCGAACTACGGTTTGATAGTAATAATCATTTTTTTTGGAAAAGCGCTCCGCTTCGAAGGTTTCCCGGCCGAAGGCCTTCACAATGCGGATACCTGAAAGCGTTTCTTGCAAAATGTTGGTTAAATCGCCCGCGCGCTCCTGGCCCTTCCGGGCAATGGTTCTGAGGCGTTTTCCAATGCGGACGATGGGGTAGGTAATGGCCGGCATCCCCAGCATGACAAAGCAGGCCAGACGCCAGTCCTGATAAAACACCACACCTACCAGGGCGACCAGGGTCAGAGATTGCTGAAAAAGGTCTTTGATGACTGTCGATACGGCGTTTTGCATGACTTGGACATCGTGAATAATGCGGGAGATGAGCTGGCCGGTGGACTGCTCTGTGTGGTAGCCGACGGGCAACAGAAGCATGTGACGGTAGAGGGCCTTTCGAAGATCGGCGATAATCCAGCTTCCGGCGTAGCGCATGAAGTAAGCCTGACCATAGGTGGAGAGCCCCTTGAGCAGCGACACGACGACAATGGCCAGGGGCACGAAAAACAGCATCTCCTGATCCTTGCGGATGAAGATGTCGTCGATGACCGGTTTGATGAGCCAGGCGTAGGCGGCTGTTGTCGCCGAAACCACACCCGCACACAACACGGAGGAAATCAACCACTTCAGATAAGGCTTGAGGTAGTGCAGCAAGCGGCGGTAGAGCTTCATGCGGCACCCCGGGCTTCGGCGGCAGGTTTATCGGAAGCCCTCCTTTTCTTTTGAAGATGACGGTCCAGAATGTCGAAAATCGCTGCTGCGGCGCGTTCCGAAGCGCCCGGTTTTCCGAGACGTTCCGCGACTTTCGACAAATCCCGGCGCATGGCCTCTCTCGCGTTGTCGTCTCTGAGTAACCGGCCGGCTTCTTTCGCGATGGCTTCCGGGGTGCAGTCACTTTGAATCAACTCTGACACCATCGTTTTTCCGGCCACAATATTCACCATGCTGACCCACTTTATCCGCACCAGCAGTTTTGCCAGCCCGTAACTGAGCCACGACACCTTGTAGACCACCACCATCGGCGTTCCCGCCAGGGCTCCCTGTAATGTCGCCGTGCCGGATGCGACGACGGCAACATCGGCGTTCAGCAAGGCATCGTACACCGTGCCCTTGATTAGGGTGACAGGGAAGGGAACTGAGGCCGTGAGCCGGGGGATGAGGTCGTCAGAAAGGGAATTGGCCACGGGAATCAAGACTTGAAGCGCTGGGAACTCGGGAAGCAGTTTTTCGACGCCCGCGAGCATGTCAGGCAAAAGCGAGACAACTTCGCGGCTGCGGCTGCCGGGGAGCAGGGCGATCACAGGCGTCTTCTCCACAGGCTTCTCGTCGGTGTTGCTCGGCTGTTTTCGTCGTTCGCGTTCAAACTCATCCAGCAAGGGATGGCCTACAAATTCACATGGGACGCGCGCCGCGTCATAAACAGGTTTCTCGAAGGGCAGGATCACCAGCATTTTGTCCACCCGCTTGGCGATGGTTTTGACGCGGCCCGACCGCCAGGCCCAAACCTGGGGGCTGACGTAATAGACGACGGGAATCCCCAGCCGATTCGCCGCCTTTGCGATGCGAAGATTAAACCCTGAAAAATCAATCAAGACCAGCAAATCTACCGCATCTTCAAGCAGGCGGACGGCGGTACGATAGGCCTCAAAAAGCACACGAAACTGAAAAAAAACCTCGATAATGCCGACGATGCCCAGTTTTTTGATATCGAAACGGACATCCACACCGGCGGCGCGCATGGCCTTTCCGCCAAACCCGACAATCTCGACTGGCCTTTTCCTGGAAAAGAGGGCTTCCGCCAAGGCCCCGCCGTGCAAATCCCCCGAGGCCTCTCCGGAAACAATCATGAGTCGCGGCGGTGTAGCGCTCGGATTATGTTGCGCGTGCTTGCCCATGTTTGATGAGATCAACAATTTGAAGCGCGACGTCGAGCGCTTTTCGCCCGTCTTCGCCGGAGACTGTTGGGATTTCGTCCGTTCGAATCGAATCGATAAAAGACGCCAATTCTCCCTTCAAAGGTTCCTCTTTTTCAGTGGAAACCTTCTCTGTCGTAATTTTCGGGGTGCCGTCCGGCTGAAAGATTCGTCGGAACACCCGCATTTCCTGATGGGCGTAATCCAGGGAAAAATAGGCGTCCGGCTGAAAGATTCTGATTTTACGCAGCTTTTCGAGCGAGACCCGGCTGGCGGTGATATTCGCGACCTCACCGTTTTCGAAAGCGAGCCGCACATTGGCGATATCAATCATGGAGGTCATCACCGAGGTCCCCGCCGCGCGGATTTCGCTGAGTTTTGAGGGCATAAGCGATAAAATGATGTCGATGTCGTGAATCATTAAATCGAGGATGACATCCACATCGGTTCCGCGTCCGATAAAAGGGGAGACCCGGTGACACTCGACAAAACGCGGATCGACCAAGTGTTCCTTCAGCATTTTCACCCCGGTGTTGAACTGCTCAATATGCCCGACCTGGAGCATGGCCCCGGTGCGTTTTGAAATCGCGATTAAGTCGTCCGCCTCAGCCAAGGTCGTGGTCATGGGTTTTTCCAGCAGAAGATGAACCCCCTGTTCAAGCAGAGCCTTGGAGACCGCGTGATGGGCGAAAGTCGGGACGACCACGCTGGCCGCGTCAATCTTCCCTCTTAACCCGGAGAGTTCGGTCAGGTGATCGCAATTAAATTTTGAAGCAATCTCTTTCGCCCGTTCCGCGGAGGCGTCCACAACGGCCACCAGGTCCACATCGTCCATTTCCGAATAAACCCGGGCATGGTGCTGCCCCAGAGAGCCGACGCCGATGACCGCGACTTTTGTTTTTTTCTGATTCATTGTTTTCCTATTCCGAAGGCGGTTCCTGATAGCCGACAACCGCAATGCTGGCCGCCTTCGCCTCTTTTAAAAAGCGTTCTTTTTCAAGCACGATGGTTTTTCCCGCCTCCACAACCAGCACAGCAGCCTTCACTTCTTTCATGGTTTGAATCGTTTCGGGTCCGACCGTCGGCAAATCGAAACGCAGATCCTGCTGCGGTTTGCAAATCTTAATAACGACCGCGTTTTCCTTGCCCAGGGTCCCGCCGCGCCGAATCGCCGCGTCCGTGCCTTCAATGGCCTCAACCGCCAAGATCACCCCGTTTCTGAGCACCACGCACTGTCCGATATCGAGCGCGCCAATTTTTTTTGCGAAAGACCAGCCCCATGCGATGTCCGCCCTTTCCTCTTTTCTAAGCGGGCGGGTCCACTCCCCTGCTTTCGCCAGGAGCGGGGTGAGCAAAAAGGTCGCGGCCTTGACCTGAATTTTTTCCCGCTCCAATTCCTCCGCGAAGGCCCGAAGCAGGACATCATCTTTTTTTTCCTTGATCCGGCTTAAAATGGTCAGGGCTCGTAAATCGGGACGCATTTCGAAGATACGGGTCTTCCGAATACCGCCCGCCATAATGGTCTGGGTTACGCCCTGTTTTTTGAAAAAAGAGATGATCTTCCCGATTTGCCCCACACGGATCCATAGGATTTCATCGACTTGCGCGGAGAGCGCATCCGTTGTCTCTCCTTCGTGCGCTGCGGCAATCACCGAGAATCCCATGGCCCTGGCCCGCGCCGAGAAGATCATGGGGAATTCCCCGTTCCCGGCAATGAGCCCGATTTTCCCTTCACTCACCGGCAAATTCCTCGTTCTGATGTTTCAACAAAGGACAGAAAATGCGCGACGGTTTCATCGCCGGGCCATTTTGCTTTCGCCGTTTTAACAGCCTCGCGCAAGGTCAAGCCGGAGCGAAAGAGAAGCTTGTAGGCCGCTTTCAAGACCTGAATTTGATCCGGAGTAAAGCCGTGGCGTTTTAAGCCGATGCTGTTTAAACCGTACAGCCTGGCGTGGTTTCCCGCGACACGCACAAAGGGCGGCACATCCTGCGCCACGGCGGAGCAGCCCCCGATCATGGCGTACGATCCAATCCGCACAAACTGGTGCACGCCGGACAAACCGCCGACGATGGCGTCATTGCCCACCGTGATAGATCCGGCCAGGGTTGCGGCGTTGGACATAATGATCCGGTCTCCAAGAATGCAGTCGTGGGCGACATGCACATAGGCCATCATCACATTTCGGTTTCCGATTTTGGTCAGGCCTCCGCCCGAGCCCGTGCCGCGGTGCAAGGTGACGTATTCCCGGATCATGTTGTGATCGCCGACCTCTAAACGGGTCTCCTCTCCCTTAAACTTCAAGTCCTGCGGCTCCAGGCCAATGGAGGCAAAAGGGTAAATAGTGTTCGATTCGCCAATCGTCGTCCAGCCTTCAATGACGACATGGGATCTGAGGGTGGTCCCTTTCCCAATACGGACATGTTCGCCGATGATGGAGTAGGGGCCGACCTCGACCGAGGAATCGAGCTCCGCGTTTTTATGAACTATGGCTGTTGGATGGATGCTCACGGCGGCCTTCCCTTATTGCGCTTCTTTTTCAAGCATGGCTTTTAACTCGGCTTCGGAGACCAGCTGATCCTCCACATAGGCCTCCCCTTTCAACTTCCAATAGGGCGGGCGCTGATGCAAGACCTCTATTTCAAGTCTCAGTTGATCGCCGGGCAGCACGGGTTTTCTGAATTTCGCTTTGTCGATGCCGAGGAAATAGACCATTTGGCCTTCTTTTCCTTTAGCCGATTTAAAGGCGAGTACCCCGCCGAGCTGGGCCATTGCTTCAACAATCAGCACGCCCGGCATAATGGGGCGCCCCGGGAAATGCCCCTGGAAAAAGGGCTCGTTCATGGACACATTTTTTAATGCGGTCATCTTTTTCCCGGCCTCAAACGATAGCACGCGGTCCACGAGCAAAAAAGGATAGCGGTGCGGCAAAATCGCCAATATTTCCTGAATGTCCATCATGATGAAATTCCCTTTTTCTTTTTGAGTTCTCCGAGGTCCTCTTTCAGTTGTTCAATTGTCCTATTCAATGATTTTACCTGGCTTCTGAGCGCCGGGAGCTCCTGCAAAATAGCCTGTGATTTGAGCCATTGCCTATGCGAAAAATGAGGGAACCCCGAAATCATCTCCCCGGCGGGAACATCCTTCGACACGCCAGTTTTCGCGGCCGCCACGACATTATCGCCGATGGTCAAATGGCCGCTCACTCCGGCCTGCCCCGCCAAGGTCACATGGTTTCCAATAGTCACACTACCCGAGATGCCCACCTGCGCCACAAGAACAGTATCACTGCCGATTTTCACGTTGTGTCCCACATGAACCTGGTTATCAAACTTCGTCCCTCGTCCAATCACCGTGTTTCCCAGCGCGCCGCGGTCAATGGTGACATTGGCTCCGATTTCCACATCGTCCTTGATGATTACGCCGCCCACCTGCGGGATTTTATGGTACTTTCCCGCATGAAAGGCAAAACCGAAACCGTCGCTGCCAATGACCGCGCCGCAGTGAATAATCACCCGCGCGCCAATCTCCACGCCTTCCCGGATACTGACGTTGGGGTAAATCAGGCTCTGCTCGCCGACACGGCTTCCCGCGCCGACGAAGACACCCGCCCCAATTTGAACCCCGTTTCCGATAACCACGCCTTCGTCCAGCGTGGCGCAGGGCCCGATGGACACGCCCTCTCCGATGGATACGCCTTTCCCGATCTCGGCCTTGGGGTGAACGCCCGACGGCATCCGTTTCGGCGGATGAAAAAAGGTCAGCAAGCGGGCAAAGGAAAAGTACGGATCCTGAACGATCAAGCATGTTTTCGAGACCCCCGCCAAGGGCTTTCGGACAATCAGGACCGAGGCCTTTGTCGAGGCGGCCTTTTTTTCGTACTTTGGATGGGAGATAAAGGAAATCTCGCCGGACACGGCTTCATCCAGCGAAGCGATGCCGGCAATCAGGATTGACGGGTCTCCGATGATCCGCCCATCCAACTGTTTTGCGATCTCTTGAAGCGGGGTCGCCATCATGCACGCTCTTCTATAAAAGAAAAGACCTACTTCTTTGTCATGGTATTCAGATGGGTAATCACTTTATCCGTGATGTCCGAAGTGTCTTCGGAATAAAGCACGGTACCGCCTTCCCTGTTTTTGTCCAGCACCAGGTTATAACCCTCTTTTTTTGCCGTTTCCTGAATAGCTGTTTCCAAAATTTTAAAAAAGGCCCGGTTGGTTTCCACCTTTTTATCTTGCACTTCCTGATTCATCGCGCGTGCCTTCTGCTGATATTCCGCAAACTTTTTCTGCATTTCGTTTTGCTTCATTTTGGTCGCCTCCGGGGAGAGCAGGGCAGCTTGCTTCCGCAAGTCTTCTTCCATTTGACGAAGCTCTTTCTCTTCGATATCGATGATTTTCTGACGGCTTTCGACATATTCCTGAACATTAGCCTGCACCCGCTTTCCTTCATCCGAAGACTCAAAAACCTTTTGCGCATCCACAAACCCGATTTTAAGCGCGTCGGCCCATGCGGACGATACCCAGGGCAGCACGCCAATCAATACTGCAAAAAAGACTACTTTCTTCATGTTTTCTCCTTTTTTTCTCCGTTGTTGTTTATTTATAAAACGATCGTCATCCTAAAAAAGTGACCCGATCGAAAATTCGACTGTTCTTTTCGGTTCCCCGGGTCTGGGGTCGAGGTTGTGCCCCCACTCCAAACGCAACGGGCCGACGGGTGAAATCCATCGGATACCGTAACCCGCTGCTTCCCGCATCCCATCCAGGTCAAAGCGCTCTCCCTCATCAAAGGCCGCCCCGTAATCATAAAAAAGAAGCAGCTTCACCTTCGCTTCCTTCACGAGGGGGATGAGATACTCGATATTAAAATAGGCCTCTTTGTTGCCGCCAATGACTTCGCCGAGCACGCCCGGCGCGGGGCTCGGACCCAGCGGACCCGCCTCCCCAAAATCAAACCCTCTCACCGTGTTGATTCCGCCGACAAAAAAACGCTCTCCCACGGGGATTTGCTTCCCGTCCAGGCCTTCGGCGAAACCGATCCGGCCGTGCAGTGAAAACACATGATCCCACCAAAGCGGGAAGAAGCGGCTCGAATCCACGATGACTTTATAATAGGCATTGTCGCCGCCCAGGAAGGTCCCCGCGTATTCAAAAGAGATTGAGTTGCGTCCGCCCTCCCTGGGATCGAAAAAAAAATCGCGGGTGTCCCGCGTCAGCGAAAAACCGACGGCACTGGTCAGGGTTTCTCCCAGGGCCTTTTGATCAATCACCTGCTGCGGCACTCTGGGGTCTGTAATCACCGTCACGCCATCGGTATCCAAGGTCGTATCCACGTCGGTGATTTCAAGCGTTTCCACGGTATAACTGAAACTGCCCTTGACGTATTCACCAAAGGACTTCCCCAAAATGATATCGCCTCCGGTGCGTTTTTCCTCGTAAACGCCAAAGTCCCGCGTTTGGTTAAAAAAATTGACCGTCCCGGAAAGCTCGCGGTCGAAAAGATAGGGCTCGCGAAAGGTGAGGGTGTAGGTATCGCGTCTCCCGCCTGTTTCAACCTTGAATTTCAAGAGCTGCCCCTTACCCAGGAAATTGCCCATGGTCACGTCGAAGGTCGCCACGAATTTATCGACGGAGCTATAGCCGCCGCCGACGCTGAAGGTGCCGGTCGGTTTTTCCTTGACTTCCACGTCAATGTCCACCCACTCCGGTGAAATCCGCCGGGGCACCAGGTTAATGTCTTCGAAATAGTTCAAATTATTCAAGCGCTGAAAACTTCGCCGCAGGGCCTTCGTGTTAATCAATTCCTGCTCATTCACACGGATTTCCCGCCGGATGACCTTGTCCCGCGTTTTGTTATTGCCGGAGATATGGATTTCCCGCACCCTCACGGGTTCCCCTTCAATCACGTGGAAGGTCACATCCACAACCCGTTTTTCCGGGTTCGGCCTCAAATCCGGGACGACATTGGCGTAGATATATCCTTTTTCACCGTAATGGTCGGTGATCTTTCCGATATCGGCCCGAAGCTGCCCCCGGTTAAAAATCTCTCCGGTACGGCTTCCCGTCAATCCCGCAAGCTCGGTCGTTTCAAAGACCGTCCCCCCGTCAAAATCAATTGCGCCGATATTGAACTGCTCCCCTTCCACAATCGGAATCGTGATATCAAATTCCGTTTTATCCTCGTTTAAGCGGACCCCGGGTTCGGAGACCTCGACATTGAGATAGCCGTTGTTCAAGTAGAGGTCTTTAATCCGCTCCCGGTCGAAGGACAACTGTTCTTTTTTGTAGCGGCCAGATTCCGTGATCCACGACGTCAGCCAAAAGTAGGTATCCGTTTCCATTTGCTTGCGGATCTTTTTTGCATCGAAAACCGTGTTCCCCTCTATCTCGATCTTTCGGATATACCCCTGATCACCTTCGTTTATGATGAAAGTCACCACGGCCTGATTGTCGGGCAGCGCCTGAATCACGGGAATGACAGAGGCATTGTAATAGGCCTCCGCCTCGTACGCGGCCGTAATCTTGTCGACATATCCGGAAATCGCCTTTTTATTGAGAAAGGTATTCGTTTTGATCTGCACGGCTTCGTTGAGCTGATCCTTTTCAATGTTTTCATTACCTTCGAAAATGACATCCATGAGGAAGGGTTTTTCGTGGACGATGAAGAATAAGGCCAACCCGCCTTCGAGCCCCTCGGATTCGACTTCTACCCGATCAAAAAAACCCGTCCGATACAGGTTTTTGATTTCCGATTGTACCTTTTCCGGCGAAAAAAAATCGCCCTCCCTGACTGAAAGATGAGAAAAAATGGTCATGCGGTCGATGCGTTGATTGCCTTTAACTTCGATTGACTTAATCTCGATCTCTTTTTCTTTCGCGGAAGCCGTATTGGAGAAGGAAAACAGGGTGATCAAAAGAACAGTCAATAACTGCCAGGTTTTCGCCAACGTGTCCGCCACTCCTTCAAACTCAAAAATCTGGCTATGCTATCATGTTCGTCCGGGTCTGTAAATATCGCATGCCGGTGATCATTCGGAGAAAAAGCGCTTAAAGAAAACAGGAATTTCAGGCCTTCTGTCACAGCAAAAAAGCACATATGGCTGTATGCCCATTATCAGGGAATGGTGGGATTAAAGAGAGACGGACACCCGATTACGGGGAGGCGGTATCGACGGTAATCGCGGCGGGGCTCAGCAAGCCCGTTTTGTTGCCGGCAAGGGTTTTGTTTCCCGTTTGGCCTTTTGATTCGCCCGCTTCCGGGAAAATATAAACCATGTTGGCACCGCGATCCGCGATATAAAGCAGGTCTTTGGCGGCGTCCACAAAAATCGCGGCGGGGTTGGACAAGAGTTGATTCCCATCCGCGTCGGCACCGGCAATGCGCCACGATGGCGACTCGCCGCCGCTCAAACCGGAAGCGCCTTCAAAAACAAGGACGTCTTTCGTGCCCTGATTCAATACATAGAGCAAGTCTCGGTCCGGGTCTGTATCAACCGCCACGCCAACAGGGTTGTCGAATTCGGTGCTGTTTAGAATCACCGGATTATTCGTGTCATCAAGCGGGAAAATCAGGACGGCGTTGTTGCCATGACTCGTCGCGTACAGCCGATTTCTCTCCGCGTCAACGGAGATACCCCGGGGACTTTGTAAGGCGGGGTTCGTAATCGTATTATCGGGCGTTGCGCCGCTGATAAGCGCCGCCGGATTGTTGAAAACCAGAACGGCATCACAGGGCAATAACGGGCCACAATTGAGGGATTCACTGTTCGATACATAGAGCGTGCTTTGAACGCTGTCGCTGGCCACAGCCAGTCCCGCAGGGCGGTTCAATTGGATATTCGTGATATCGGTCTTGCTATTGGTTGTGACATCGACTTTGTCCGCGTTCGTCAAAATCGAAAGGGTATTACTGGTCTGATTCGCCACGTACAGCATCTTGCTTTGTGAATCAATCGCGATGGCCTCTGGAGCAGTAAAGCCCCCGCTGCCGCCTGTCCAGATTTTGCCGGGCGGCACCTTGCCTTCGATACCGTAAACCAGGAGCGCGCCGAAGGAACACAGGGATGTACAGCCCTTTTGAAGCGATTGGCCGACGTACAGCGTTTCATTGTTATTATGTCTTGAGAGAAAAACCGCACCGGTGTAGCGTCGGAGCGGTGTGGTGGCTGCATTCTGCCAAAATTCCAAACGCGTCTTGTCCCCGCTTAAGATCTTCACTTTGTTCGAGTCGATATCGGCGCAGGTACCCGTCCCGTTCACACAGCCCGCCCCCGCATCTCCCAAAGTGCTGGCGTCCTCAAGGGTCAAAACGGCCTCTGGATGAGTTGTCGTGCCAACAACATGCTCCGCTGATTTGATGAGATACAGCCGATCCGTCGAAAGATCCACAAAGGGCGAAATCGGCGCCTTCAGCTTTTTGTTTTCATCGGTGAAGTTTTCCGTCGAGATAATCCGGTCAGGCAGGCAGGGCGTCGGACATCCAAGAAGCCCGTCTCCCTTCGTGCTGGCATTGTCAAAAACAAGGACGGCGTTGTCTTTGGAAACCCCCGTTTCCACACCGTTATTGGTCACGTAAAGGATGTCCCGTTGTGTGTCGATAAAAACACCGGAAGGACTCTTTAATCCCGTGATTTCCCGGTCTTTCAACCAGGCTCCCACCGCCGGAGGCGGGAGCTTAAATACTACGACACTGTTGTTGTTTTTGTCCGTCACATACACTTCGCCTCGTGCCTCG
>JBHHXB010000009.1:0-22406 GCA_046756825.1 Nitrospiria bacterium | reverse complement strand
TTAGCGAACGGTCGATCCCGGCGGAATGTCTTCTTCAAATGTGGCCAATCCGAGGACCGTCTTTCCTCCGGCCGCGAGCAACATCCCCCGGGATTCCACACCCATGATCGTGGCGGGTTTTAAATTCGCGATTAGAATGACCTTTTTCCCAATCAGTGCGTCGGGAGCGTATTTTGAGGCAATCCCGGCGACGACTTGCCGTTGCTCATTCTCGATGTCGACTTGAAGCAGCAGCAGTTTTTTGGCTTTTTCGATTTTTGTGGCAGATCGAATGACCCCGGCGCGAAGATCCAGTTTTGAAAAATCATCAATTGAAACCTGAGGTTTAAGCGGCAAGGCGGCGGATTTTTTCTGAGAAGCGGCCTTTGGGGGCAGCGTGGATTTTTTCTCAGGCCGGATACGAGGAAAGAGTGGTTCTCCTTTTGAGACCGGACGGCCCGCGGGCAGGTTTCCCCAGCGCGCCGACGTGTTTAAGGGCTCTTTGTCTTCCGTCTCGGACAGCCCCAGCCGCCCCTTCATTTCCCGCGCGGCTCCGGGCATGAAGGGAGCGATCAGGCGGGCCACGATGCAAACCGCCTCCGTTGTATAATACAGCACGGTCCGCAGGCGTTCTTTTTTCTCCGGGTCCTTGGCAAGTTGCCAGGGTGCGCCTTTTTCAATATATTGGTTGGCGGCGCGGACGACCTGCCAAATTTCTACAAGCGCCTTTTGAAATTCGAGACGGTCGAGCGCGTGATCGACGCGATCGAAGAGCGCGTCCGCCGCTTCTTTTAAGGCGGCATCTTCCGGCGCGGATCCCCGGATGGCCTCGGGTGTCTGTCCGTCGGCGTATCGCTCCAGCATGGTCAAGGTGCGTGACAGCAGATTGCCCACATCGTTGGCGAGGTCGCTGTTGATGCGGTGGATCAGGGCTTTTTCCGAAAAGTCCCCGTCGTTTCCGAAAGGGGTCTGACGAAGGAGAAAATAGCGAAAGGCGTCCACGCCGAAGGTCCGGGCCATTTCCGAGGGGTTGACCGTGTTTCCCAGGCTTTTAGACATTTTTTCTCCGTCGATGGTCCACCAGCCGTGGGCGAAGAGTTTTCTCGGAAGCGGCAGATCCAGCGCCATCAGCGCGGTCATCCAATACACGGCATGCGTCGTGAGGATGTCTTTCCCGACAAGATGGACGTTTGCGGGCCACCAGCCTTGAAAGCGCGCCGGTTCACGCAGATAGCCGGGGGCGGAGATGTAGTTGACAAGGGCGTCCAGCCAAACATAGGTCACGTAATCCTGGTCAAAGGGCAGGGGGATGCCCCAGGCGAGCCGGTGTTTCGGACGCGAGATGCACAGGTCGTTTAATGGGTTTTCCAGGAATCCCAGGACTTCATTGCGGCGGCTTTCAGGCTGAATAAAGGCCGGGTTTTCGAGGATGTGTTGTCGCAGCCGGTCGCGGTATCGGCCCATTCTGAAAAAATAGTTGCGTTCGGAAAGGGCCTCGACGGGCCGGTGGCAGTCCGGACACTTCCCGTCGATAATTTCTTTTTCCGTCCAAAAGCGTTCATCGGGGAGACAGTACCAGCCGGTGTAGGTATCGGCGTAAATTTCGCCTTTTTCCCAAAGCTGCGTGAGAACGTGCGACACCGCTTCCCGGTGCCGGTCTTCGGTCGTCCGAATGAAATCATCGTTGGAAATATGGAGTTCCCGCCAAAGAGATTTAAAACCGGGCACGAGTTCGTCCGCGTGTTCTTTGGGCGGAACCCCCCGTTTTTTCGCGGCCTGTTCCACCTTTTGCCCGTGTTCGTCCGTGCCGGTTAAAAAGAAGACCTCTTCGTGAAGCAGACGATGATAGCGTGCGAGCACATCGGCGGCAATGGTGGTATAGGCGTGTCCGATGTGGGGGATGTCGTTGACGTAGTAAATCGGTGTTGTGATATAGAATTTTTTTGTCATGGATTTTAAAAAAGGATTATAGCGAATCGCGGGTCGCGAGTAAATCCGGGGTGGGGAAGAGGTATTGATCCATGAGGGCGACTTGATCGTAAAAGAGGGGAAGCCACTTCTCATTTAAGGGCTCGCCCCGCAGGACGTCGGCCTTCCGGGGGTTGATCGCCTTCCCGTTTTTATACAGGGTGTAGTGAAGGTGAGGGCCGGTGCTTAAACCTGTGGAGCCGACTCGCCCGATGAAATCCTCCTGTTTGACCTTCTTCCCCTTTTTTATGCCTTTGAAAAAAGACGAGAGGTGACCGTAGAGCGTTTTGTAGCCGTTTTTGTGGCGGATAATCACCGTTTTGCCGTGCCCGCCCCGCCATCCGGCGAAGGTGACCACCCCGTCTCCGGCGGCCCGCACCGGTGTGCCGTGGCGCGCGGCGAAGTCAATACCCAAGTGCGGCCGGTTGACCTTCAAAACCGGGTGAAGCCGCCGCGTGGCGTAGCCGGAGCTGATGTAGCGGTATCGCAGGGGTGATTTCAAAAACGCCTTTCGTAATGAGCGTCCTTTTTCATCGAAGTAATCCGCGCGTCCGCCTCCGGGTTCGAAATAATAGGCCCGGAGGGGCTTGCCTCGATTCTGCATCTCGGCGGCAATAACTCTTCCCGTCCGCACGGTTTTCCCAGCGAATTGAAATACCTCGTACACCAGGTTGAAATGATCCCCTTTTTGGATGTCGTTTGCGAAGTCGATGTCCCATGCAAAAATATCGGAGAGGTCAAGGATGACTTCCGAGGGGACGCCCAAGCGCTTCGCCGATTCATAAAGCGTGTCGGTGATGACGCCCGCACGCCGTTCAATGCTTTTTTCGAGAGGGGTTGTTTTTTTTGAGGCGATGAATTGACCCTGGTTTTGCGCGACCTCCAAATGCGTGAAGGCGTCTACTGCGTACGAAAACCGGGCGACCTGATTTGCCGTTTCATCGAATGTGACGGAGATGGTCTGGCCGGGGTGAATCTTGCGTAAGTCATACACCTGTTTTGAGGCCGTTGTAATTTCATAAATTTCCCGGTCCGGGACACCCAGGCGCGAGAGGACGAGGGAAAGCGATTCACCTCTTTGCAACACGTGCTCTTTCACAATCGGCGCGATTTCAAAGGCGGCCGGGATGGCCGAAGCAGGCACGGCTTCAGAAATTGCGGCGTCGGATTCCTCGGGCGTATCGGGCTGTAATTCGGAGTGCTCTGCGCTCAGGGCTTGCAGGGACGGGTTGGCCGGGACTTGAAGGGCTTGGGAAACGGTTTCCGGCGGTGCCAGCAGCCAAAGCATCAGATAAAACGTCACGACGCCAAGGCATGAAAAAAGAAAGACCGGGTTTTTCCAAAATCGCGATTTATGAGGCGTCATAAAGATCTTGGTTTCACAGGCTGATCGGACAAAAGGCGGTTTCCATTTTGAACGCCAAGTAAAAAACGCCCTCAATGTAGCCTAAGTGATTTCAAAAATGCAACCCAAAAAATATAAAAAAGTAATTTGATTTGGTAAGTTATCCATTTCCTGCGACTGTCATACGCGCGATTTTAAGGGTGGGCGCGGCGATTTTTTTGCTGAGATCGACGTCATTGCCTACAAGTTCGATTTGACGAAACATGTCTTTCAGGTTGCCGGCGATGGTCAGTTCCTCCACCGGATAGGCCAACTTCCCGTTTTCGATCCAAATACCCGCCGCCCCCCGCGAGTAATCGCCCGTAATCAAGTTTATCCCAAACCCGATCAGTTCGGTCACATAAAGCCCAGACCCTACCGAGGCGATGATCTCGTCCGGCGAGGCCCGGCCGGGCAGCAGGTGAAAATTGGAGACCCCAACACCCGGCCCGCCGCCGGTGCCCCGGACGGCGTTGCCCGTGGATGGCAATCCCAGCTTCTTCCCGGAGTAGGTATCGAGGAGGTAACTTTTTAACACGCCGTTTTCCACGACGATTTTTCTCCGGGAGGGCAGTCCTTCGCCGTCGAAGGGCCGGGAGCCGAAGCCCGAAGGCAGTGTGGGATCGTCGTAAACCGTGATATTTTCGGACATGATTTGCTGCCCCGGTTGATCGGTTAAAAAAGAGGCCTTTTTATAGAGGGCATAACCGGAGAGCGCCGACGCCAAGTGGCCCAGAAGCGATTCGGCGACCTCCGCCTCAAAAACGACCGGTGCCTGCTGTGTGGCGACTTTCCGGGCGCCCAGCCTGCGTAGCGTGCGCAGCGCGGCTTTTTGTCCGACCGCCTGAGGCGACGCCAACTGACGCACCTTGCGTTTTGAACTGTACCAGTAGTCCCGTTGCATCTGATCGTTTTCGGAGGCGATGGGCGAAACGGAAAGCGACGCCCCCGAACCTTGATTGCTTCCGCAAAAGCCGTTGCTCGCCACGTAGAGAATTTCATTGTGGGAATGGCTGAAGTCCGCGCCGTCGGAGTTCGTCAGGCGCGGATCTTCATCGAGGGCGGCGCGCTCCGTGTCTCGGGCAAGCGCGATTTTCTCATCAATGGAAAACTTACCGATCTCCTTATCCACCAGGTCCAGTTCGGGAAAGCTCGTCGCGCAGTCCTCACCTGCGGGCAGACCTGAAAAAGGATCTTCCTCCGCGATTTTCGCCAATGCGCAGGTATCGGTGACCAGCTTCTCGAGGGAGGCGGGCGAAAGATCAGAGGTGGAGGTGAGGGCGGATCGTTGGCCGAAAAAAAGCCGAAGCCCCAAACTTTTCCCCCGAGCGCTGCTGATTTTCTCAACATCCCCCAACCGCACCTGCGCCGAAAAGGAATCCCCTTCGACCACAAGCACGTCACCGGCCGTCGCGCCGCGTTCTTTCGCGGATTTCAGTAAATCTTTTGCTTGTTCGATTTGAAAGTGCATGGCTGTCCTATTAAATGAGTAATAAAAATTGCTCCCTAAGTCTCCACTGAAGCAGGATATTCAATTTTTCATTGAGGAACTACCCCTTCGTCCCGCCCACCGTCATCTCCGAGATTTTAATTGTCGGCAAGCCCACGCCGACGGGGACGCTTTGGCCGTCCTTGCCGCAGGTGCCGACACCGGCATCCAGCGACAGGTCGTTGCCGACCATTGAGACCTTGGTCAGCGCGTCGGGGCCGTTGCCGATGAGCGTCGCGCCTTTCACGGGCGCACCCACTTGTCCGTTTTCAACGAGGTAGGCCTCGCTGGCGGAAAAGACAAATTTGCCGGAGGTGATGTCCACCTGCCCGCCGCCGAAGGAGACGGCGTAAATACCCTTTTTCACCGAACGGAGGATGTCTTCTTTTGTGGAATCGCCGGCCAGCATGAAGGTATTGGTCATGCGCGGCATGGGGCTGTGGGCGTAGCTTTCGCGCCGACCGTTGCCGGTGAGCGGCATGCCCATGAGTTTGGCGTTCAAACGGTCTTGGAGATAGTTTTTGAGAATGCCGTTCTCGATGAGGACGGTGCGGCCTGTGGGCGTTCCTTCATCGTCGCAATTCAATGACCCACGCCGGTTGGGAATGGTGCCGTCGTCAATCACCGTGCAGAGATCGGAGGCGACACGCTGCCCCAGTTTGCCGGTGAAGGCCGATGTTTTTTTGCGGTTAAAGTCGGCCTCCAATCCGTGACCAATGGCTTCGTGCAGCAGGATGCCGGGCCAGCCAGGACCGAGCACGACTTCCATCGCGCCCGCGGGTGCGTCCACGGCGGAGAGGTTTAAAATGGCCTGCCGCGCCGCCTCGCGCGCGTATTGCTCGTATCGTTTGTGGGTGTCTTCCGATTCCGGCGGCGACTCAAAGAAGAAGTCAAATGCACTGCGTCCGCCGCCGCCGAAAGACCCGGTCTGCCGGTTGCTCCCGTCCTCGGCGATGCAGGCGATGTTGAGGCGCATCAAGGGCTGCACATCGCCGACGGCCAGTCCCTCGGAGGTGACGACGAGCGTAACCCGCTGCTCGCTGCTGAAAGAGGCCATGACCTTTTTGATCCGGGGGTCGCAGGCCCGCGCGATGCGATCCATTTCGCGAAGCAGGGCGACTTTTTCAGTGCTTGGGACGTCGATCGGGGCTGTTTCAATCGCATAAAGATTGCGTTCGGAGGAGGCGGGGGCGTGGATCGGAGCCGCTTGTTTTTCTCCGCCTTCCGCCGCAATGTATCGGGCGGTTTTCGCGGCGGACAGCAGGTGATCCACTGTAATTTCATCGGAATAGGCGTAGCCGGTTTTTTCTTGCGCGACGGCGCGCACACCGACGCCCTGCGAAATATCCTTTGAAAGTTTTTTGACGATGCCTTCCTCAAGGCTTAAAAATTCACTCGTCTGGTATTCAAAAAAAAGATCGGCGTAATCAATCCGTTTTCCCAGCACCTGGCCCAGCGTGGATTCAAGCGTCCCGCTTGACAGCCCGTATTTTTCCAGAAAAAACTGATCCGGCCGATTGGTTTGATTGGTCATAATGCCCTTTCTTTAATTTTCGCAGCGGTTTAAACGCGCCGCCCGTCTTGTTTCGGCTTTTTTGGCGCGGTGTTTCTCTTCATCAGTTGAGAGGATCAATTTCGGGATGGCACTCGGCCGCCCATTGAGATCGACGGCGACATAGGTCAAAACTGCCGTGCTGGCCTGCGCCCGTTCTCCGCTCAGAGTGTTTTCGGAAAAGACCTCCACGCCGACGTCCATCGAGGTTTTTCCCGCGTACTGCATTCGGCCTTTGAGAATGACGAGATGCCCCAGGGGGATGGGTCTTAAAAAATCAATACGCTCCATTGAGGCGGTGACGATGGGTTTGCGGCAGTGCCGGTTGGCGACGATGGCCCCGATAAGGTCGATCCAGTGCATCAAGGTACCCCCCAGCAGGTGCTTGAGCATGTTCGTGTCGTTGGGGAGCACAAGCTGTGTCATTTCGGAGATGGATTCAGCGACTGTTTTTTCTTGAACGGTCATCGGCCCATGAGTCAAATAAAGAAGCCTATATTACCATATCTCGGACATGTATTCAGCCGGGTGCGGCTTCGGCGGATCTTTCGGCGGTCGAAGTTGATCGTCTTACAGCAATGAATCGTGAGGCGCGGCATAGACAGGACGGGGAAACTTGTTATCATTATTGAAATAAACAGGTCAATTGGGAGACCTGTGTTATTCGGAGGACACTATGCGTTTGACGCCCAGAGAGGATGATATCGAAAAAAACCAGCTCATCGCCGCGATTTTAACCAATGCCCTTTTTACGGCCAAGCTGGTTCACCTGCAAAAGGGCACCAGCACGGACTCAAAAGGGATTTTTGAAGATGTGTTCGCCACATGGACGGGCATCAGCCAGCATTTTCACAACGAAATCACGGCCCAGCGGAAGAAGCCCAAAAAAGGCACGGCAGATACCGACAAGTGAGTGCGGCTCACAAATTTCTCAAATTGACCACGCAACGCACTGCGTCCTCCGCTGAAGGCCGGACCAAGCCTTAAATTGCCATTGCTTAAATTTTCCGAAACCCGCCGAAGAGCACGTTGGCAAGCGAGCGTCCTTCGGCCCCGCACATTGATTGACAAAGCATCATCCCTGCCGACCCCGCCAAGGCACCCGTCATAATCAAAATATTGTTATTCAGCACAAAACCGCTGGCCGCCGCCGCCACGCCGGAAAAGGCATTGAGGAGGGAAATGACCACCGGCCGGTCTTCGACGGAGACAGGCATGACGATTAAAACACCCAGCATGAATGAAACCACACACAAGGCAAAAAAAGCGGAGGTCGCGGATGGGGCAAAAGCAAGATAGCCCATAAGCACCGCCGCCGCGACAAAGAAGAAAAGACTGAGCCCGTGTTGAAAGGGGAATCGCCTCGGCCCTCCCCGTTTAAAAAAAACGCCCGCACTGCCGCTTGCCGTCATCACGCCGATGAAAAGAGTTCCCGCGATGAAGGCCATCGGGTAGGGGCTTAAATTCGCCTGGGATCTAAAAAATTCCGCCGCCCCAACCAGGACCGAAGCCAGGCCCCCGAAACCGTTTAACAGGGCGACCCCATGGAGACTGTCCGGCATTCGCGTCTTTATCGCCATGACGATTCCTAAAACCGCGCCGATGGCGACGCCGAATGCGATGAGGTCGTAGTCTACCACCCCGTAGTGAAGCAGGGTTGCGACGATGGCGATAAGCATTCCGGCTTGAGAGAGGCGCAGACCTCGGGACGCGGTTTCGGGCGTGCTCAGAGATTTCAGACCGCAAATAAAGAAAATCGCGGCAAGGAGATAGGCCGTTTGAATCACCTGATCCATCGGCGCTACCCCGGCTTTTTAGGCGATATTTTGAGGGTTTGTCGTGTCAGCATAAAACCGCCGACAACATTGGCTGTGGCGAAAATTACGGCGAACAGACCCAACATTCTGCCCAACCCCGCTTCGCCTGTGCCCGCCACCAGCACGGACCCGACCACCGTGATGCCCGAAATGGCATTGACCGCGGACAAGAGAGGGGTGTGCAAAAGCGTCGGCGCCTTTGAGGTCAGCTCATACCCCAGAAAAGCAGCCAAAACAAAGAGCGTGACTGAAAAGATCAGCATGATGCCCCTCTCCCGTCATGGCGCGCCCCGCAACGGCGACGGCGTGAATCACTCCCCCGTGTAGCGGCTGACGCCGCCGAAGGTGCCGAACCACTTGTGACCGTCGGGGTCGATGGCGATGGCGAAGACATAGTCCCCCAAAAGTCCGTCCATGCGGGTGAAGGTTTTAAAGGCTTTGCCGTCGAAACGGCTGACCCCTTTGTTCGTGCCGATCCACATCATGCCCTTGGCGTCAATCTCGATGGCGTTGATGATGTTGCCGGGGAGTCCGTCTTTCGTCGTGTAATTCTTGAATGTTTTGCCGTCGAAGCGGGACAGACCGCCGCCCCAGGTACCGAACCATTTTATGCCCTTGGCGTCGATGACGGAGGAAATGACATAGTTCGGATTGGTCTCCTGGTTTTCACGGCCCTGCTGAAGATGGTGGTCTTCGTCCTCGTCATAACCGTCATCTTTTTTCGGGCGTTTGAGCGGCTGGCGAATGGCCGCGCCGAGTCCGTCCTTGTGTGTCCAGCCCTGCCAAGTTTTTCCGTCAAAGCGGTTGATACCGCCTTCCGTGCCGAACCAGAGCACGCCGGAGGATTCTCTTTCGACGGTGTAGACCCATTTGTCCACCAGGCCGTCGTCCATGGTATAGGTCAAAAAGCCTTCTTTTTTGGAATGGCTCGCGCCTTTCCAGGTCGCCACCCACATGGAGCCGTCGGGCTCAAAAAGCAGGTCATAGACCCAAAGATCACCCAGGCCGTCTTTCGGGGCGTATTGCACCCAGCCTGGGCCGTAGTTCTTGGAGCCGTGCCCGTAGGGGGTGAAAAGCTCCCATTCCCGGCCGTCGAAGCGCGCCAGGCCACCGCCGTAGGTGCCGATCCAGACATTCCCTTTTTGATCCGGCGTGATGGACACGATGACGTTGGACAGCAGACCGGCCTTTTTCGCGTTAAAGATTTGAGGTTGTTCCTTTTTCCGGTCGAAGCGGATCAGACCGTTCGACGTGCCGATCCAGATGTCGTCCCCCTTGGCGGCCATGCCGCGGACGACAACCTCGCCGATGGACCAGCCTGTCCATTGCGGATTGAAGGTTCCCGGAAGCGGGGGCGGGGTCTGCGCATGGGACCATGAGGAAAAGAAAAGTATTGTGCCGCTGATCACGCCAAGTGCGGCTTTTGTCTGTATTCTCAAAATTCCCCCCATTTCAATTTTTGGCGTAAAACCTGATAGTAACTTCGGTGCGGAGAGACAATCATACGAAGCCGTGTTTTCGCCGCCGTGACCTGCACGCGGTCGTTGCACAAAAGCGGAAAAACCTCCTGTCCATCGAACATGGCCACGGGCCCGTCCCCTTCGGTTTTCAAGACCACATGAATGGCCGAGGCACTGGGGACGACGATGGGACGGTTCGTCAGCATGTGGGGCGAAATCGGGGTGATCAGGATGGCGTCCACCGAAGGATGCACAATCGGCCCGCCTGAAGACAGGGAGTAGCCCGTCGATCCGGTCGGACTGGAAAGAATCAAGCCATCGGCGCGGATGGCCGTGACGAATTGGCCGTTGATCGTGATTTCGAGATCAATCAGTTTTGAAAGCGCCCCCTTGTGAATCGTCACGTCATTTAGAACAGTCGGCTGTGGATGCTCGTCACCCGCCCGCGCCACCACGCTTTTCAGGGTTTGACGGACATCCTCGCGAAACCCGTTCTCAAAAATACGCTCCAGACTGCTGTAGAGTTCTTCGCGCGTGACCTCGGTTAAAAACCCCAAGCTCCCCAGGTTCACCCCCAGAATCGGGATGTTCCGGCCTTCCACCTGACGCGCGGCGGAAAGAAAGGTGCCGTCGCCGCCCAATACGATCAACAAATCCAGTTTTTCGGGTGGTGCATTCTGGTTGCGCGGTCCAACCCGGCACACTGTTTTCCCGCGTTTTTCGAGCCACTCCGTCAAGGCCTTGAGGGTTTCATCCCCCTGAGGGTGATTGGGTTTCAGCGTGATACCGACCTGTTTTATTTGTCCCGCGTCTATGACCGTCATTTGAGATAACTCAATGTTTTTTATCGAAAAATTTAAAATTGGCCGTGATTTTAACCCTCCCCCGTATTTTTTGTCAACGCGATACCTGTGTGCTGATTTTCTTGAACTCATTCCAAAAGAGGTGTTACACTCAGGCCCTTTTTAGGGAAGGGTGCGGCGTGTCAAAAAAAATTCACACGTTTTTAACGGTTTCAGGGTCAATCCTGCTGGCCTTGGGCGTGATTCGGCTTTATCGCGTGATTCGGATGCATGAGCAGGATCCGTTGTTCGCCCCACACCTCCTCGGGGCCTTCCTCTCGGCGTGGATTTCCTATTCCCTCCTTAAAACAGGGCTTCGTAAAGGAGCGCTGGATCGAAAAAGGGCCATCTCCCTAATTCGCTCGGGGTCTATTTTACTGGCGATCTGGAGTTACCGTTTTTATCTTTTTTTAAAAAATCCGGGAGATTCGGGGCTGCCCATGCAGGCCTATCTTGCGCCTTTGTATGTGGTGTTCGGTTTTATTGTGATGTGTCTGGGTCTTAAAATCAGCCGGGGCATCCGAAGAAAAATGCGGGAAAGCGCGGCCGCGCTTTCGGAAAAGATTATCGAAAAAGAGCCTGCCCACTAATCCCATCATGGCGCACGGCGCGCGCCCGGTCTCGAGAGGGTTATCCCATTTTTCAAAAAATCGGCGAACTTTCGGTTCAAACGGCGGGCAGGCAACTCTACGATGTGACGGAGCGTATCGCGGCCTGGGTCGCGGACACGGGACTTGTAGAGGGTCTGATGACACTCTATATCCGCCATACCTCCGCCTCCCTCCTGATTCAGGAAAACGCCGACCCCGAAGTGTTGCGGGACATGGAGCGATTTTTTAACCGCTTGGTGCCGCAGGGCGACCCGCTTTTTCGGCATACGGCCGAGGGACCCGATGACATGCCCGCCCATGTCCGCGCGGCGCTGACGGCGGTTTCGCTTTCGATCCCGGTGAAAAACGGCGCGCTGCTCCTCGGAACATGGCAGGGGATTTTTCTGTATGAGCACCGGAGTGCGCGGCATACGCGGGTCATTTCATGTCACCTCATCGGCACCTAAACTATTGATATCTCGGATGAGTCGAAATGTTCTTTACGAGCGCACTGTCTCCTTAAGGCAACACATTCGATTGACTTTAAGCCGTAAAACTGCTACTACTCACCGGATGTCGTTTTGCCGGATATTGTATTGATCAGGCTGAAGTATGGTGATTGGCGTACCAAGGGAAATCAAGGATCAGGAATACCGGGTAAGCATGACTCCTGTCGGCGTTTCGGCGCTCTCCCGGGACGGACACACAATTTTGGTCGAGTCCGGCGCGGGAGAGGGAAGCGGTCTGAGCGATGAGGCCTTTCAAAAAGCGGGGGCCGAAATTTCTCCCTCCAAAAGAACGCTGTTTAATACCGCCGACTTGATCATCAAAGTCAAGGAACCCGTCCCGGAAGAATATGACTTTTTTCGCCGGGATCAAATCCTCTTTACCTATTTGCACTTGGCGGCGGACCGCCCCTTGCTTGATTTTTTAAAGGAGCGCGGCGTGACGGCCATCGCCTACGAAACCATCGAACTCGCGGACGGTCGGCGTCCGCTGCTCAAACCCATGAGCGAAGTGGCCGGCCGGATGTCCGTGCTGGTCGGAGCACAATATCTGCAGAAAATTCACGGGGGCGCCGGGATATTGCTTTCGGGGGTTGCCGGAGTGACGAAGGGAAAGGTCACGGTGATCGGCGGCGGCATCGTGGGAAAGAATGCCGCGCAAATGGCACTGGCGCTAGGCGCGGAAGTCACTATCTTTGACAAAAGCTCCGCGCAGCGGTCGTATTTGGACGATTTTTTCAAAGGAGCGGTCACGACGCTTCCGTCCTATCCGGAAGAAGTCGCGCAGGCGATTGAAACCAGCCATCTCGTCGTCGGTGCGGCATCAAAAACGGGGGACAAGGCGCCGCATCTGGTCACGCGGAAAATGGTTTCTGAAATGATGAAGGGGGCCGTGATTGTGGACGTGGCCATTGATCAGGGGGGATGCTTTGAAACCTCTCGAAAAACCTCCCACTCCGACCCGATTTACACTATTGATGGCGTGATTCACTACTGTGTGACCAATATGCCGGGCATTGTGCCAACCACCGCCACCTTTGCCTTGGCCAACGAAACATTTCCTTATCTTCAAAAGCTCGCCGCACTGGGGTTTGAGGAAGCCGCAGCATCGGACGCTGCACTTCAGAAAGGCGTGAATATTCATCAGGGCCGGATTCGGCACCCTTCGGTTGCGGAGGCCTTTCATTTAGAAATGGAAACTTAATTGTCGGGGCGTAGCGCAGTCCGGTAGCGCACACCGTTCGGGACGGTGGGGTCGGAGGTTCAAATCCTCTCGCCCCGACCATTTTATGATCATGCAGCATCAACAAGAAGAAAAAGATATCATCACCGCGGCTCAAATTCTGGTCAGCGGGCGTGTCCAAGGCGTGGGCTTTCGCAAATTCAGTCAGGACTGCGCCGTCAGGCTGGGCCTTTCCGGGACCGTTCAAAACCTGGCGGATGGCCGCGTGGCCGTGCACGTTGAAGGAAGCCCTGAGCAGATCGAGCCTTTCATTTCACGTCTTCAGGAAGGGCCAAGACTTTCCAGGGTGGACGCGGTTGAGGTGTCGTGGGACAGTGCCTCGAAGCACTTGAGCACTTTTTCGATCATTACATGAGATCTACATTAAGCGGACAGGGGTGCATATGGTGGATGAATGGGTTCGGGAACAGGACGACGAGGAAGCAGAAGACCAGACTGAGACCCTGGATGGGACGCTGCCCGGGTTGGACACCGAGGAAGAGACAGAGAGTACCTCGCTTGCAGCTCCTGAGGCGGAACAGCAGGATCAACCGGCTGGCGATGCTGTCAAGTCCTATCTGAGAAACATCCGCCGATCAACCCTCTTAACCTTCAAAGATGAAATCGAACTCGCCAAGCGCATTTTAAAGGGGGATGAGTCGGCCCGTCAGCGTATGATTGAGTCCAATCTGCGCCTGGTGGTCAGCATCGGAAAGCGCTACCTGAACCGGGGGCTCCCTTTTTCGGACATTATCGAAGAGGGCAACATCGGTCTCATTAAGGCGGTTGAGAAATATGATCATGAGAAAGGATTCCGTTTTTCAACCTATGCCTCGTGGTGGATTCGTCAGTCCATCGAACGCGCCATTATCAATCAGGGTAAGTTGATCCGTCTGCCAGTGCATGTGGTGGAGAGAGTGAATCACTACCTGGCCCACTTGGACGACTTGGTGCAGGAGCTGGGGCGCGAGCCTGAAGTGATTGAAATTTCAAAAAAAATGAAGATGAAGGAAAAGGACATCGACAGCATACAGCGCTTGATGAGAAAAACCTATTCCCTCGACAGCCCCATTACCACAGGCAAAACCATTTCGTTGAAAGACGTCATCGAAGACACAAATCAAATTTCGCCCATGAGCCGTGCGGAGGGCGTGCAGCGCCGGGAAGGGCTGACCTGCTGGCTTTCGAAGCTCAACCCGAATGAACGCAAGGTCATTGTGTTGCGGTTTGGCTTGCAGGGGGACGATCCGAATACGCTGGAACAAATCGGAAAGGTGTTTGGGCTGACGCGTGAACGTGTCCGGCAGATTGAAGCCGTCGCGCTTCGGAAGCTGAGAAGCATTATCGCGGAAAAGGCCATTCAGTCCGATGAAATTTTATAGGATATTTTGTGAGCCAACGTGGGAATAACGCATGGATTTGAAGGCCATCATTCGCGAGGTCCCGGATTTTCCGAAACCGGGGATTCTCTTTTACGACATCACCACGCTCTTGTCCGATGCCGCGGCATCCGGCTATGTGACCGACCAACTCTCCGCCCCCTATCTTGATCGGCAAATTGATAAAGTCGTGGGCATTGAGGCACGCGGGTTTATTTTTGGCGCGACGGTTGCCACGCGCTTAAACGCGGGCTTTGTCCCGGTTCGAAAACCGGGGAAATTACCCGCGGAACAAATCCAGGCGCAATACGATTTGGAATACGGCAAAGACGCGCTCTGTATCCATCAGGATGCGATATCGCCGGGCGAGCGGGTGCTGATTGTGGATGACCTGCTTGCCACGGGCGGCACGATGGCGGCCACCGCCAAACTCATTCAGCGCTTGGGCGGGGAGATCGTCGAAATGGCCTGTGTCATCGAGCTGCCCGGGCTCAAGGGCCGTGAGAAACTGAATGGCCACGCCGTCTTTTCTTTATTGACCTATGATTGAGCCCGTCACGCCTTAGAACAGGATACGAGGAAATCATGCAAAAAACGATTATTGATATTGAAGGGATGACCTGTGATCACTGCGTGCGCGCCGTGGCCCAGGTTTTGGAGGGCATTGAAAGTGTTTCGGACGTCTCCGTCAGTCTCTCTGAAAAAACCGCCCGACTGACCTACGATGAGGGAAAAACCACGCTTTCCGAGATCACGCAGGCTATCGAAGCGGAAGAGTACGAGGTCAAGGGAACGCGTTAAATACACTCAGGTCGAGAGCGTCTTCCCGAGTTTTTGCTGCACGCTTTCGATCTTGGAGCTCAGGCGTCCGGTCTTTCCCTTGCGGTAGTCGATTTTCACAATCGTTGAAATGCGGTCGCAGTCCTGCCGCATCCGGTCCAGGCAGGCCTTGATCACGCCCATCACCTCGTCCCAAGGCCCTTCGATCACTGTGCCCATCGGGTTCAGCCGGTAGGGCAGGCCGCTTTGGTCGATAATCTCCAGTGACCGGGAAACGTATTTGCTGACACTCTCGCCCTTCGTCAGCGGTGACATCGAAAATTCCAGTAAAACCGTGACCTCATCGTCCTGTTCCGTCATCAGTGCTCCTCATCTTGTTTTTGATAAAACGGCAGGGCAACCACCTGCGCCGACACATCCTTCCCGTTCCCCAAGTCAATACGCGCCTCAGTGCCCGGAGTAGCCGCTTCCCGGCGTACATAGGCCATGGCGATGATCTTGCCGATGCGGGGCGAATGAACGGCGCTCGTTACCCACCCTATTTTTTTATCGTCATGAAATACCGCGCTTCCTTTGTGAGGGAGCGTCTCCTCGTCAACAATGAGGCCGGACAGCAGCCGATTGACGTGCCCATAGGTTTTGATGCGCGCGACCACTTCCTGCCCCGGAAAGCAGCCCTTTGTGTAGCTGATGGCCTCATCCTGAAGCCCGGCCTCAACGGGAAGCGTGTCTTCATCAAGCTCCATTCCGTATTTCGGTTTTCCGGCTTCGACGCGAAGCACGTCGAGCGCGGTTTGTCCCGCCGGCTGAATATTCAAGGCTTCGCCTTCGGACAAAAATTTTCGCCACAAGGCCTCGATGTGATCGACTGGACAATACAAGTGAAAATCGGTCTCACCCGTCACCGAGCGTTTGATGCAGATCAGGCGCGCCCCGTCCACTTCTTTTTCAAAAAAGAATTTCTCCGTCATTTCGGGAAGCGGCACACCCACGACCTTTTCGAGCAATTTCGTGGAAGAAGGGCCGGAAACCAAGAGCATCCCCCAGGGAGGGACGGACATCTCGACCTTGGACCTCAAGCGAAAGCGCATCAAGTGATTTTTGGTGTTTTCGGCGTTCCCTCCGTCGACCTCCATCAAAAAGCCTTCAGGGAGCGGGAAAAGATAAAAATCCGAAAGAGTCTTCCCCTTGGCGGTCAACAGGGTGGCGTAAATCCCCGAATGATCAGAGGCGAGCGACAGATCGTTGCTGATCAGGCCCTGCAAAAAGGCGGCGGCGTCCGCACCCGAAACGATGAATTTTCCTTGATGAGAGAGATCCGCCAGGGCTACGTCTTCCCGGGCCGCCTGATATTCTTTAAGGGGATCGCCGTAGTCCGCCGGAATGTCCCGGTTGAATTCTGTCTTGAAATTCGCTCCGAGCTTTTGATGGAGCGCGTGAAGCGGAAGCTGTGGCATCGTGCCCGATTCCAGTCTTACATCAGGGTGTCATTCTTAAAAAAAGTAAAAATATCTTACACAGCTTTTTTGTGGATCGTCAACGAAAACCGGTGGGTATTCCCGGCAAGACTGTTTTTGCATTTTCCCACGTTTTTTTATATTCTTCCATGTTATTTTAGTTCGTATTGGGAGGTTTTTTGTGCAGTATTATATTCTGTTTAATACGACGCTCGTCATCGCCAGTTGTTTTTTAAGCTGGATTGAACCCAAAATTTTTGTGATCGCCATGCGCGGGATTCAGATGATCGACGGCAAAATTGTGCTCGTGCTTGGAATCATCGGATTTGTGACGATCTGCTACGAGCTCCTCCGAAGAAAGGAACAGCTTTACTGGGTTTACGGGTTTACAGGGTTCTTTATCACCATTATCACCGGAATGGAATTCTACAGTTTTTATCAGAATCAATACTCCGGCGGCGCGGGGATTTATCTTGCGGCCCTGGGCGGTATTCAACTCACCGGAGCCTATGTCGTTGTCCTTTTTCAAAAAGGAAAACAGGGAAGCCCTGCCTGATGAATATTGGAAATAACAGATAAAGGCCCGTGATGAAGAGCCCCGATCTTTCTTTCACAAAAATTGATTTTTCAAAAACCCCGTTCCTGGTGATTTGGGAGTTGACGCAGGCCTGCGACCTGGTTTGCCGGCATTGCCGGGCCTCGGCCATGCCCGAGCGCTGCCCCGAAGAGCTTAGTACGGAAGAAGGGAAGACCCTTTTAAATGCCATTCGTGATATGGGAACGCCGGTCGTGGTTTTAAGCGGCGGGGATCCTTTGAAACGGCCCGATCTGTTGGAACTCATCGCCCACGGCAAAAAAATCGGTCTTCGGGTGGCGACCATTCCCGCCGCGACCGAAAGCATCACGCCCGAAATCCTGGAAAAAATGAAGACCGCCGGACTGTCGCAAATCGCCTTTAGCCTGGACGCCTCGACCGGGGCCCTGCACGATGGTTTCAGGCAGGTGCCCGGGACCTACAGGATTACACGCCGGGCCATTGAATGGGCGAAGGCGGCGGGTCTTCCCGTCCAGGTGAACACGGCCTATTCACGTTACAATCTTGCCGACGCCGATGCGATGATCGAACTGGTCCAGCAGCTTGGCATCGTGTTTTGGGAGGTCTTCGTCCTCGTGCCGGTTGGAAGGGGGGTCGGGCTCGAAGGGCTTTCCGCAGACGAGTGCGAGGACTTGCTGACCAAGCTCCACCGCTGCGCGGCCCGGGCCAAATTTCTGTTGAAGGTCACCGAGGCGCCGCACTACCGGCGCATTATTATGCAGCACAGGGCCGCCCCGTCTCTCCATAGGGCGCAGGACTCCGGCTCCGCCATTCCCGCGCAGCTTGCGGGGGGCATGTCCGCCGCCAGGGCCTTCGGGGAAAAGGCGAAGGGCATCAATGCGGGAAAAGGGTTTTGCTTTGTCTCTCACACCGGCGATGTGTACCCCAGTGGTTTTCTTCCGCTTTCGGCGGGAAATATCCGGGAAACCAGCCTGGCCGCACTTTACCGGGAAAGCCCGCTCTTTAAGCAGCTGAGAGACCCCGATCAACTCAAAGGGCGCTGTGGACGCTGCGAGTACCGCGATGTTTGCGGCGGCTCCCGCTCCCGCGCCTACGCGCTTACGGGAGACCTCTTGGCCGAGGATCCGTCCTGCCTGTATCAACCGGCGGTCACCTAAGGTCTTCATGCTTTCGTTTTCTCCCTCCCCCTTGTTTTATGCCTTGAAGATGCTTATCTTAGGACGGCATTGATTGATTTCTTAAAAAACGTTCTGCGGTTCAATTGGTTTCGAGGAGAAGTATGATTCGATCGACGACGATTATTTCGGTGCGCCGCGACGGGCATGTCGCCATGGCGGGGGACGGACAGGTCACGCTCGGCGCGACGGTCTTAAAGCGCAACACCCGTAAGGTCCGGAAGATTTTCAACGAAGGTATCCTGACGGGTTTTGCCGGGGCCACGGCGGACGCCTTCACGCTTTTTGAAAAATTTGAGGCAAAACTGGAGCAGTACAACGGAAACCTGACGCGGGCCGCCGTCGAACTCGCGAAGGATTGGCGCACCGACCGCATCCTCCGGCGTTTGGAGGCCCTGCTCGCCGTGGCCGACAAGGACCATTCCCTCGTTATTTCGGGAACGGGGGACGTCATCGAGCCTGAAAACGGCATCGTGGCCATTGGCTCGGGCGGGCCCTACGCCCAGGCCGCCGCCACCGCGCTGATTACGCATTCCTCGCTGGATGCGCGCGGCATCGTCACGGAGGCCATGAAAATCGCCTCGGACATCTGCATTTATACAAACGACGAAATTGTGGTTGAAGAACTTTGATGCAAGGACAGAGACTGCCGGTCCCGCCGCGCATGAGGGGAGTGCTGAAAGAATGATGAATATTGAAGAATACGAGAACCTGATTCCTCGACGTATTGTCGAGGAGCTCGATAAATATATCGTGGGACAGCATCAGGCCAAGCGCATGGTGGCGATCGCGCTCAGAAACCGCTGGCGCAGACAGCGCCTCCCGGAAGACTTAAAAGACGAAGTCCTGCCGAAAAACATCATCATGATGGGGCCGACGGGCGTTGGTAAAACGGAAATTTCCCGGCGGCTGGCCAAGCTTTCCGGCGCGCCCTTTATCAAGGTGGAGGCCTCTAAATTCACGGAGGTGGGTTATGTTGGACGGGACGTCGAATCCATGATCCGGGATTTGGTGGAGCTTTCCGTCAACATGGTCAAGGCCCGGCATAACGACACGGTTCGGGAAAAGGCGGCGAAACTCGCGGAAGACCGTCTATTGGATCTCTTGCTTCCCCCGCCCGCCCGTGCCACGCCGACAGGGGTTTATAGTGAATCCAGGGAAGCCCAGCCGACGCCTCCCGACTCCTACGCGCAGAGCCGTGAAAAACTCAGGGCGCAGCTCAAGGAGGGCAAGCTTGACAAACGCTCCGTGGAGCTGGATGTGCCGGATAAGGCCACGCCGCCGATCGGCGTGATTTCGAATATCGGCATGGAAGATTTGGAGATGAATCTTCGCGACATGCTTGGCAACATGATGCCGGGCAAGAAGAAAAAGCGCCGCGTCAAGATTCCGGAGGCTTTGAATCTGCTGAATCAGGAGGAGGCCTCGAAGCTCATCGACATGGACGAAGTCGTGCACGAGGCCGTTCGCCGTGTCGAGAATGCCGGCATTATCTTTCTGGACGAAATCGACAAAATCGCGAGCCGGGAAAAGGGGCATGGCCCGGATGTCTCGCGTGAAGGCGTGCAGCGGGATCTGCTTCCCATCGTCGAGGGTTCGACGATCAACACCAAGTACGGCATGGTGAAGACGGATCACATCCTCTTTATCGCGGCGGGCGCGTTTCACACAGCCAAGCCTTCGGATCTTATTCCGGAATTGCAGGGCCGCTTTCCCATCCGCGTTGAATTGGATTCGCTGGGAAAGGGGGAGTTCGTCCGTATTTTGACCGAGCCGAAGAACTCGCTGAAAAAGCAATATGTCAGCCTGCTCGGGACGGAGGGTGTCGAATTGATTCTGACAGACGAGGCCATCGAGGCCATTGCCGGGACGGCCGTCCGGGTCAACGAACGGGATGAAAACATCGGGGCGCGGCGACTGTTCACGATATTGGAACGGCTGTTGGACAATGTCTCCTTCGAAGCTCCGGAGCTCGAAGACAAAAAAGTGGTGGTCGATGCCAGGTATGTCGAAGAGCGGATGGGCAACGTCGTCAAAGACAGCGACCTTTCACGTTATATTTTGTAAGCTTTTTCAGGTGATGCGCCGATGACGCAAGCAGACCTGCTCAATAAAAAAGCCGACGTCCTCATCGAGGCCCTGCCTTACATTCAGGCCTTTTTCGGGAAGACGATTGTCATCAAGTACGGCGGCGCGGCCATGATCGACCCGGACTTGAAACGCCGCTTCGCCGAGGACGTTGTCTTGATGAAGTATGTCGGCATGCATCCCGTCATCGTGCACGGCGGCGGCCCGCAGATCTCCGGCATGATGAAGCGGCTCGGCATGGAGCCCAAGTTTGTCGAGGGCGTTCGCGTCACCGATCCCGAGACGATGTCCATCGTCGAAATGGTCTTGTCCGGCGCGATTAACAAAGAGATCATCACCCTGATTCATCAAATGGGCGGCAAGGGCGTGGGGTTGACGGGAAAAGACGGGCGTTTGATCAAGGCCAGACGGCTCGACGAGGCGAAGGAGGCTTCTGACCATGTCGGCGAAGTGGCCGCCGTCGATCCCGAAATTTTGAACACCCTTGACGAAGGCCGCTTTATTCCCGTGATTTCCCCCATCGGGGCCGACGAAACGGGCAAAACCTATAACATCAACGCCGATCTTGTCGCGGGCAGTCTGGCCGCCGCACTCTCGGCAGAGAAGCTCCTCATCCTCACCGACGTGCCCGGCATTCTGGATGCCTCGGGCGCGCTCATCCCCACCCTTTCCAAAAAGAACGTCGCGCAACTCATCAAGGGCGGCGTGGTGCAGGGCGGCATGCGGCCCAAGGTGAAGGCGGCGCTTTCCGCCGTGGAAGGGGGCGTTCGAAAATCCCACATCATCGACGGCCGCGTCCCGCATGCCCTGCTGCTCGAAATCTTCACCGACCAAGGCGTGGGCACGGAAATCGTCGCTTAAGCAAGATTGCGTTTAAGGCGATTTTGCGCAGCGGAAGCCGAGGTCGGCGTAGGCTTCTTCGGGAACGAGTGATGAGCGGTAGGCCGCGCGGTAAAAGAGGGGCAGGGAATAATGCCCGATGCCGCCCCAGCCACCGCCGCGAAACACCTTTTGTTTTTCACCGTAAAGATCGCTTTCGTAGGTGCCCTTTGGGTAGGGCTGATACCAGTCCGCCGTCCACTCCCATACATTGCCAGACAGATCGTACGCCCCGTAGGGACTCGCGCCATCCTTAAATGAGCCGACGGGCGCGACATCACCGACGCCCGAATCCCCGGCGTTCAGCTTTTTCTTGTCGTAATCATTGCCCCAGGGGAATTCGCGCCCGTCAACGCCACGCGCCGCCTTTTCCCATTCGGCTTCTGTGGGGAGCCGTTTTCCGCGCCATTCGCAGTAGCGCACCGCCTCGTACCAATTGATGTCCGTCACCGGGTAGCCTTCACGCCCCGGCGGGATGCCGCGTCCGAAAAAATAAACGGGTGGCGGGGAACGTGTCTCGTCGATAAACTGTTTGTATTCAGCATTCGTGACTTCGTAGCGGTCGATGTAAAACAGGGGGAGGTGGTGAAGGTGCTGCGGGTGTTCATCCAGATACCAGGGCTTGAGCGTGCCCAGCTCGTTGCCCTGTTGATGTTCGTCCACCTTGTCGCTGCCCCGGATGAATTTCCCGGCGGGCACCACCACCATGCCCGGCGGCGGGGGCTCGATCGGTGTTTTCAAGAAACAACTTGAAAGGAAAAGGCCGGTGAAAAAAAAGAGGGAAGATAGCAGTAAAGCGTGCTTGCACATGACGGCAACATGATAATCATTGAAATGGCGGCCGGTCAAGCACGTTATGGGAGGGGCGAAGTGGGCGCGGCCTTTTTTATGACGCGCTCGTAAAGAGGCAGATAGCTCCGCGCCAGCACTTTGTCCCACGTGAAATGTGTGTGGATGTTTTTTAAGGCCCCGCGCTGAATGGTGCGAAGCTGCTTTTTCTCAGGACTGCGGTAAACCTTCAGCGCGCGTTTCATGACTTGAAGTAACTCATCCGCACCACCCAGGTACGAAAAACCTGTTTTGCCGTCCACTGTTTTCACCAGTCCGCCCACGCGGTGGACGATGGGGATGTTGCCGTTGAGCTGAGCGATGAAATCGGTCAGGCCACAAGGCTCGTATCGGGAGGGAATGAGGAAAAAATCGCCGGATGCGAAGACGCGGCGGGCGTTTTTTTCGCTGAAGCCCTCGATGAAACAGACACGGTTTTTGAATTTTTTCGTCAG
>JBHHXB010000008.1:0-23098 GCA_046756825.1 Nitrospiria bacterium | reverse complement strand
GGGGGCCGCTTGAGAAGCTGCCTGCTTGACCTGAACCTGGACGATATCATCCACTTTTAAAATGTGGCGCGGCCGCGGTTTTTCGATGATCTTCCTGTTTTTGCGGATGTCCGGCCCCGTCAACTGCCGGGCCGCCCAGAGCATGTCCTTCAGTAATATTTTCCCAACATGGCCTTCGACTTCGACAACGGCGTGTTCTTCCGTCCGGGAAAGCACACGGGCCTCGTGAAAATCCCCGACCTTAAAAGGCTGTTCCCGATAAACGGGTTTTGAATCCTCCACTTTATCCGGGTCATAAATGCGAATCGGCCCGCGATAGCCTTGACGCTTGTCGAGATCCCGCAAGCCCTTTTGCATGGCATTCTCCGCCATCTGCTGGATCTCTTCATTCAAGGTCGTGTACACATTGAGGCCGCCCTTGTAGACCACGTCATCCCCGTAGCGGTTAATCAAATATTGCCGGACATACTCCTTAAAATACTGGGCCGAACGCTCATTCGGGTGGAGTTTTTGAAAAACGAGATCTTTTTCGTAGGCCTCGCGGTAGGCCTGCTCCGTAATATAATTTTCAACAGACATCCGCTTCAAGACAACGCGCTGACGCAGCTTGGCCCTTTCCGGGTCCCGATAGGGGGAGTAATTATTCGGGGCCTTCGGCAAGCCGGCGAGGAAGGCCGCTTCTTCCAGGCTAATGTCGGAAACGCTCTTCCCGAAATAGGTTTTGCTCGCGACCTGAACCCCATAGGCCCCGTGACCGAAGTAAATCTGATTCAGATAAATTTCCAGGATTTCATCCTTCGTGAGCATCAGCTCCATTTTCCGGGATAAAATCAGCTCCTTGATTTTCCGCTGGATCGTTCTCTCGGGCGTGAGAAACAGGGATCGCGTTACTTGCTGTGTAATCGTGCTTGCCCCCTGCCGGATCTGGCCGCTTTCAATGTTTTTCAAAAAAGCGCGGATAATTCGAATGGGATCAAAACCGCTGTGCTCGTAAAAACGGGCGTCTTCCACCGCCAAAATCGCCTGAATCAAATGCCTCGGCATCTCTTCGATGGGAACAAAGACCCGCTTTTCAATAAAATACTGGCCGATCACCTCGTTTTTATCGGAATAGATTCGGGTGGCCTGGCTGGGGACATAAGTCCCCGCGGAATCCAGGGGCGGGAGATCCTGTGAAAAATAATAGAGCACGCCTCCTGCGGTGAACAAACCGATAACCAGTAAAACCAGGGACACCCAAATGCCGATTTTAAGCCATCGCCACAGGTTGCCCTTTTTCTCCTCGACGGGAATTTCTCCTGAAAAACTCTTTACTTCCAATGAATTACCTTCAATAAAGTGCCAGATAGCCTACCGGGTTCCGGCTATCAATGTCAATCTCTGGTGAGGAGGCTTTTTTCGCCTTGTTTATTCATTATAAACCATATTTGAGCAATGTCTGTAATTCAATGATCTTTTGGTCTCGACAGTCCTCGTGGTTATTTCTTCAAGGATAAAAAGGCCATGCCCCTATGGCCCCGAAACAACGCTGTGCGTCGTAAAAACCTGTGCAGATTCTTGACTTCCTTGCGGCGCTTTGACGATAATGCCACCGATTCACGGCCTTGAGAAACGAAATGAAACCCATCGCTGCCCTCTTTTGGGTTGGATTCATCGTATTTCAGCCGATTGGCGCAGGATGGCTCGGCATCATGGTTCAGGACCTCACGCCGCGAACCGCCGCGCGCCACGGCCTTTTGATCACGGAGGGCGTTGTCGTCGTCCGCATTCAATTTAACAGTCCGGCAATGCGGGGGGGCGTCAAGGAAGGCGACGTCGTGCTGTCTGTCAACGAGGAAAAGATCCTCGACTCGGAAACCTTAAAAAAAGTGGTTTCCAGCTTCCCGCCGGGGGAGGCCGTCACGCTTGCCGTGTTTCGAAACCGGAAAGAAATCTCCCTTGACATTGTCCTCGGCGAACTGCCAATGGACGCGGTTTGAGCGGATGCGCTTGATTCTAATCGGGTAAACATTTTTGGCGAAGTACAAAAAAAGAAGAAAAGAATTTGAAAAGGATGTCGTCACCACCAATCGCTGGGGCTGCGGCATTGTGATTGTCCTGCTCGTGGGCATGATTCTCGCCATGATATTCGCGGGCGCGACGCAGTAGGCCTTTCCCGCATGTGTCACTTGCACCATCGTTTTTTATAGAGCACCGATTTTCAGGAGAGGTCAATGGGGAAGAAGCCGCTGGTGGCCCTGACTCTTGCCTTCATCGGCGGGCTTCTTTTTGGCGAAGCATTTTCGTATTTTCCGCTTACCCTCTCTTTGTTCGTCCTGCTCCTGATTTTTCTGGAAGGCTGTTTTCTTCGAAGCACCCTCATTCCGATGTCGCTCATTGCCGTTTGGGGGATCGGCTTTTTCACGCATCAAACTGTTTCCACACCTTTTTTCGCCCATGACCTGCGCCATTTTCTCGATCAAGGGCCGGTCAAAATCCGGGCGCAAGTCACCGAGGCTCCCCGGCACGCCCCCGGCTATGTCGCCTTGCAAATGAAGGCGCTCGCCATTTTTTCTCAAAATACGCCACAGCCCGCCAGCGGCGCCTTCCAGCTTTTTATTTCCGAGGAAGACATCCCCTTTGAATACGGGGATCAACTCGAGATGACCCTGCGTCTTCGGCGGCCCCGTGAATATCGAAACCCCGGTACGTTTTTATATGCGGACTATCAACGACGCATCGGAAGAGACGGCATGGCCTGGCTGCCTGATTTCAAGGGCATCCAAAAAACAGGAAACGGCGGCAATCCGCTTTTAAAGTCAATTTACCGATGGAGGGAAGACCTGCGTCACAAAATTCTCGATACCGTAAACGCCCCCGCGTCTTCCGTGTTGATGGCCATGCTGATTGGGGAATCCGGTTATTTAAACGACGAAACGCGGGAGACATTCATCAACGCCGGACTCGCGCATCTGCTTGCTGTCTCCGGGACCCACCTGGCCTTCATCGCCCTCTTCGTTTTCACGGGAAGCCGCGGGCTCATCCTTCGCCTGCCCGAAAACCTGCTCATCAAACTCTCAACGCGAAAACTGCCAACGCAATGGGCGACCCTCCCGACGGCGCTGACTGTCACCTTTTACACCTTTTTGGCGGGCGGAAAAATCGGCACACTGCGTGCGTTGACCATGATTCTCATCTACTTGTTTTCAATCTGGATCGGACGCCGTCGTGATTTAAGCACCAGTCTCGCGCTCGCCGCCCTCTTCATTTTGCTGTCTCACCCGCGCGCCGTTTTTGAGATTTCATTTCTCCTCTCGTTTACAGCCGTCCTCGTCATCCTGCTTTTCAGCGCATGGCGTGAAAAACAAAATCCGGCATCCGGCGACCCGCCTTTCACAGCAGCTTCCAGCTGGATACAAACCGCGCTCATAAAACCGCTGTCTTTTGTTTTTTTCACCAGCCTGAGTGCGGCCATCGGCACGGCACCCCTGACGCTGTATTTTTTTCATCAATTCAGTTGGGTCGGCTTTGTTTCAAATGTGATCCTCACTCCCGCCGCAGGCTGGCTCTTCATCCCCTTTTCCCTCATCTGCGCCATTCTCAGTCTCGGTGCGGACACCTTTCTTTTTCCCGAATGGCATGAAGGGATTTGGGGGATTTTTTTAGGCCTCACCCGGTTTTTTGCCGCGCTTCCGGGGGCGGATCGCCATTTCGCAGCCCCGCCGCTGATGTTGGTCCTGACTTTTTACGGCAGCCTTTTTTTCATGCTGATCACGCAAAAATCTCAAAAAGCGGTGTGTATTGCCACCTTTTCTTTTTTCGCGATCTTCCTCGGCCGGGGTGTGCTGCGCATCCCGCCGGAAAATCCGCGTGTCACTTTCCTGGATGTCGGACAGGGGGATGCGGCCTTCGTCGAATTTCCAAACGGGCAAACGATGTTGATCGACGGCGGCAGCGCGCGGGCCGGGCAATACGCCGTCGCGCCTTTTTTGTGGCAGCGGCGGATTCGCACCATCGACACCCTCATTGCGACGCATCCGCAGTTTGATCACATCGGCGGCCTCCCGTTCATCCTTCGAAACTTCAAGGTCAACACGGTTTGGACCAATGGCCGAGCGCACGACTCGGATACCTTTCAAAATTTCGTCACGGCCCTTGATCAAAACGGCGCGGCGCACCGCGTGATGACGGCGAGAAAACCCCTTCCCGCGATGGGGAACTGCACATTTTCATCATTCAATCCCTCGAAACCAGTCGCGGGGCAAGCGGTTCAAACCTCGAACAAGTCCAACAACCACTCCCTTGTTTTTCGTATGAGCTGTAAAAACAAAGACAAGCCACCCGTCTCTTTTCTTTTTACGGGAGACATTGAGGAAGCCGCCGAAGCGCGGATATTGAGGGACACGCCAACTTTACAAAGCACCATTTTAAAAACCCCGCATCACGGCAGCCGAAGCTCATCGAGCGTGTCATTCATCGCGGCGGTGTCCCCCAAAATCGCCCTTTTTTCAGCGGGCCGGAACAACCGTTACCGCCACCCCCACCCGGACATTCTCAAGCGCTACGAAACCCGCGGCGCGGCGGCCTATCGAACGGATGAAGCGGGCGCGGTCATGATCGAAATCGGCGAAGATCTCTCCGTCACCACGGATCGGGACACACGACCCGATCCTGTCCAATGGTCACGCTCCCTCTTTCGGCAGGAAGTACGAAACCTGAAAAAATTATTCACAGTATTTTAACCAGGTTTTCATGCCCGTCATGCGAACCTGGAAATTGACACCTATTTTCTCATCCCCTAAGATATCCCGCATGAAATATTTTAAGACCATCGGGGCCGGCTTCTTTTTTTTGATCTTTTTGATCCCGGGTTGCTCCATGTTTTCCTCGGGAGAGCGCCGGGTCACATTTCCGAGCGGCACGGTCTTAAGCGCGGAGGTGGCCGACACCCCGGAAACCCGTGAGCGCGGCCTGATGTTCCGCGATCATCTTCCAAAGGGCGGGGCCCTGCTGTTTATCTTTGAGGCCGCCCGGCCTTATCCTTTCTGGATGAAAAACTGTAAATTCCCCATCGACATCATCTGGATGAATCCGGACAAAAAAATTATCCACATCGCGAAAGACACGCCGCCCTGCACTTCGGATCCCTGTCCCACATACGGGCCAAAACATAAAAAAGCGCTTTATGTGCTCGAAGTCGCAGCGGGCTTTTCGGAAAAGGAAAATTTGAAACAGGGCATGCCCATTCTGTTTTGATGGCCAGTCAATGACAACCAACCCAGTCACCAAGAGGAGGATTTGATGTTCAAAAAACAATGGATCATCACGCTGTTATTGTTGCTCGTTCCGCAGACGGGGTTCGCGGATATTTACGAAATCGACCCGGGTCATACGCATATCGGATTTTCCATCAAACACATGATCATTTCAAACGTGAAAGGGAAATTCAATACGTTCTCGGGAACCGCCGAGGTCGATGAAAAGGACAATATCAAAACGGCCGTCGTCGAAATTGACCCCGCCAGCATTGACACGGATCACGAAAAAAGAGACAAGCACCTGCGCGCGCCCGATTTTCTGGATGTGAAGAAATTTCCAAAAATGACCTTCAAATACACCCGGACAAAATCCCGCAAGGGGAACCACTACGTCATCGTCGGCGATTTGACCCTGCACGGGGTTACGAAAGAAGTCGAGCTCGACATGGAACTTTTGGGGAAAATCAAAGATCCCTGGGGCAATCATCGCGGGGGCGTCACGGGAACCGCCGAAATCGACCGGAGAGACTTCGGCATTGTGTGGAACAAGCTGCTTGAAACGGGCGGGCTCGTCGTGGGAAACAAAGTCAAAATCAGCCTGGAAGTCGAAGCCATCTTAAAGAAATGAAGGTCGCGGTGCCACAGGGCGTCATATTGTGAACGGCATTTTTTTTCTGCTGATTTCCATTGCATTTCTGTATACAGGCTATCATCAGCTGACGTGGACCGCCCTGACACCGGAGGCCCTTTCCCCGATGCAGGCCCTGACAGAAGGCATGATTCATTCGGCCAAAAGCGCGGTGGAACTCGCGCTCGGTCTCATCGGCGTCATGGCCTTTTTTCTGGGGCTGATGAAGGTCGCCGAAAAGGGCGGTCTGCTTGAAATCATCGCAGGCGTCGTCCGGCCGCTGATGGTGCGCCTTTTTCCGGATGTTCCGCCAAATCACCCCGCGATGGGCGCGATGATCTTCAATATCTCCGCGAACGCCTTAGGCCTCGGCAACGCCGCGACCCCCTTCGGCATCCGCGCCATGCAGGCGCTCGACACACTCAACCCCGTCAAGGGTACAGCGACAAACGCCATGGCTCTTTTTTTGGCCATCAACACCTCCAGCGTGACCCTGCTGCCCACGGGCGTCATCGCGCTACGGGCGGCGGCGGGCTCCAAAAATCCGGCGGCCATCCTCGCGACAACGCTTTTCGCGACGCTTTGCTCGACCGCCGCAGCCATTCTCGCCGCGAAATCCTACCAGCGGTTTTTCCCCATCCGGCCCCCAAAAGACGAGTCCAGTCCTGGCAGGCCGGACGAAGCGCCGCCCCAAGTCTCTCCCCCGGACTCGCAAGACGTTCTCACCGCCTCCGAAGAAAAAACCTATTCTCAGACCGTCTCTTATGCCGTGCTGGGGGCGCTGTTGCTCTTGATCCCGCTCGCCGTCATCTACGGTCAGGCCGTCGGCCCCTGGGTCGTGCCGGGGTTGACCGTGATGTTATTGGGCTTCGGCGTGGCGAAAGGCGTCGCGGTGTATGAGACCTTCGTGGAGGGGGCCAAGGAAGGATTTCAGGTCGCGATCAAAATCATTCCTTTTTTAGTCGCGATTTTAGTCGCGGTCGGCATGTTTCGAAGCAGCGGCGTGATGGATCTCGTCATCGGCGTCCTAAGCCCGGTCACCACACTGGTCGGGCTTCCCGCCGAGGCTCTGCCGATGGCCCTGATGCGGCCGCTCTCCGGATCGGGCGCCTACGGCCTGGTGGCGGAGACCATCAACAACCCGGCCATCGGCCCGGACAGCTATATCGGCTATCTCGTCAGCACGCTGCAGGGATCGACCGAAACCACTTTCTATGTGCTCGCCGTCTACTTCGGCGCGGTTCAAGTCCGAAAAACCCGGCACGCCCTGGCCGCGGGTCTCTCGGCCGATCTCGCGGGCTTGATCGGCGCGGTCGCGGCCTGCGCCTTGTTGTATGGATAAATGAGCGTTCCGTCCCTGAAAATAATACGCTTCGTTCTATTGCTACTCGTGTCACTCCTCTTGACACCGCGAAACCCTGTCCTTTTTGCCGAAGAGGGCAAGACCCCCCTCTCTAAATCGGCCTTGCTCTCAAAAATACAAAAAGGCGAAACTCTGCGCGGCTATCTCATTCAAGGGGCCGACCTCATTGAGGGCATCCAAAAAATCGACAACACGATTGAAATCGAGGACTCCGTCATTCAATCCGGCCTGGACTTTGAGAAACTCCCCTTGGTCGCCTTGAAAATCGATGATTTGCCTGAAACATGGTCCACAAAAAAAAAGCGCCGATTCCTGGGTGAAATCGGCGGCCGCCCGCTTCGCGTTATCCGCAACAGGATTTCTATTTTTCTCACCACTATTGAGCAAAACCCGAAAGGGTCAGAGGCTATTTCAGCACCCGAAACCGTATTTTTTCAGCCCGTATTCTTTTTGAAAACCACCTTCGACGGACATTCAAGTTTCGATCAAGCCGTCTTTGCTGACACATCACGATTTGATGAAAGTCAATTTATAGAGAATGCCGCATTTGACGAAGCCTTCTTTTTTGAAAAAACCCGATTTCAAAAAACCCGATTTCACGAGGACAGCGGATTTCGCGAGGCACGCTTTTTCGGAGAGAGCTCCTTTGTTTCATCGGCGTTCGAGGCCTATGCGGACTTTGGAAAAACCATTTTTGAGGAGAGTACGGATTTTCGCTGGACGACTTTCAACGGGCCGCTCAACCTCTCTCAATCGACTTTTAACAATGTATCTGACTTTAGAGAAGCCAAATTCGAGGAAACAGCAGATTTATCCGGGACAGCGTTCCATGAAAAAGCGGATTTCAGGACGGCCCTGTTTCATAGCAGCGCCAATTTCAACCGGGCCGCCCTGCATGAAAGTATCCATTTTCAGGGGACTGTATTTAAAAACCGTCTGTCTTTACGCGCAGCTAAAATCACCGGTTTTGTAGATTTTCGGGATGCGATTATCGGCCAGCTCGATTTTTTTAATCGGGAAAACCCCTTGCTCGTCCCCGGCCGTCTGGATTTCAGAAAAGCAATTATCTCGGACGCCCATTTTGAGGACATTGTTTTTGAACGGGAAATTCACTTTTCCGACGCCATCTTCATGAACGCGGTTTTCAGAAATATCTCTTTTGAAAATAACACCTATTTTTTGAGAGCCAAACTCAGACTTCAAACCGATTTCGATACCGTCCGTTTCAAACAGGACGCCGATTTCACGGCGGCGGACCTAAGAACAAACCAAAAATTTTCGCTCTCCTATGTCAACTTCAATAATTTAATCTTAAACTGGAACCAGCTCCCCTCCCTGAAGGCCTGGGCCAATAACAGCGAAGATCAGGTCAAAAGTTTTCTCGATATCGAAGCGGAAAATCAGGAACGCTTGAACGGCGAAAAAGAAGCGCGGGCAAAAATCGGCGGGACGGAGCCTTTGTCCAAAGTGCTTACCGGTTTGGAATCCCACTTTCGGGCGCACAGTCAATTAGATGACGCCAACGAAGCCCATTTCCACGCCCAGGATATTGCTTTCAAAAGAAAGAGGGAAGTCACGGCAAATACATCCTTGTTTTCAAAGCAGGGATTGTGGATGGCTTGGCACATCATCTGGCGGACGACGACCGGGTTTGGAATGCGGATTACCTGGATTTTGGGCTGGTGTCTCGGGCTCAATCTTGTGTTCACCCTGATTTACTTTTTTCAAGGCAGACTGACTGCCGCGCAAAACCCGGATGAGGCCTTTCGGCTCAGGCTGTTTGACTTTCCCGCCAAATATTACACTGGCACCACGCAAGAAACCCAACGTGATGCCATCGCGCGGTTTTTCAATATTTTTTGGTTCAGCGCGGTGGTGCTGATGAAAATCGGTCCCAGAAAGAAACTGCTCTCCGGTCACATTGTTGGAATGGACTACAAGTACGTCATTCGAGTGGAGTGGCTGATTGGATATTACTTCCTGGCGGCGCTCTCGATTACCCTGAGCAATACCGTGCCCATTGTGAACCGGCTCGTCACCGGTATTTTTTAAACCGCTTCCGCGACCCGCCGACAACGCCAAATCATAAAAACACCCAGCAGGATCATCGGCGCGCTTAAAATCTGCCCCATCGAAAATGCACCCAGAAGAAACCCCAGATGCGCGTCCGGCTCCCGCGCGAATTCGACCAGAAACCGGAACACGCCGTAGCCCAAAATCATGGTCCAAAACACCACACCCGGCGCGAGGTCTCGTTTGGAGAGCACCCAAAGGATGATAAAGAGCGCGCCGCCTTCCAGGGCGGCCTCGTACAATTGCGAGGGATGACGGCAAACATCCCCGCCTGCGGGAAAAATCATGCACCAGGGGACATCGGTCTCCCGTCCGAAAAGCTCGCCGTTCATAAAGTTCCCGATCCGGCCCAGCGCAAGACCAATCGGCGCGCTCACAATCGCCACATCGGCCACGGAATAAACGGGAAACTTAAACCGGCGGCAAAAATAGAGCCCGCCCAAAATCGCCCCGATCAATCCCCCGTGAAACGACATGCCGCCTTCCCACACCGCGATGATCTTTGAGGGATTTGAAACATAATACCCCGGATTATAAAACAGGACATAGCCGAGCCGCCCGCCCAAAATGACGCCGAGCGCGCCGTACAACATCAGGTCGGAGATTTGCTCGTGTGTAATCTGTAGTTTTTTTTTAAGCGCAATATACCGGATGATGAAAATCGCCGAAATGAACGAAAGGGCGTACATCATCCCGTACCAGCGGAAGGCAAGCGGCCCGATGCGGAAAATCACCGGGTCGATATTGGGATAGGGGATCATCTGTCAAGCGACTCCGCTCCTCAAAAACGCGGGCAAATATAACACAGGGTCGGAATAAAAAGGAAGAAATGGCGGGCTTAACCCCAAAATAAAAAAACGAACAACTTACTTTAATTGAGAAGCGCGGACTTCTTCTTCAATATTTTCAACCATCGCGCGGGTCGCGTTGTCCACCGTGGCGTTCATCTCTTGTTGTTGCTGCTGAAGCTGGAACAACTCGTGGGCAATATTGATCGCGGAAAGGATGGCCAGCTTGGAGTAGGGACTGCCCGGCGAATGGCTGGACATCTCGCGCATTTTCCCGTCCACAAAAGACGCCAGCTTTTCGACGTAGTCTTGATCGGATTGTCCTTTCAGGTCATACTGACGACCCAAAATTTCAATATGAAGTTTCTTGCTCACCTCCGGCTTCCGCCCCCTGGTTGACGAGTTCGGCTTCCGAGCCCTGATTCAGGTCATTCAGCTTGCCTAAAATGTGCTCGACACGCTGCCGGACCTCGCCGCGCTCCTGCTGCAACTGTTGAAAGGCTTGCTTTTGCTCGGCCAGCTCAAGTTCTAAGTTCTGCTTCTCCCGCCTTGTCTCCCGAAGCAGCTCAATCACGTCCTGAACCCGCTGCTCCAGAACACCTAAATATTCCAAATCCATATTTTCCTCACTCAGGTTAGGGCCATTTAAATTCGGGCAAATCTAAACCTTCACATCAAGTTTGTCAACTCAGGGATCATTGCCAGGCAGCTCAATCTAAAAACCACAACACAGGCTCGTTTTCATGATGAAACTTAAACCAAGTCAGGATACTCCTGATTTTATCAATCGTGCCTTAAGCCACTTATTCTCCCGTGAAGTTTGCGCCGAGGTAATGGCCGGAGAGACTGAGAAAAATGTACAGGGTTTGCCTGTCTTTGTTTTCGACCTTGGCGTTGTCAAAGGTGATCACCCATTCCGGCTGGCTTTTGAAGGTTTTCTGAAAGACCTTCGCGGGTTTGACGGCTCCCCAGGATTGAGCCAGATTTCCTTTTTTGACGTTGCTGGACACGATGTTGGTTGCGGTCTTGAGGGCTTCGTCCTTTGAAATGGGTGGCGCGGGTTCATGCGAGTGATCGCTGCCGGGACCGGCGAAAACCACCGGCGTTGAAAGCGCGAATAAAACAAATAAAACGGCTGATATTTTTTTCATGTGATCCTCCTAAAATATTGAGTCGTGACGATTTTGTTGTTGTTCGATGATTTTTTCTTCCATTTGTTTGTGTTCGTGAAAATGGTTGTCGGTACTGAATCCAAAGCTGTCGGGGTCCGTGGTGTGGGTATACCCGTGCATCTGCATCAAAAATAAAAACGCCCCCGCGACAATCAAGCCCGCATTGGAAACCGTGCTGAATTGATTGAAGGAACTGGAGCGGCGCCACCCGATAATGAGCGCCAGCATTACCGTCAGGGCCGTGATCTGCCCCAGCTCCACCCCGACGTTAAAAGAGAGGATACGAAAAATCAGACCGCTGTCTCCCAGGGGCAATTGCTGAAGCCGCGTTGAAAGCCCAAAACCGTGAATCAGGCCAAAACCGAAGATGACCCACAAGAGATTCGGGGAAGACATCTTCAGGTATTTTCGAAAGCCGTCCAGATTATCAAAGCCCTTGTAACACACACTGAGCGCGATCACGGCATCGACAAGAAAGTAGTTCGCCGAGATGCCAAAAATCGTGGCGAAGATGAGCGTCAGGCTGTGCCCCACAGTAAAAACGGTGATGAACTTGACGATATCCCGAAACCCGGTCAGAAAAAAAATCACCCCGAAAATAAAGAGCAGATGATCATAGCCGGTCAGCATGTGACTTGCGCCAAGCCACATATATTGAAGGTAGCCGCCCTCAATCATCGCCTGTTTGTCCGATTCAGAAATCCCGTGCGCCTGCGCAAGCACCGGAATCAGGATCAGCGCAAACAGGGCTATGGTCATCTTCCATTTCTTAATTCGCATTCTGACTTCCTTTCTTCAAAATTCCTGAGACAGCCGCATGTTCGTCACAAGCGGCGTGCAAAAAAAAAGAGCTGTTTCCCTGACGAAAAAGGGCTCCCATTACAGCAATAGATGACTTCAAGAGGCTTGAAAGTTATGAGAAAGAGGGCGGGGCGCGAAGTGCCGGGGGTGAAAAACGCAGGGCCTGCCGCAGGGGTGGATCTGGGTGCGACAGTGATCGCGTTTGAAACAGCGATAATATGGGGCATTGGGATAAGACCCGATTGAAAACAAGTACCTGTTTCTTTAAAACAGAGGCGGATTGAAGGGATCGTCCCAGGTGCGGAGACAGCAGATTGACTTGGAAAAACGCGGGATGCGAGGCATTGACCGAAGACACAAGATCCCCCTCATCTGTCTGCGGATACGCCTGATGCGTGTGTCCGTGGGCCGTCTCTGGAAAGAAATCGGCATGAAGCGGCGCAGGGTGAAGGTGCGCGTCTCTATCGCCATGCCCGTGACCGTGCGCCGGGTGGTGGTGCAGCATCGGAAGCAAGAGCATCGGCAGCAACAATGCGACGACAGCGGTCATTTTGACGAATAAATGTATTTTCAAATTACGTCTTCGCATCTGTCATCATCAGTGAATCATAAGACCGGCATAAAAGCAATCGGCTCAAAGTATCCTTGAGTGGATGACAATTAGCCCACATCCGAGGCCCTGGCAAGTCCTTCCACCAGGCGGTCGATATCTTCCTCAGTGTGTTTTTCCGTCATGCAAATCAGGAGGTGATTTTCAAGTGCGGGGTCATATTTCCCGAGATCGATGCCGCCGAAGATGCCGCGTTCAAAAAGGGCGGCTAAAATGGCCGCTGCGGGCTGCGTTGTTTTGATGACGAATTCCTTAAAAAACGGGCTGTCGAAGGGGGCGGAAAACCCCGGCAGCGCGGTGATTTTTTCTTTCGCGGCGTGGGCGTTCATCAAACAAAGACCGGCGACTTCCTTCAAGCCCTGCTTCCCGACCGTGGCGAGATACACAGCCGCGGCGAGGGCGTTCAAGGCCTGATTGGTACAGATATTCGAGGTCGCCCGCTCCCGCTTGATGTGCTGCTCCCGGGTTTGCAGCGTGAGGCAGAAACCGCCCCGGCCCGCCGCGTCCGTAGTCGCGCCGACGATGCGGCCCGGCAATTGGCGAATCATTTTTTTGCGCGTGGCAAAAAAACCCATGTAGGGGCCGCCGAAACTCTGTGCATTGCCCATGCCCTGTCCCTCACCGACCGCGATGTCGGCATTAAACTCCCCCGGGGTTTTTAAAAGCCCCAGCGAAATCGGATCGACACTCATGACAAGCAGCGCGCCCTTGGCGTGCGTCATTGTTTCAATCTCATCCATCTCTTCCAGTTGCCCGAAAAAATTGGGATGTTGAATCAAGACCGCCGCCGTGTTTTCATCGGTTTGTCTGTCCAGGGCCTCAAGAGAAACCCGCCCGTTTTCAAAGGGAATTTCCTCAAGAGAGGCTCCCGGCAGACCGGAGAGATAGGTCGCAATAACTTGACGATGGTGGGGGTGGACCGATTGCGCCACGAGGATTTTACCCCGTTTAGTGATGCGAATGGCCATGAGCGCGGCCTCGGCCAGCGCCGACGCGCCGTCGTACAGAGAAGCCCCGGCGACCTCCATGCCGGTCAATTGGCAAATCATGGTCTGATACTCGTAAATGGTTTGCAGCAGTCCCTGGCTCAGCTCCGCCTGATAAGGGGTGTAGGCCGTATAAAATTCCGAACGGCTCAAAACATGATCCACCGTGCTGGGGATGAAGTGGTCGTAGCTTCCTCCGCCTAAAAAGGACAGCATCGTCGTCGTGTCGCGATTCTTCCGGCTTAAGGCCAGCATCTCCCGCTTGAGCGCCATCTGAGACAGCGGCGCGGGCAGATCCAGGGGCGCTTTAAGACGGAAGGCCTCGGGGATTTCCAGTAAGTCTTCAAAAGAGGCGACGCCGATAGCCTCCAGCATTTTCTGTTCTTCATCGGGTGTTTTGGGAATGTATTCCATCCAGTGTCCTTATCTTTTTTTACGATAAAAGGGGGTTGCGACCACGACGGCGGGCGAGGCCTTGCCGCGAATATCGACGAGCAGTTCACCGCCGACCTCGCTGTAGGACAGGTCCACATACCCCATGCCGATGCCTTTTTTAAGCGAGGGCGCGTAGTTGCCCGAGGTGATACGCCCGACCTCTTTCTGATCGGAATAAATGAGATGTCCTTCCCTCGGGATGCCGCGCACCAGGAGCTCAAGCCCGAGGAGTTTGCGTTGCACCCCTGTTTCTTGTTGCGCAAGCAAGCGGGCTTTTCCGATGAATGTCTTTTCAAAATCGACAAAGCGCGAGAGCGAGGCCTCGACAGGCGTGGTTTTTTCGTTCATTTCGTGCCCGTAGAGCGGATAACCCATTTCGAGCCGCAGGGTGTCGCGCGCGCCCAGGCCAACGGGCTTGATCCCCAGATCGGTGCCGGCCGTCATGACGGCGTTCCAAACGGCCACGGCGCGTTCGGCGGGGATGATGATTTCGTAGCCCTTTTCGCCGGTGTAGCCCGTTCTCGCGACCAGTACGGTCGCGCCCCGGGCGGGGACCAGTTCGACCTCGACAAATTTTCGAAGCGCGATTTCAGTTTTTGAAAAGGGCATAATCTGTTGCAGGATCTCCCAGGAACGCGGCCCCTGAAGCGCGATTAAGGCGGTCTCTTCGGTGATGTCCGTGAGTTGCGGACCGTCCTTCGCAAGATGTGCCTTCAGCCATTGGAAATCTTTCTGGCGATTGACCGCATTGACGATCAGGATGTAATGATCGGCCTTTTTCTTATAAATATAGATATCATCAAGGATGCCGCCCGCCTCATTCAGCAGCATCGAATAAAGCGCGCCGCCGCGCGGTAATTTGAGGAGCGGCCCCGGCGTTACATTGTCCAAAAAGACCTCCGCCCCTTGTCCGGAGAGAATGAAGCGCCCCATGTGGCTGACATCGAACAGTCCCGCGGCATGACGCACGGTGGAATGCTCGTCGGTCACGCCGGAATAGGACAAGGGCATATTCCATCCGGCGAAGGAAACGAGTTTCGCCCCGTGCTGCTGATGAACTTCAAAGAGTGGCGTGTACTTCATCTGTTTTCTCCCGCAAACCGTCAATGCGCCTCAACTTGAAAAACCCGCGCCGAGATAGGCGTGCTGAACCGCTTGATGACTAAGCAAGTGATCGGCCTCGCCGCTCAGCACGATTTGACCCGTTTCCATCACATAGCCACGGTCGGCCAGGTCCAGCGCGGCATGGGCATTCTGCTCCACCAGGAGAATCGTCGTCCCCTGTTGGCTGATTTTGCGTATCATCTCAAAAATCTTTTCGACCATCAAGGGCGCAAGCCCCAATGAAGGCTCGTCCAGTAAGAGCAGCTTCGGACGTGACATCAGCGCGCGGCCAATGGCGAGCATTTGCTGCTCCCCGCCGCTCAAAGTCCCGCCCCGCTGCGCTGCACGTGATTTTAAAAGCGGGAAAAAGGAGAAGACAGAAGACAAATCGGCTTCCTTTTGGACAGCGTCCGGCTGAAGATAGGCCCCCATTTCCAGATTTTCCACGACCGAAAGCCGGGGAAAAATCCGGCGGCCCTCCGGCACGTGGCAGATGCCCTTTTCAACAATTTGATGCGGCGGGAGAGCGGTGATCTCTTCATCGTAAAAAAAGATGCCTCCGGACTGCCGCGAGACCACGCCGGAAATGGCCATCAAGGTCGTGGTTTTTCCCGCGCCGTTGGCCCCGATAATCGCCACGACTTCTCCTTCGTTGATTTCAAGCGACACGCCTTTTAAAACGGAGACGGCCCCATAGCCGGCATGGAGATCTTTGACAGAAAACATGCTCATACGGCGGCCCCGCCCAGGTAGGCGGAAATCACACGCGGATCTTTTTGGATTTCGGCGGGCGTGCCGACGGCGATCTTTTCGCCGTGATCCAAAACAACAATAGTATCGGAGATGCCCATCACCATCTGCATATTATGCTCAATTAAAAAGGGCGTGATGCCGCGCGCTTTAATCTTGCCGACCAGCAACATCAAATCCTGCGTTTCCTGGGGGTTCATCCCCGCAGCAGGTTCGTCAAGCAGTAATAGCGCCGGTTCGGAAGCCATGGCCCGGGCGATTTCCAAGCGGCGCTGATCTCCATAGGCCAGGTATTGCGCGGGGACATCGCACCGCGTGGATAAACCGACAAAATCAAGCAAGTCCATCGCGGCGCGCCGCATTTTTTCTTCCTGCCGTTTGAAGCCTTTTCCGTGAAGCAACGCGCTCAGGAATGTCCGCCCCGTATGCTCAGCGCTTTGCCGGTACTGGCCGACGATGACATTTTCCAAAACAGTCATCTCCGAAAAAAGACGGATATTCTGAAAGGTTCGGGCCACGCCGCGCCGTGTGATTTCAAAGGGTTTTAATCCCTTGATGTCCTCGCCCTGAAAAAAAATCGAGCCCGCCGACACGGGAATCATCCCCGTAATACAGTTGAAAAAGGTGGTCTTTCCCGCGCCGTTCGGGCCGATGAGACTGGTAACGGACCCCTTCTGAATCACGAGGTCAATGGCCGCTACCGCCGCAACCCCTTCAAAGTTTTTTGAAAGTCCCGTTATTTTTAAAAAGTCACCCTCTGACATGCGAGCGAATGCTCCACTAAAAAGGACGAACAGTAGCATAGGACCTATTGGGGGTCAATAAAAGCGGGACGGTATTTAAACATCATGCACAGGCGTTTAAATTCGGCTAAAAGCGCGATCAACTTCATTTTATCGCCGGGTTAAAAGGACTCGAAAAAACATGAGACTCAGAATTGACCGATACGCACCTTGAGGGTACCCTTGGATTATGGGTATAATCATCACAGGACATGGGATAATCCTGAGAGGGATTCGGTCATGAAAACCACGTTTTTCTCACTTCTCGCCTTCATTTTCCCGATAATTTCGGCGGGGGATTTTCACAATAAAAATACTGAGGCATCCCCACTGGCGACGCGGACAGGCCTCATTTTGCCCCGGCCAAAGGTTTCCGAAACACTGCCAGGGGCAACAAATCCCGTGACCATCCGCATCGTGAATCGTGGAGAGAACACCGTCTATCTTCAGGGCATTCGAAGCGTGTCGGAGAAAGGCAAGGTCCAGCTTTATTTCTATCATCGAAATAGGGGGCGCGGCTGGAAGCCGTATTTCGATTCGCTGCCGTGCAACCTCCCGACCTGCCGAAACCTGCACACCCTCGGCGGCGGCTGTGGCGAGGGGGAACCCGTGGTCATCCGGCTTGGGAAAAAAGGCACCTATAATTCCGTCAAGGAATTTGAGTGGGGTGGACTCCTTTACGAGCGAAGCGAGGCGGTCCGCGAGGGTCGGCGTCGGCGTTACTGCTACAAGGGCTGGGCGCCGAGCCGCGGGCAAATGCGTGTCGAAATCGAGTATTCCAAAACGGTCAGCCGGGATGATAACCGAAAAGAAACAATACAGGGCCGGGATCACACGGCCATTGAGTTCAACCTCCCCGCCTTAAGAAAAGTCTACGAAATCGCTGTCAATGGCTAGGACTTGTCTCGCCTGAGACAAGTCGATATTTTGAAAGTCCCCCCGGTTCTGTTTTAGTTGCAGAAAATAAGCCCACTGAAGTAAACCTGCCCCCCCAAGCGCCATCCTTAATCCCACGATAGTGACCAATCAACCTCCGAAAAAACAACGCTCGTCCGCATGTCACGTCGATTCATAATGAAAAGCGCCGCTCAAGTCATTTATACTGCACGCCGGTACAGGTTGTGATCGGCGGTCGAATCGAAGGGGCTCCATGAACACTGTTTTTTCAGACCGGATGAGAAATGTGCCCCGGTCTTTTATCCGTGAAATTTTAAAGGATGCTCTCATGCCGGGCGTGATTTCCTTCGCGGGGGGGCTGCCGAACCGGGATCTCTTTCCGGTGAAGGAGATTCAGGCCGCAACGGACACGGCCTTTGCGCGCTACGGAAGCGATCTTTTGCAGTACAGCGCCTCCGAGGGATTCGGGCCGCTTCGCGAGTGGATTTCCCGCCGCTACAAGGAAAGGGGGCTGGACATACCGGCGACGCGGATCTTGATTACCGGCGGCTCGCAGCAGGGACTCGATCTCCTGGGGAAAATCCTGCTCAACAACGGCGACCCATTGATCATCGAGGAACCCGGCTACCTGGGCGCGATACAAGCCTTCGCTCTGTATCGCGCGAAGTTTCTGCCCGTGCCGGTTTCCCAGCGGGGGATGGACACCGACCGGCTGGACACCGTATTGCGGCGTGAACATCCGAAACTCATGTACGCCGTGCCCAACTTTCAAAATCCCTCGGGTATTACGTATCCGGAGCGGAACCGGCGTGATGTGGCCAGACTGATCGAAAAAACGGCAACCATTTTGATCGAAGACGACCCCTACGGCGAGCTGAGTTTTACAAAGAAACGCAATACGTCCTTCCAATCGTTTCTCCCGAACCGGACAGTGCTGCTCGGCTCCTTTTCCAAAACTGTTGCGCCCGGGCTTCGCATTGGCTGGATCGCCGCGCCGGAGGCGATGATACGGCCCCTGGTAATCGCCAAGCAGGCCGCCGACCTTCAAACAAACCCCTTCGCGCAGTGTATCCTTTATCAATACCTGTCGGGAAACAACCCGGATGCCCACATCGCGAGAATCGCCGAAGCCTACGGCGCGCAAAAGGAGATCATGCGAAAGGCCATGCTCCGCTACTTTCCGCCGGGAGTGTCTTCCACGAATCCGGAGGGCGGGATGTTTCTTTGGGTGACGCTGCCGCAGAAAATCGCCGCGCTGGATTTGTTTGAGCACGCCCTGAAAGATAAAGTGGTTTTTGTGCCGGGAGATCCTTTTTATATACCACAGTCGCGGGTCACCACGCTGCGTCTAAACTATTCCTGCGTGGACGCGGTCACCATCGAAACCGGGATAAAACGGCTGGGAAGGGCGATGGCGATCTTGCTTGGAGACCGCTAAATTGATGATTTATCGGACGGTGCAGGGTTGTTGGGAGACGCTGGGCGAGGCCGCGCGGCGTGTCCGTGAGGCGGTTTTTATCAAAGAGCAAGGTGTTCCCACACATTTGGAGCACGACGGGCGCGACTCCCGGCACCATCACGCCGTCGTCTTCGTCAACGACATTCCCGCCGCGACAGGGCGCTTGGATTCCGAGGGCAGAATCGGGCGAGTCGCCGTCTTAAGCGCGTACCGGCGCCATCGGCTGGGTACCATGATTATGCAACATCTCGAGGCCAAGGCGCAGTCGGCGGGTTTGACGGAGGTCATGGTGCACGCGCAGGCCGCCGTCATCCCTTTTTACGAAGCGCTAGGGTATGTGGCCGCCGGGGATACGTTTATGGAAGCCGGCATCTTCCACCAGCGGATGATCAAGCGCCTCGCCTGACATCTAAAAAAGCATCCATGAACGGCACGATACAGCTCATTCCGTTTTTTAAACTCGCGCTGGCCTTTGTTCCGGCCGTCGCCGTTGTCGTGATTTATTACCGCTGGGCCCTGGATTTTAAAGACGCTCTTTACGCCATCTCCCGCATGCTCGGCCAATTATTGCTGGTCGGCTATTTTCTGACCTTTATTTTCGAGTCGGACAGCGCCGCCGTCGTGGTACTCGTCTTGGCGGTCATGGTCACGGCTTCAAGCTGGATCTCACTGCGCCTGATGAAGCTTGAGCGCAAACATTTGTTTCTCAAGGCCTTTTCATCCATCTTGCTGGGTGGTGGACTGACCTTGGCGCTCGTGACACAGGGGGTGCTGGATCTTTCGCCCTGGTACGCGCCCCGCTACATGATCCCGCTGGCGGGCATGATTTTCTCCCAGGCGATGAACAGCGTGTCGCTGGCCTCCGAAAGAATGCGCGCCGAACTGGACCGGGGCGCTGATTACCGGGCGGCCCGGGGCGTGGCGCTTCGGGCCTCGCTGATTCCCATCACCAACTCCCTTTTCGCCGTAGGCCTGGTATCTCTGCCGGGGATGATGACGGGACAAATCCTTTCCGGTGTCTCGCCCCTGATCGCGGTGCGTTATCAAATCATGGTCATGTGCATGGTCTTCGGGGCGTCCGGCATGGCTTCGGCGGGTTTTTTAGCGCTGATCAAGCCGAAGCCGAATCAAAGCGGACCGATAAAAACCGTCTGAACGAACTCTGAAAATTACTTCACGGCGAGGGCCAGGAGGGCCTCGTTTTGAAAGACGAGCACCCCGTCTTCGCAATGGGTCTTTGTACGCGTCTTTACTTTTTGTTTTAGAGCGTCCTGCTCTGATGGGGTGAAAGTGTCGAGCGGGTCTTTGAGCAGGCCTGCCTCCGTGCTGATTTTCCAGTACGATTCGAAGTCGTCGAAGCGATAAGTGACATTGAAGGGGGTGATTTCAAAATTCTCAAATCCGGCCTCTTCGAGCAGGGTGTCCAATACACCGGGCGCGCCGAGGCTCCCGATCCGGGGCAAGGGTGGCCGTTTGTCCTCCGGCATGGCCGTGGTCAAAATGTCCCACACCAAGTGTAGTGATGTGATGTTTTGAAATTCGCCCCAGACCGCGAGGGCCATTTTCCCGCCGTGTTTTAAAACACGGCGCATTTCATCGAGGCCGCGGGCGGGATCGTCGAAGAGCATGACGCCAAAACGGCTGATGACCCGGTCGAAGCGGGCGTTTTCAAAATCGAGCGCCTCCGCTTTCATGTGTTGAAAGGTGAGACAAGACAGACCCGCCTGCCGCGCCTTCGTATTGGCGCGGGTGACCATGGCCTCCGCACCGTCCACGCCGATGACAGAAATATCTTGATGCCCATGCCGCCGGGCCAGGGTGAGTGCGGGTTCGCCCGTGCCCGCCGCGACATCCAAAATATGGTGGCCTTCGGCGATGCTGGCCATGTCGATGAGGGCCTCCGCCACAGGTTGGATATAGGGCAGCCAGCGGTCAAAGACGGCGGCCATTTCGTCCCAGTCGACGGTGTTTTCCTGTGCTTGATTTCCTTGCCCGGACATGGGCGGGATTATGGCATGACCGCGCGGTGAGAAGTCAAGTTTTGATCGCCCCTGATCATTCCGTTTTGTCCCGGCTTTGAGAATATGCCCACGGTATGCTAGTTTTCGCCGAAAATGTCCACAGCCCGAAAAAAGGATGATTCTTCGATGAAACGGCTTCGTCCGTTTGTATTGATTTTATTGCTGATGCCGGTTTCCGGCGCGGGTGAAGCCCGCGCCGGGCTTTCCTTCGCGGACACCCGTTTCCGCTTGACCTATGATGCGCTCACGCTGCCCGCCGGAGAAAAAATGGGTCTGCTCGGCACCAGCCTGCTCGTTGACCAAGAATGGCGCGGGCCGCTGCGTTTTGAGGCAGGCCTGGGTGTTTACAGTGCGGTTGAGGGGGAACGGGGCGGCTTCTTCACCGGCGGTCTCGCACTGAACACCCGGTTACAACGGGCCGGGTGGGCCTTGGAAGCGGGTTTCTTTGTCGGCGGCGGCGGCGGGGATGCCGCCCCGCAGGGGGGTGGTCTGATGCTGCGGCCCCATATATCGGTGCTGCGGGATTTTGAGACCTTTTCGGCGGGCCTCATGGCGAGCCGTGTTCGCTTTCCAAACGGGGAAATCGACAGCAGCCAGGTCGGCATTCAAATCGATATCCCCATGCCCTTGGTTTTCGTGGAAGGGACGATTGAGGACGCGGACACGGCGGCCCTGGTGTGGCGCCGGTTTTACATCGCCCCGGTCGTTCAGTGGTACAATCCGCGTTCTGGCGTAAAAAACACCGTTGGTTCGCCCGTATCAGACAAGACACGGCTGATCGGCATCGAGGCAGGGCGCTTTCTCGGCGCATCCTACTTTGCATTCATCGAATCCGCGGGCGCAATGCGGGGCAACGCCGACGGATACGCCGAATTTCTGGGCGGTGCGGGCGCGCGGTTTGTCCTGAACGAGCGCTTGGCCCTGCACTTGAAAGGCGCGGTCGGCGGCGCGGGCGGTGGCAATGTCGATACCGGAGGCGGGGTGATTTTCAAAGGTTCCGGTGGTCTTGCTTTCAAAATGAGGCCCGATTTATCCCTGGGGCTGGATTACGGCGTAGCGGAGGGCCTGGACGGCGCCTTTTCCGCAACAATGACAAAGGCCGCCTTTCAATATCATCTTGAAATGGCGCTTCCCGCTTCAAACGCGCCGGCCTTCGACCTGCAAGCACTTAAACAAGGCCGCTGGGCGCTCCGGCCCTCCGTACTGCGGTATGTGTCCTCGTCCCGTCTCCGTAAGGCCGGGCCCCGGGACGACCCGGTGGATCTTTTCTCGCTTAAAATGGACCGTTATATTTTACCCGCTGTTTATCTCAGCGGACAGGCGGGCGCGGCCTATCGCGGCGGGGCCGGGGGCTATGCGACGGGGCTTTTCGGCCTCGGTGCTCAAAAAAACTGGACGCGGGATATGATTGTTTTGGGGGAATTGCTGGTGGGCGCGGGCGGCGGGGGGGGAATCGCCTCCGACGGGGGCGGCATTGTCCAGCCCATGCTGGGACTGCGTTATCTCGTCACCGAAAAACAGGGGATTCAAGTGATGGCCGGACGGGTCATGGCCTTGGAGGGCCGACTCGATGCAACGGTGATCGACATTGGCTGGGTGTATTTACTGAACACGCTGGAGCGTCTCGACTGAAAGAGCATGTTTCGGAAATGATCAAACTATGAATTTGATTGCTCCGCAATAAAACGCAGTGCGACGCCGTTGTTGCACCAGCGTTTTCCAGTGGGCCGAGGCCCGTCGTCGAAGACGTGCCCTTGGTGACCGCCGCAGCGGGCACAGTGGTATTCCGTCCGAGGCAGGATGAGCTTGAAATCCAGCTTTGTCTCCAAATGACCCGGGATGCTTTCAAAAAAACTGGGCCAGCCCGTGCCACTGTCGTACTTCATCTCCGAAGTAAAAAGTGCAAGCTCACAGCCCGCGCAAACATAACGCCCCGTACCATATTCCTTGTTCAGCGGGCTCGAAAAGGGCCGCTCCGTTCCTTCTTTGCGC
>JBHHXB010000007.1:0-23742 GCA_046756825.1 Nitrospiria bacterium | reverse complement strand
TTGTCGGCGATGGCCAGTATTTCCCCCGCACTCCGGACGACGGGAAGCCGATCCCCGGCGTGTCGGGGTAAATAGTGCTCTTCAATGGCCCGCGCCACAAATTCATGTTCGCCCTCCTTTTGGGCATAGACCCGGCCCATCGTCCCCTGGAGGGAGGGGAATTCACGCACGACGCCCGTGACCAAGTCAGCCTTACAAAGATGCGCCGCCCGCTCAAGGTCTTGCTTGTTCTCACTTGTGCACTCGATTGTGTCCGCGATAAAGGCTGAAAGGGTTTTGAGCCGTTCTACTTTTTCGTAAACCGAACCCAGTTTTTCTTGAAACATCACTTGCTTTAAATCCTCAACCCGGTTGGACAACCGTTGTTTTCGATCCTGGTCAAAATAAAACCGGGCATCGTGAAGCCGCGCGCGCAGCACCCGTTCGTTTCCCCTTTGGATGACGGACATGTCCCCGCTTTCAACATTCGAAATAGTAATAAAATGCGGCAGCAGTTTGCCGTTGCCCCGGTAAAGCGGGAAGTAGCCCTGGTGTTCGGCCATGGCCGTGATGATGATCTCTTTGGGGATTTCTAAAAACGCCGTGTCAAAATCCCCGCAGATCGCCTTGGGGTATTCGACAGTGTGGGCCGCGTCCCACAGCAAGGCCGTATCGGATAAATCCAGATCGGCCTGTTTCTCCTTTGCCAGGGCTTCCATTTGCGACTTAATCACGCGAACACGTTCTTCCGAGTCAATCATGACGCACCGTCGCGAGAGTTCCATGCGATAGGTCTCAAAATCGGAAACCTCAAAACCCTCCGGGGCCATAATGGAATGGCCGTAAGCGCGCTGGCTCGATGCAACACCCGCAAACGAAAAGGGAACAACTTGTCCGTTGTAAATCGCCAGAATCGAGCGGACGGGCCGGACAAAGGCAACCCCGCTGTCATTCCAGCGCATCGACCGGGGAAAACTTAAGCCGCCGATGATCTCCGGCAGGATCGTTTCAAGTAATTTTGCCGTGCTTTGCCCCGGCCTGGATTTCCGCAGGACCAGATACTCCCCTTTTTTCCCTTTTGCCGCCGCACCGAGCGCCGCCGCTTCTTCAACCTTAATCTCCGAGAGCGGGACATTTTGGGATTTGGCGAAACCCTCCGCGGCCTTTGTCGCATTGCCTTTGGAATCGAAGGCGGCGCGCTTTGGCGGCCCGACAATCACTTCCGTCCTCGTTTCCTGCGAATCCGCCAATTCCGGGAAATACAGTGTCAGCCGTCTTGGCGTGCCATACACCTGCGGTTTACAAAAAGAGATTGCGGCACCGGTGAGGCATTTTTCTGCGATTTTGGGAAGTTGTTCTAACGCCATGGGCAGAACGTTGGAGGGGATTTCCTCGACCCCGATTTCAAGCAGCAAGGGGTATTTGTTCGTCTGATCCAGCGCGGATGTCTCGTTCATTGTTTCAGCAGGGGGAAACCCGCCTCTTCCCGTTGTTTCAGGTAGGCCGCCGCGCAGGCGCGCGCCAAACCCCGCACCCGCGCGATATACCCCGTGCGCTCGGTGACGGAAATTGCGCCACGCGCATCCAGCATATTAAACAAATGGGAGCTCTTGATGCAGTGATCATAGGCGGGCAAAGGCAGCCCCTTCGAAACCAGGGCACGGCCTTCTTCCTCGGAGCGCCGAAAGGCTTCTTTCAAGAAATCGACATGGGCGATATTAAAGTTGTAATCCGAAAACTGCACCTCGCCTTCATGGTGCACATCGCCGTAGGTCACGCCATCGGCCCAAGTGAGATCGTAGACGTTGTCCACCTCTTGCAGGTACATGGCGACCCGTTCCAAGCCGTAGGTAATTTCGACCGATGCCGGATCGAGCGCAATGCCGCCGATTTCCTGAAAATAGGTAAACTGCGTCACCTCCATGCCGTCCAGACGGACCTCCCAGCCCAGCCCCCAGGCACCCAGGGTCGGCGATTCCCAGTCATCCTGCACAAAACGAATGTCGTGATCCCTGAGCGAAAGACCAAAGGCGGCCAGACTTTGTAAATAGAGGTCTTGAATGTTTTCGGGAGCCGGTTTTAAAAGCACCTGATATTGATAGTAGTGCTGCAGACGGTTGGGGTTTTCACCGTAGCGGCCGTCCGTCGGACGGCGCGAGGCCTGCACATAGGCGGCCTTCCAGGGCTCGGGACCGAGGGCGCGCAAAAACGTCGCGGGATGAAAGGTGCCCGCGCCCACTTCGTTATCGTAGGATTGATGGATGATACAGCCCTGGTCGGCCCAGAATTGGTGAAGGGAGAGGAAAAGATCCTGAAAAGCCAGACATTTTTTTTGTGTCGGGTACACGAAGTGGACGGCCCTAGACGTCAATCATACAATGCTCGCAACGCGGGCTCAAAGTATCAAAGTGTGTGAATTATTGTCAATGACATTGATCGCCTCCCGTATTTCTTCCGAGGCTCAGGACGCGTGCAGCGCAGGTGCCGATTTTCGCCCAAAACGCTGCTCGGACTTTCCCGTGATGTAAGAAAGGGTCGCTTTGAAAATCGCCCCGCACTCCCTTTGGATGTCCGGCGAAGGCCGAAGCCGGTGCGCGCGCGCATAGTCCATCTTTTGCGAGGCATTTAAAAAGGCGCGCGTGCCTTGACTGATCGGGACAAGCGCTCCGGAAACGGGCCTGCAATCGGGACAAAGCGCCCCGCCCGCGGCGGCTGAAAAGCAGAGCGGTTGACGGGAGCCAGGCTTCAAAACCGCATGGCAATGCTGACAGTCATCCCAGCGCGGCTGATAGCCGCTGTCAATAATGAGGCGATTAATAAACAACAGCATCGACAGGGCGGGGTCTGTCTTATCCTCCAGATGCGAAAGCCCCTGAAGGAGCAGGTTGAAAATCTTCGGGTTGGCCTCGCCATCGGGTGTCATTTGCGCCACGAGATCCACCATGCGGGACGCGCGTTCGATACCGTCCCAGTCTTCTCTCAAGGGTTGAAAAGAATGGATGATATCGCACTGGTTGATGCGGGCGAGTTTGTCCGCCGGTTTTTCAAAGACAATCAGCCTGCAATGGGTGAAGGGTTCGAGCGACGCCCCGAAGCGGCTTTTCATACGGCGCGCGCCTTTCGCCACGCCTTTGAGAAGACCCCGGTGCGTCGTGAAAAAGGTGATCAAGCGATCGGCTTCTCCCAGACGAATTCCGCCTAAAACAATCGCCGTTGTGGAAAGAAGCGCCATAAACAGGATTTTAGGGGCTCTTTTTCCTTTTTACAAGTCGCAATAAAACAAGTCTGCAAACACCGCCGCTTTCCCGCGCTAAAACATTGCCCGCCTAAATCATGATATGCTAAAAGGAATAAGTGATTGACATATCGGAGCCGCTCTATCAAGACTTGTGAGGATCTGCATGAACGCACGCCGGGTATTCCCATTAAAAAACAAACGAATCACGACTTGTACGCTTTTTAGTCCTTCAATTCCCCTTTTTGTACTGTTGACACTCATCTCCCTGATCGGGTTTCCCACCGCCGGGTTCAGTGCGTCGTCCTCCTTTATGGCCGAGATCGTGGCGGTGCTGGATGGCGATACGATGAAAGTCGTCAAGGCCCGTCAAGTTATCATCGTCCGTCTTCATGGTGTGGACGCGCCGGAAAAAGCCCAGCAGTACGGCGAGCAGGCCAAGCAGTTCACGGAAAGAGCGGTTTTTGGAAAGCGGGTCGTCATTAATGTCATCGGCTTCGATCAAAACGAACACATCCTGGCTGAGATGGTTTTAGAGGACGGCCGCAGTCTCAACCGGGAACTGGTCAAGGCCGGGTTCGCATGGTGGAACCGCGAGCAATCCGAGGACCTCTCTCTGTGGCGGCTCGAAGACAAGGCCCGGGAAGAAAAGCTCGGTCTTTGGCTTGGCGAAGACCCGGTGCCCCCCTGGACCTTCCGGGCCAGCATGGGGCATCCATAAAACGAAATGTAGAGGTTCAACATGAAGTCCGTCGCCGTCGGCATTTTTATCAGCACGATGCTCTGTTTTAACGGAAGTCTCCTGGCTCAGGACCTCCGCCTTCCCCCTTCAAACAAAGCCGCGCTGAAAAGCGCCTTTGTTTTTGTGCCGGGCGGCTGTTTTAAAATGGGCGACGACGCCGAGCGCGGCGCGCATCCCGCCCACCCCGTTCACGATGTCTGCTTGAACGGCTTTTACATGGGGAAATACGAAGTCACCGTCGGTGAGTTCAAAACCTTCACGCGGGAAACCGGCTATAAGACAGAGGCCGAAAAAACGGGCGGCTGTCTTTTTTGGATGCGTAAAGGCTGGCGAAAAGCCCCCGGCGTGGTATGGAAACGGCCCGGTTTTGTGCAGACGGATGACCACCCCGTTACCTGCGTCACCTGGCATGATGCTTCAGCCTATATCCAATGGAAACAGAAAAAAGCCGGGCTTGATTTTCGGCTGCCCACGGAAGCCGAATGGGAATATGCTGCTCGAGGCGGCGGGAAACGCATGATGCTGTATGACGAAGACGACACCGCACATCTTGATCAGCACGCCTGGTTTCATGCCAATTCCGATGGACAAACCCATGCCGTGGGCTTGAAAAAACCCAACGGGCTGGGACTGTACGATATGAGCGGCAATGTCTGGGAATGGGTACAGGACCGCTACAGCACCTCTTATTACGCCGAGTCCGAAAAGAATAATCCCCAGGGGCCGGAGACGGGTACAGGGCGGGTCATCCGCGGCGGATCCTGGTACGGCGCTCCGAGAGATATCCGCGCGGCGCACCGTAACTGGACCTATGCCTCGAAGCGTTACAACAGCCTGGGCTTCCGTCTCGTTTTAGAAAATCCTTGAAGAGCGTCCCTGCCTTCTGCCATCATTTCCACCGCAGTCCCTATCTTCACAATCCCCCATTTATATTGAGGAGTTTCAGCGATGTCCACTCAGGAAACGAAGAAAAAAATCGAACGCAAAATGCGAGACAAACTTTCCGCCACATCAGTCGAAGTGATTGACGACAGTTGGAAGCACGCGGGCCACGCGCAAGCGGGCGGGGGCGGGCATTTTACGGTTTTTCTCGTCTCTGAAAAGTTTGAAGGCGTTTCGCTGCTGGACCGCAACAGAATGGTTTTCGATGTTTTAAAGGAAGAGATGCAGGGCGAGATTCACGCGCTCGCCGTCAAAGCCAAAACCCCGAAAGAGAGCGGCATTTCCTGAAAACCCTATCAACTCCGAACAAAAAACAGGGGGTTGCTGATTGCCTATCCAAAAGCTCTCACAGGAAACCCACCCACAATCTCAACCACCCGCTTTAATCCCGCCTCAACTGCTTTACCAAGGCGAATATCCATCACGGGAAGTTGATGGCGTTGCAAGGAATGGAAATCCCCAAGGGCCTGGGCCCGTTTTAAGACACCGAAGGAGTAGGGCACGCCGGGCACGGGCATGTCTTCCTCGTCGTCAATCGTGATTTGAATAAAACGTCCGCGTCTTGCGCCGCCTTTGTGGAGCTGGCCGGTGGAGTGCAAAAACCTCGGGCCGTAGCCCAGTGTCGTGGCAAGACCGTATTTTTCGCGAATACGCGTCCGTAGCGCTTGCAAGAGCGCGTCGTTTTCTTTTTTCGGCGAGAGATAGGCCATGATGGCGACATAGTCACCCGGCCCGGACTGGCCCAGGAAATCCTGAAGCATACGCGACAAACCGGCCGTTTCGCCGGGCTGAACATCCCCGGCGACCACGATGCTGTCCGCCACCGCCGTGCCATCCGGCAGGGTGAGCACACCGGTGGCCTCAAAATCCGCCAGCACCTTGGCCGTGTTGGCCTTGCTTTCGGAGACATTCGGCTCGTCAAAGGGATTGACTGCCAACACCACGCCCGCCACGGCGGTCGCCATCTCCCAGCGGAAAAATTCTCCCGCCAAGTCAAGTTTGTCCTGCAAATCAATCTGCACGACGGGATGCCCGGCCTTTTGAAGCGCCGCAAGCCGTTCATCCAAGACAACGTTTGAATCGGCATCCAATCGGAGACAAACAAAAAAGCGGTCATCACCATAGACTTCAGGCGCGCCGGGGACCTCGCCATCCACCGGGATCAAGCCCTTGCCTTCCTTTCCGGTGCTCTCGGCGACAAGCTGTTCCGCCCAGATTCCAAAGTGCGCCAGGGAGGGAGAGGTGATGAAGGTCACCTTGTCCCGGCCCGCCAAACCCAAACCACCCAGCATGGCCCCGAGAAGCACGGGCGGACTGGCTTGCGGCGAAACAGACGCCGAAGAGGCCGCGATCATTGCCGACGCGCGACGCATGAAAGCGGACAAACTCATCCCCAGCAGCGCCGCCGGAACCAGTCCGAAATAAGTCAATGCCGCATAGCGGCCGCCCACGTCGGGCGGCGTGAGAAAAACCTTGCGAAAGCGATTTTCCCCCGCCAGCTTTTCCAGGGGACTACCAGGGTCGGTCAGGGCGACAAATTGCGCGCCGAATGCGTCACCTCGAAACGCCCGGACTTTCTCCGAAAAATAATGGTAAAGAGACAGCATTTCAATCGTGCCGCCCGACTTGCTCGCCACGAGAAAGAGCGTATTTTTCAGATCGACCGCGCGCTCAGCCGTTAAAATAGTTTCGGGGTCGGTCGTATCCAAAACCGTCAAAGCCGGGAAGCCCGGCGCGGCCCCGAAGGTTTGCTTCAAGACTTCGGGACAAAGGCTGCTGCCTCCCATGCCCAGCAACAGGACGTGCCGGAAGCCGTCGGCTTTGACCGCTTCGGCGAAGGCGGTGACCTCTTCAAGCCGCACACGCATTTCATCGGCAATGCCCAGCCAGCCAAGCCGGTTTTTGATCTTTTGCTGAACGGCGGGATCACTCTTCCAAAGTGTGGCGTCCTTTTGCCAAAGCCGCTGGATTACCCGCGCTTTTTCAAAGTCAACCAGTTTTTCACGGACAGCGGCATCGAAGCCGCCCAAATCAGCTGTAGTGCATTCTATGTCGATCAAGGAGTTTCTCCTTTTTTTGATGGATGGCGTTCAGCAGGTTTTGGTAGGAATCGGCAAAGGCCTTCACCCCGGCGGCCTGAAGATCGTCAGTCACTGATTTTAAGTCGATTCCCCCGGCTTGCAATTGATTTAAAACCGACGCCGCGCCGCCAAGGTCTTCTTCGATGCTGGCGCGAAGCTGTCCGTGATCCCGAAAGGCATCCAGCGTGGCGGGCGGCACGGTGTTAACGGTGTGCGGACCAATGAGCTCCTCCACATAGAGCACGTCGGAATAGGCGGGATTTTTCGTCCCCGTGCTGCCCCAAAGCGGACGCTGAACATGCGCACCCAGGTTTTTCAGCGCCAGGAACTCAGGAGAACCAAAGCTGGTTTTGAAAGCCTGATAAATCATCTTCGCATTGGCGATGGCGGCCTTCCCGGAAAGCCCGCTCAAACCACCTTGTTTGTCCGCAATCAGCCGATCGACGGCCGTGTCAATACGGCTGACAAAGACCGAGGCCACTGAGCGAACCTGTCCCATCGGCTGGCCCGTGTCATTCAACATTTTCAGGCCGTTGATATAGGCCTCCGCCACCGCCTCATAGGTCTCCAACGAAAAAATGAGCGTCATGTTGATCGAAATCCCCATGGCCGTCAAGCGCTCGTGCGCCCGGATGCCCGCCGCCGTGGCCGGAACCTTGATCATCAAATTGGGGCGATCCACTCGTTGGTAAAGACTTAAGACCGCCTGAATCGTCTCCTCCTCCTGATGGGCGAGCAGCGGACTGACCTCCAGGGAAATATAGCCGTCCTCGCCGTCCGAGGCATCATAAACAGGCTTGAACACGTCGGCGGCCAGTTGAATATCGCGGATCGTCAAACCTTCAAGGATCTCCTCCTCCGTCCGTTTTCCTTCCGAGAGCAGTTCCATGATCTGCGTGTCGTAATCATTACTCCCCGCAATAGCCTTTTCAAAAATGGTCGGATTCGAGGTCACGCCCCGCACATCATCTTCGTCAATCAATTTTTTCAGCCCCCCCGACAGGATCAAGTCCCGCCGGATGTTGTCGAGCCAGATAGACTGACCGAAGGTGCTCAATTCCACAAGCGGATTATTCCCCATGATCACACTCCTCTATGATGATTTAATAAGAGCCTTGGCCTGCGTCACCACATTGTCCACTGAAAAACCGTATTCCCGCATCAAGTCCGAAGCCGGCGCGGAGGCCCCGAAACCGTCGATCCCAATCATGCCCCCCTTCGGCCCGGTGTAGCGCGCCCAGCCGAAAGGCGAGGCGGCTTCGATCGCCAGGACCGGCGCATCGACCGGCAGGACGGACCGCCGATAGGCCGCGTCCTGCGCATCAAAACGCTCCCAGCTCGGCATGCTCACGACACGTACGGCATGGCCCTCCGACACAAGTTGATCGCGCGCCGCCAGGGCCAGATGAACTTCCGAGCCCGTGGCGACCAGCGTCACATCCGGCGTTTTGCCCGCTGCGTCAACCAGCACATAGGCCCCCTTTTCGACCGCCGAAGCGGACGGATAGCGGCCGCGATCCAAGGCGTGCAGGCCCTGCCGGGTGAGCGCAAGCGCCGTCGGGCCATCCGTGTTTAAAACGGCAAGCCGCCAGGCCGCCGCCGTCTCATGGGCATCGGCAGGACGAAAGACTGTCAGGTTGGGGATGGCCCTTAGGGCCGCCAAATGTTCCACGGGTTGATGGGTTGGGCCATCCTCTCCCAAGCCGATGCTGTCGTGCGTGAAGACATAGATCACGGGCAGACCCATGAGCGCGGCCAGCCGGATCGACGGTCGCATGTAATCGGAAAAAACGAGGAATGTTCCGCCGTAAGGAATAACACCGCCGTGCAAGGCCATGCCGTTTAGGATGCCCCCCATGGCATGCTCCCGGACGCCGAAGTGAATATTCCGTCCGCTGAAATCCTTACCGCTCACGTCGCCGAAACCTTTCAACTCGGTGTTGTTCGAGGGGGCCAGGTCGGCGGAGCCGCCGATCAGGTTCGGCAGGGTTTTGGCCAGCATATTCAAAACCTGACCCGAAGTCACTCGCGTGGCCGCCGCGCCTTCCGTCTTGAAATCAGTGAGGGCCTGATCCCAGCCATCAGGGAGTTTTCGATGAATGGCGGCCTCCCACGCCTTGGCCAAGGCGGGATGAGCCACCGCATACGCGGCCCGCCGTGCCTCCCAGTCCGCTTCCGAGGCCTGTCCGCTTTCAACGGTCTTTGAGAAATAGGTCCTGACTTCATCCGGCACGTAAAATTCGGGCTCAAGCGGCCAATGCAGATTTTCCTTTGTGCGCTTGATTTCTTCGGAGCCCAAGGGCGCGCCGTGGGCCTTGGCCGTGTCTTGGCGGCCGGGGCTGCCGAAGCCGATGTGTGTCCGCACGATCAGGAGCGAGGGGCGGTCGATTTCCTGCCGTGCGGCTTCGATCGCCGCCGAAAGGGCTTGAAAATCATCCGCGCCCGAGACCTCACCGACACGGGCCACATGCCAGCCGTAGGCCTCGAAGCGCGCCCCGACGTCTTCCGAGAAAGCGAGATCCGTGCCGCCCTCAATCGTGATTTTATTATCATCGTAAAAACAAATCAGCTTGCCGAGTTGAAGATGGCCGGCGAGGGAAGCGGCCTCGGAGGCGACACCCTCCATCAAATCGCCGTCGCCGGCGATGACATAGGTGTAATGATCGACAAGGGGATGGCCGGGCCGGTTGAAACCGTCCGAAAGAAAGCGCTCCGTCATGGCCATGCCGACGGCGTTGGCGATGCCCTGTCCCAAGGGGCCGGTTGTGGTTTCTACCCCGGGGGCATGGCCATACTCGGGGTGTCCCGGTGTCTTGCTTCCCCATTGCCGAAATGATTTGAGTTCTTCCAAAGAAAGATCGTAGCCGCAAAGATGCAGCAGGCTGTAGAGCAGCATCGAGGCGTGTCCGGCGGACAGCACGAAGCGGTCGCGGTCGGCCCAGTTCGGATTTTTCGGGTTGTGTTTTAAATACCGTGTCCAAAGCAGATAGGCCAGAGGCGCAAGCCCCATCGGCGCGCCGGGGTGACCGGAGTTCGCTTTCTGAACCGCATCCGCGGCAAGCATGCGGATGGTGTTGATGCAAAGGGTGTCCAGTTTTTTTTGATCAGCGTGCATCCAATTTATCTCCTTCAACTTGATCCAATCAATCTAAAATGCCCGTAAAATCACGCGGGCCGGCGCGCCGTCCGCGCCCTTTAATTTCAGCGGCAATGCGATGAGTTCGTAATCCCCCGGCGGTACCTCCGAAAGATCCAGATTTTCCAAAATAATAACATGCTTCCGGAGCAAAATGTGATGGACCGGATGAGCGGATTGATGGAATTTTTCAATGGAAGGGCCATCAATACCGACAAGCCGTATTCCGCCATCCGCGAAATCGGTCGCGATCTCGGCGCTAAACGACACGTAATCGGGTTCAAAAACCTGTGGGTCACAGTCGGATCGCCGTGAGTTCCGGGTTTTAAAAAGCACGCGGCGCACCCCTTCGAGATCGCATCCCCGCAAGTCCGCGCGGCGAATCTCCTCCTTCACGTCCAGCAGCTCGAATACTCGGCAGAGTCCGACAAGCGCTTCCAGCGGCAATTGATCCACGCCGTCCCCTCCTGGGAAAAAGTGACGGGGCGCATCGACGTGCGTCCCGCTGTGTGCGCTGAGCCGCAGCTCCGTGACATTGGCCGCGTCCCCTTTTTCCAGGCTGCACGCAAGCCGCATCTCAACCGCCGGGTCTCCCGGCCAGACGGGAAGCGCCTCGGACACGACACGGCTCACGTCATACAGTTTCATGCCACCCATCATGATGTATTTTTCGTATTTTTGAAAGGAAAAAACCGAGGAAGCCGCCGGGATCTGTCAAAACCCGGGCCTTTCCCATTTGAATCGTTGTTCGCGGATTATCCGAGGTAATCCAAAACCGCCTTTTCAAGCCGCCGCCGCGCCCCTTCCTCAACCGGAGCCGCGCTGATCAGGCAAATCATCAACAAGGCATCGCCGCTTGAGCGCGGGGATAGCCCGGTTACCCAAAGTGTATCGAGCTCAAATGAAATGGAGCGAGTTTGCTGGCCCGCGATCGCCATCTGATCCCCCTGCTCAAAAGCAAGCATGAGTCTGCTGCCCACGGCCTCCGCCGCATCGCCGGACAGCTCTCCTTTGCTGGCGACAGTCAAACCGGTATCATCCATCAAAAATGCCGTATCGGCACCGGTCAAATCCAGAGACCAATCCAGGAGCTTCTCCCAGGCCTCCGGTCCGAAACTGCGGTGTTCTCCCATCTCAAAGTCGGGAACGGCGGGCACCCGCTCCGGCTTCACGGCTGCGGATGCTTGAAAAAACGGGGCGGAGCTAAACCGAATGTAGTCAGGCTCGTCCGACTGCGGGCAGGGCGTTTCTTCCGCCGAATGCTGTCTGAGCCGATGCGTCACCGCTCTCGCATAGACCAAATCAAATGAGTGCGCGTTCCGGTTTTTCTCCATTTTCAGCCCCTCTTTCGTTTAGAGTGTTGACCAGACGGCCGACTTCAACGGCGAGCATTTCAAAGCGCCGGGCCTCCGGCGGCACCGGGCCGCCAAGGAAGGCGACGGGCAGGCCCTTCAAACTCGCCTTGTTGAAAATATCGACCCTGGGAATCACGGTTTCGAGCACACCCGCGAAATCCGACCAAACGCCTTTTAAAACAGCGTAGCACGTCTCTTTTCTCGTATCAATCATGGTGGGCAGGATGCCCAAGAGTTTCAAGCATTTGTTTTCGTGGCAACGCACATGCTCGATCACGCGCAACACCTGTGAAATGGAACGCAGGGCCAGCGGCTCGGCCTGAAACGGGATGAGGGCGAATCCGGACGCGGCCAGCGCGGACCGCGTAATCATACCGACACCTGAAGGGGTGTCGAAAATAATGAAGTCAAAATGTGCTCCCACGTCCTTGAGCGCCTTGTCCAAAATTCCGGGTTGATGCAGGGCTTGCTCGAACTCGGCGGCATCCACAGGGTCAAGCCGTCCGCGCGGAAGGATGGAAAGCGTTCTCACCTTGGTCTGGATCAAAGCCTCAGGGGCGGGAACCTGCCCCATGAGCAAATCGGCCAGTCCGGGCCACTCGGTGTCGCCCCGGGCGAGTGACAAGCCCACACCGCCCTGCGGGTCCAAGTCAACCAACAGCGTGCGCCAGCGTTGCTCGGCCAGAGACAAGGCAAGATTCAAACTCACGGTTGTTTTGCCGACACCACCCTTTTGACTGACAACGGCGATTCGCTCCGTCATAACAGGCCTCCCTTCTTAATCGGTGTTTTCCTGACCCTGGTCTCCCGCATACCCCATTTCGTGAAGACGGTGAATATTGGCCAGCACACCCTTGTTGCCGGGCGAGATGGCGTCCGCATCCAGAAAGGCCAAAAGCGCGCTTTCATAATCCTTTTCGAGCAGGGCGTCCAGCCCGCGTTCAAAGGCGTTTTGAAATTGAAGCCGCTCCACCGCAACATCCGGCTTCGCGATCTCCGCTTCGGCCCGGCCTGCCTCGTCCTCGCGCCGCGCGGCCTCCATCAACAAGGCTTCCCAGGGCTCCTCGATGTTCCGTTCATCGGGATGTCCTTGAAAGGCCCGACAGGAAACCTGAGCGTCCATGAAACGCACAAGCCGGTAAAATGAGTCTGTGCCCACGCCTTCCCGGTCGGCGGCGGACCAGACGTTGCCGGCCACGACCGTGATGCTTCCGACAGCGGCGCCTTGACGCATCACCTCAATGAGAACGGAATGCCCGCCGATTCCGGCAAGCTGGATGTAGTCGGCGAGACGAAACGGCGCTTCCCCGAAACGGGTGCCCCCGTTTCCGACGTGTTTAAGCACAATCCGGCGCAGTTCGTCCAGCGAAACCGGTTTTTCAAACACTTCGACATTGGCGTGCATCGGGATCTGCGGTTGAAAGGCCTTTAAAAACGCGGTGATGAACACAACAGGGATCTGTACGCGGCGCTTCCCAAGCTCCCCCAAAAGCTCGATCCCGGACCGGTCGGGGAGATCCAAATCCGACAAAATCAGCTGCGGCGCGGCGGCGTCTATCTTTTTCAGGGCTTCAGACAGCGTGCCCGCGTCACTGATCTCGATGTCCCCGAGCTTCGACAACCCGCGCACCATCGTCGCGCGGAGCATTGCTTCATCTTCGATAATAAGAATGCGGGCCATCTACCAAAACACTCACGCGGCCAGCGCCGACCGCGGCACCTTGTAGCAATCTGCCAAAAGATCAATACCGCAGTCCAGGGTCTCGCACCAGTCCAGAAATTGACTGACCATTGCTTTTCCGCGGTAATAGGCTCCGTGCTGCGGGGCGATGGTCTCAATATCCAACGAGCGCGCCATTTTGGCCCAGGCCTTTAAGGCCTTCCCGGACCCCATGTAGCGCTCATGAAAGGGAACGATGCGGGGAAGATGAGACTCAAAATCGGGCACTTCCCTGTACTCCGTTCCGAGGGAGGTACCGAGATCTCCTGTGTACAGTATTTTCGAAATCGGATCATACAGGTGAAAATTTCCGCAGGAGTGCAGAAAATGCGCGGGGAGGATCACCAGCTCGGCACCGTCTGCCAGGGACAATAACGCGCCTTCGTCCGGAATCGCCTTGAGGCGGTCGATCACCAGGCTGTCCAGACCGAAGTGGGGGATAAAGCGTGTCCACAGGGTCGAGGCGTAGGCTGTGGCGTCCGTTGTCATGAGCCAGCCGTTGAGCGCCGCGACGATATCCGGGTCTTGATGGGATGCGAAAATATAGCGGAGTTCCCCTCCTTTCAGCAGCGCATTAAGTTCCGACATCGTTTTGTTAAAAACCTTGTGCCCCCCCGGATCGAGCAGCATGCCCGCGCCGTCATGCACAATCAAATGGGTGTTCGCCTGCACCGCTTCTCCCTCGCCAAAATCCTCAAGCAAAATATTTTGATGCGCCTCGTTTTCAAATAGTGCAATGGAAGCCATGTTCTATTCTCCTCTCTATAATGATGTGAATGCCCGGCAACGGCCTTGAAAAAGTACGGAGACGGCTACAGAATTTTCTTGATCTCCGCCACCGTCCGGTTCATATCGAGAAAAATCAGGCCCAGTTTGGCGTCGCTTGTGGTCAACACCAGCAGCATCGTGCCCTCGGTCGCCTTCAGCATGACGGCGTAACCGTTTTCACCCCGGATCAGCACTTGCCCGAGCTGACCGAGAGCAAGTTCCGTGGTCGCGCGGCTCCCCAGACTCAGCAAGGTCGCCGACATACCGGCCACGCGCACCTCCTCGACATGTTGGGGAAGGGCGCTGGCGATCATCAGACCGTCCTCGGAGATCAAGGCGCTCGCCTCGATATCGGGGCTTTCCCGCTGCAGGGTTCTCAATGTATTGTTCAAATCATCACTTCGTGCCATTTTTTGCCCTCCTATTTTACCCACAGACGCTCGGGGCCGTTCGTCCGAGCCTTCAACTCGCTTTGCGCGGGGTTTCGCTGATGGCCGACCCATCACGTTCCGGCAGACGTGTCGGAATCGTCACGGTCACGCGTGTCCCTTCGTTTTCTTTTGATTCAATGCGAAGCGTCCCGCCTGCGGTGTCGATCGCGCTTTTGCACATACTCAATCCAATGCCGCTTCCGCTGGGTTTCGTCGTCACAAAAAGGTCCGTGCAGCGTGCCCGCACCGCATCGCTCATCCCGCACCCGGTGTCGGAGATCGTCAATTCCAAAACCGCGCCGTCCTGCTTTAAACACGCATTCAGGTTGATTTCGTCTCCAGGCCGGCAGGCGTCCACCGCATTGGAAACCAGATTAAAGAGAATGGCCCGTATGACCGTCGTTTCAAGCGGAAGCAGCGGCATCCGGCAAATCTTGCTGGAAAGCCGGACATTGCCCCGCTTCGCCTTGGCCTTCAAGACAAGCAGAGCCTCTTGAATCGCGAGATCCACCGCCATGTAGCGCGAGGTCCGAAGCTCGCGCTGCGTGGCTCCGATCCCCTCGAAAACAAGCTTCATCCGCCGGATCTCGCTTAATATGGCGTGCAACGCTTCCTGTGTTTCGGGCTTTCGCTCTTCCTCTAGCAAGACCTCCACGGCTGTGCTGATCGCTGCGAGCGGGTTTTTCAATTCATGAAGAATCGTCGGCATCACCTGTCCGACCGTCGCGATCTGGAGCAGACGGTCACGATCCCTGGAAAGCTCGTTCCAGCGGGTGATGTCCTGAAAGGTAATTGTGTACTGGCGGCCGTTAAAAAATGAGTCGGCGTGATCAATTTCCGAAACGGAAAAACCGATCGTGACCACGCTGCCGTCCGGACGCTTGACATCCAGCTCGCGGCGTTCCGTCTTTCCAGCCTGCTCAAGCAAGTCTTCCACCGGGAAAAACAAGGCGCCGATCCTCAACTGTTCGAGTGTTTCGAGCGACCGCTTCAGGATTTCCAACGCATTACGGTTTGCGAACAGAATCCGTCCTGTTTCTCCGACGACAATGACCCCTGTTTTGAGGGAATTCAGGATAAGGCTGGCGTGTTCATTTGATCTGAACCGGTCCATTCCTTCCGACGCCCTCACCGAAACACTCACAGTCATTGATTTCAAAGCTACCTGAGATGAAGCATTCGAGACGACAATCCGGTGCGCGGGGAACGTCTCACTTTCCCATCAAGTAAAAGGTAGCACTCAGGCCAGGCGTGTCAAGGAAGGAGGGACAGTACTTTTTCCGGGGGACGGCCAATGACGGCCTTCTCCCCGGCAATGACGATGGGACGTTCGATCAGTTTGGGGTGTTCCGCCATGATGCGGATCCATTCGGCGTCCGGACGTTCATCGGCCAATGAAAGACCCAATTCAGCGGCGACGGCTTCCTTGAATCGAATCAAGTGCTTTGGCGGCATATTGAGTTTTTTGAGGACATCGGACAACTGAGTTTCCGTCGGCGGCGTTTCCAAATAAAGCCTGATTTCGGGCTGAATCCCCTTTTCATTGAGCAGTTTCAGAGTCTCGCGGCTCTTGCTGCATCTTGGGTTGTGAAACATGGATACCTGCATTTTCCCTCCAAGAGATGTTGTCGATTTATGTCAGTCGCGCATCCAGGCGAGCGGTAAAAATACCCGCTAAAAACCCGAAAAGATGGCTCTCCCATGAAACATAGGCCCGCAAAGGCAGAACACCAAAAATCATCCCCCCGTAATAGACGAGCACACAGAACGCGATCACTACGGACTGGACATCCCTGGCGTACCAGCCCGAGGCCAGCAGAAAACCAAAATACCCGAAAATAAGGCCGCTTGCACCCGCGTGCGCGGCGGGACGCGCCAGCATCCAAACGGCGACGCCCGACACCGCCGCAACAATCAGCGTGACTTCGACAAACAGTTTTTTATCCTGCACGCAGATCAGCCCGCCCAAAATGGCAAATGGCACGCTGTTCATTAAAAGATGAAAAAACCCGAAATGCAGAAAGGGGCTCAGCGGAATACCCACGAGCCCGGATAGCGTGCGGGGGACGATGGCCGCCATACGGCTGAGGCTGTGTCCCGTCAAAAAATTAAGAACCTCCAGCCCCCACATAAGCGCCAGGACTGTCAGCATCCATGAAACCGTTATTTTCATTTTCAGTGGGACCGTACGGTTTGCTGAAATCAGACTTCTAAAGATTGAAGAAGTTCCGACAGACGCGCTTTCGCGTCCTCAAAAACAGGTCCGCCGTCGCCGACGGCGAGGGCTTCCAATTTCGGAAGCGCCGCAAGCCGTTTGACGGATGCAACAGCCTTGGCCTTGTCTTTGAGCTTTTCATCGGCAAGCAGCGTCAGCGTGCCTTTTTCGTTGGATCGAATCAGATCCCCCGTAATCAAGGTTTTTTCCTCGAACAAAATCACCAGCTCACCGTCGGTCTTTGAGCCCTCCAGGGCAAAAATTTGAAGCTCCGGCGCGACAAAATCCCCGTCTTTCAACCACCGCACGACGCGGCAGGGAAAGGCGCCCTCCTCTCCCGCGGGCGCGTAGATCGGCACGCCCAGTTCCTTTGAAATCTGCTCCGCGTCCCGCAAATGATCCGAATTGGTAACGATAATCGAGGCGACCGGGCCGAGGTCACGCAGATCCTTTTCGTCTTCGGGTGAAAAAAGCAGTGGGTCAACGAGAATATTGCCCTCCATCAAGTACAATAGAAAACCGTTAAAATCCACCTGGTGTGCTTCGCTGAATTCCGACCAGCAATAGAGATTTTCCCGCACTTCCTTCATTGAACTTCCTCTCCCTCCGCCGTCTGCAACCTGTCTGTTTTCGCCGCCATAATGAAGTCGTTCACATGCAGTCCCTTGATTTTGTGCGTCCACCAACTGACCACAACACTCCCCCATTCCGTGAGGATGGCCGGGTGGTGGGCCTCCGCTTCGGCCAATCCGCCCACCCGGTTTGTAAAGCGCAGCGCCTCTTCAAAATTTTTGAATTTAAAGGTCCGGGTCAGACAATTGACCTTTTCCACCTCGACGATCCGCCATTCTGGAATCTGCGGCAAAAAGGATGCGACTTCCTCCCGGGTCGCCAGGGGCGCGTCGGCACGGCAGGCTTCGCACTGTTTTTGACTCAGTCCGCTCATTTTGAGTCCTCCTTAAAAATAAAGGCTTAAAAACTCACAATAAATCAATCGAGCGGTGGAGTAAATAGGGCGATGCTCAAAACAGACGATGCCGTCAAAAATTTTCATTGCCTTCGGCATTTCTCAGAAGCTGAATCACTTGCCCGCCGCTGAAAGAAATTGAAAAACCCGCAGCGTCGTCCGATGTAAAGGGAAAGGCCATGTCGATTCGGATGACGTTTTTTTTGATCAGGGGGAGCGAGCCGATCCGAAGCCCGATGCCCGCACTGCTCCTCAAATCACCTAAATCAGGATGCTCGCCGCGCTTCCAGACATAGCCCGAGTCAAAAAAGAGAGCAACGCCGACGACCACGCTGTAAAATTCGATCGGCGTAAAAATACGATCCTCAACATTCAGCCGGAGTCTCTTGTTTCCCGAAAAGGCCTTTGCCCGATATCCCCTCAAACCCGAAGCCTCATCCAGGACCAGCTCCCGTTCGAGGCCCTCCCCTTCGTACACGGCGTCGAAGGCGATACTCGAAACCAGGGTCTGCTCAGGCAGGCCCTGGTAGTAATAATGCGCAAAGGTGTTCACCTCCCAACCCTGATAACGACCCGCATCAACACGCCCCAAAGCCGTGCCTTTGAGCGCCAGGATGCCCTCCGTGACCGGGAGAGAGACCGACTGAAGATTGAGTCCGTGAATAAAAGAAAGGCGATCGGGGGTCGTTTGATTGTCCCGATAACCCGCCCCCAATGACAGACCGGCCTCCCATCCAAATTCGACATCTTCAATACCTTCCAGGGCATCCAGTTGTTCCTGTTCGAGAAAGTAATCCGTTTTTCGCTCGCTGTAGTTTTCGATCCACGTCCACACGGCGGCATTGTCCGGGACGGCAATGGGCCGTGTCCCGAAAACCGCGCCATAGCGGGTGTCCTCAAACGCAAGCTGTGAGGTCAGGGTATGCTTATCAAAACGCGAACCCCAGCGATTGACATAACTCAGGTTCGCGCCCGTCTTTTCTCGCTCGACATCGGTCGTCGCGTCAATATCCCCGTTAAAAAAGGTGTCCATACCATCATCAAAAACATAACCCACGGCGTAGGCGTGACGCGTATCCAGCCGGTAAAGCGGACGCGCAATTTCAAACAGATAATAGGATGTGCTGAGCTTACCGCCATTCGCCTCAGTATGCCCTCCGGCGTAGCTGGAAAAGAATGAATGTCTCGATCCAAACACTCGCGGCTCAAAATACTGAACGCGATCCACACGCTTGTTTGAACGCCGTGTCTGGATATAACTTAAAGAAGAGCCGTACCCGAAGAGGTTGTTTTCACCAAGACTCAAACGACCCTGGGCCTCTCCGCCGACAAAACTTGTGCTCGCTTCAAATCTCAACGTGAGGGCATCCCGCGTTCGAACACGGATATCCACCTGGCCCTCGCGCACTGGCTCAACCAACACCAACACCGTCGCAAGCCCCTTGATCGCCCGAAGATTCCGCTCCGTTTCCGCGACCAATTCCACATCAAGCAGGTCGCCTTCCTGAAACAAAAGCTCCTGTCGAACGATTCTTTCACGGGTAACCCAGTTCACGGCATTGATGATGCGGAACAGCCGGGTGGATTCGGCCTCCTTTTGCGTGTAGATCTGCTCCCGTTCAATGATGATTTTCCGGATGACGGGCGGGGCGTCCTCGCCTTCCTTCGCCTGCGCGGAGCCCGGCGGGCACCACAACAAAACCACGCACAAAGAAAGCCCCGCCACCATCACAGCACGGCTACAAAAAAGTAACATCAATCGAATACTCCCTCCATAAAAACCACGCCGATGTGCATGCAGCTCGCCCCCCCCGCAGAAAACTCGCCCGGCCAGCGAGCAACCCGGGTGACAAGACGAGCAAGACCCATTGGCCGGAGGGTGCGCGGCATCACCCCTTTGGCTTGCGTGCCTTTATCGTGACGGAAACAACATAGTCTTCGATCCGGCTATTCGGTGCCCAATCACGGATAAACGTCCTGCTTGTGTTCTTCGGTGCGATCTCGATTGCCTCAAACCCCGCCTGTTTGAGCATCGCTTCAATATCGGGTATTGCAGATGCCCCAGCCAGACAGCCGGTCAAAAACGACACGTCATTTTTGAGGTTCTCCGGCAACGCAGCGGTTGCGACAATATCCGTGACTGCGAGTCTTCCTCCTGGCTTTAATACCCGGTATGCTTCCTGAAAAACCCTTTTGAACCCTTGATTTCGCGCCCGACAGGGAAATGTTCTCCCGTCTGGCGACTTCTTTCCGGGTTTTTCCTTCGATCTCTGAACGCTTGACTGCAACACGATATTTTTCAGGCAATTGTTCAATCATCGGGAGAAGGCAGGATGATAATTCTTGCCTGATGATTTCACCTCCGCCACATCGTCGGCAACGCGGGTTTTTATAAATACGGATAACCTGTTGTGATATTCAAACCAGATCTCTTCGGTTGTCTTCATGCGTATTCCTTTGGATATGACATCACACGGCGTCACTCAGGACAGATGGAAAGCGCGGTCACGGGAATCCTTTTTAAGCAGGGCGGTCATATCCGCTTCCGGAACGGGTCTGCTGAACAGATATCCCTGGCCCACATCACAGCCCAGCTCCTGGAGGAAGATAAACTGCTCCCTTGTTTCAATCCCTTCCGCAACGACACCGAGTTTCAGTTGTGCGGCCAGGGCGACAACCATACCCGCAATCGCCATGTCGTCCTGGTCCTCGGGAATATTCCGGACAAAGGATTGATCAATTTTAAGCGCATCAACGGGAAAGCGCTTCAGGTAACTCAGGGAGGAATAGCCCGTGCCGAAGTCATCAATGGCCAGTTGAACCCCCGAGGCCTTCAATGCCGTCAGTCTGGGAATGACTTCCCCCTGATGTTTGACGAGGAGGGATTCCGTGATCTCCAGCTTCAAGGTGTTCGGGGCAATCCCGGCTTCTGTCATGATTGCTTCGAGGCTTTCCACAAAATCTGATTCCTGGAATTGCGGGGCCGCGACATTGACGGCAAGGGTAAAATCATGAAACCCTGCGTTTTGCCACGTCTTCAATTGCGCCGTGGCCGTCTTCAAGGCCCAATCTCCAATCGCCAGAATCAGGCCGCTCTCCTCCGCCAGGGGGATAAACACAGCCGGAGAAACAAGGTCGTGCCCCTCCCGTTCCCAGCGAATGAGCGCTTCCGCCCCGATAATTTTGCCTTTTTTCATGTCGATCAGGGGTTGGTAGTGCAAGCGGATTTCATCCCGCTCAAGGGCATGAGAAAGTGCCGATACCATCTCAAGCTTCTCGGATCCCCCGGCCTTCGAGGTCTTTGTGTAAATATTAAAACGCCCTCTCCCGTCTTCCTTCGCGCGATACATGGCGACATCGGCATTTTTTAAAAGCGTCTCGGCGTCCTCGCCATGATCCGGGTAAAGACTCATACCGATACTGCCCGTGGCCAATAATTCCTGCTCCGCGATATGGAAGGGCCTTTTCAGGGCCTCAATAATCTTATTCCCGACGAGAAAGGCGTCCTCCCCTTTGGCGATTGCCGGGAGGAGCAGCGCGAACTCGTCTCCGCCCATCCTCGCCACGGTGTCCTCCGCGCGAAGGCAGGCCGCCAGGCGATCGGAAACCTGTAGCAGCAGTTGGTCCCCGACGGAGTGCCCGAGCGTGTCATTGATGAGCTTGAAGTTGTCCAAATCAAGAAACAGAACGGCGAAGGGAGTGCCGCCCCAGGACCGTTGTTTAATGGTCTGATTCAGCCGCCGCTTAAACAGTGTGCGGTTGGGCAGACGGGTCAGGTTGTCATAATATTGCGCAAGATGGCGGACCTTGTCCTCAGCCGCTCTCCGCCGGGTAATGTCGGTTCGGATGTCGAGATACTGGTACGGCTTGCCCTTGTCATCCAGAAAGGGAATGATCGTCGTATCCACCCAAAAGAATTCCCCGTCCTTGGCCTTGTTTTTAATGCTGCCGCGCCAGATTTCGCCCTTTTCAATCGTCTCCCACAGCGTCTGAAAAAAAGTCTTCGGGTGATGCCCGGAATTGAGGATTTTATGATCCTGCCCAATGATTTCCTCCCGGCTGTATTTTGAGATCTCGCAAAACTTGTCATTCACATACCGAATGATGCCCTTTTCATCCGTAATCGCGACAATGGTGGCCTGATCAAGCGCGTATTTGAAATCAGTGAGATCCTTGTTCCGCGCCTTGATGTTATCGATCATCTCGTTAAACCGGCGGGCAAGCAATGCGATTTCACCCTCCGTCCGAACGTCCACCTGCAAATCAAGATTGCCGGACGCAACCGACTCGACTCCTGCCACAAGCCGGTTGAGGGGTTTGACAATCCTTTTTGAGGCATTCGAAGAGAGAAAAAGGACAAGACACACCGTGATGAATCCGCCGTAGACAAAGGCATTGGTCAATTGCGCGATGAGGGCAAAGACCTCGTCGCGTTCAATCAACGTCACTAAAACACCGCCCGTCTCGTTCAAGTGGCGGTAAACAATCATGCGCTCCCCGATCTCGTCAATGCCGGTCTTTCCCTGTATGCCCTTTTCGATGATCGACTCGGGAATCACGTCCGTACTGACGGATGACGGGAGGTGGGTCACCACCTTTTTATCGGCGTCAAACAAGAAAATCGGCCAGGGTGAGGCGGATAAAACGCCCTCGGTTTCGTTGATATCGGCAATCAGGGTCATCGTCCCGATCGCATGATCCTGCGGGCGCAAGTGCTCAAACACCGGGCCGGAAATCATCAGGTAGACCTGACCATCCGGCGCATGGAAGAAATGACCCGGCGCGTCATCCGCCCCGCGCCAAAAATCATCTCCCTCTGAAAAGACCGGCTTCCCGTTCCGGCGCTGATGGTTGAACAAGACCCGGCCATCCTTTCCGGAAATCCGCACGGCAATCAGACCGGTCAAATTAAAAAACTCGTCCGCCTCCCCGCGCAGGACCTGGCGGGCTTTTTTCAGAAATTCAGGGTGATCGGCCGAGGCTAATGTATTGAACTCAAAAAGAAAATCCTGAGGCAGTTTATTCGCGGCGAAAAGACCGAGGCGCTCCCGGTAGATACCTGAAAGCTCACTCAAGCCGACTTCCATCTCGACAATGCTACGCGCGATTTCAGTTTGCTTGTCGTCCCAGAGCAATTCCCGCATGTAGCGGACGCAGAACAAGCCAACCACCAACAGAGGAACGAGAGAAACCCAGAGAAACCACCGGCGTATTTTTTGCGCAATCCCCTGTCCAAGCCACATTGACGTGTCTTCCCGCAGGGCTAGGGCCTGCTAACGCAAACCAATGGGCTCTAGCAGGACCGTGTTGAAAAATGAAGGCGTGCCCTCATTTTATGACGATCAAGACCTTGGTGCCCTGCTTGTCTTTAAAGTCTTCCGAATCAACATATCCAATGGCGCCCTTTGTCCTTCGCACAGCCTTGATCATGGCCTGAACATCCTGAACGCCATGCGGCGGGGTTTTCCCCTCGCGAAAGACCTGCTTGATCCAGTAGGCATTGTATCTTCCAACCGTTGAGGAAAGGACTTTTCCGATAAAAATCCGCTTCAGCGGCGTGTTGTCTTGATAATCCAGGGGGACAATCTTGAGTCTGCCCTCATCCACCTTTTCACCCAGATACACTTTTTTAAGATACCCAGAACTGACCGCGTCCCTTGGAAAGCGCTCATTCGCAATCACCACAACATCACCGGCGGACACAAGGGAGGGACTGATGACAAGCCAGGCCAGCAGAAACCCGGCGACGATTCTAGATAAAACATTCATCAACGATTCCCTCCATCCCTAATACCCGAATGTCCATTGCACCGCGTAGGACTCGTTCCATCCCGCAGGCCCCTTCCTGGCGCCCGCCTCGACCTTGATCGACGTCGCCGCCCCCCTTATGAGGGTAAAATCAAAACGGACGCCGCCGAGCCCCCTCCTGTATTCCGTCGTTCCCAGGGTCTTGAAATAAGGATCATTCGTATCAAGATCCTCGAAGGACTCATAGCGGGCATAGGGGGTGACGAAGTCCGCAAATGTTTTTCCCGCCTGAACGTAGAAAAAAGACGTCGTGTGGGATTTGTCCGTCGCAGGGTCTTTATTATCAATCACGTAATACTCGGAGATCAACTCGATGCCCGTCGTCAGTTGATCCACGAAGGTCAGGTCGGCTTCATAGATCTT
>JBHHXB010000006.1:0-24633 GCA_046756825.1 Nitrospiria bacterium | reverse complement strand
GAACAAAGATCACCGCCCCCTTCAACACCGTCATCAATACCCGGGAGGCGGATCTGGGAGAGGCCGTAACCCCCGCGACAAAGCTGGCGACACTGGCCGGAACCGACGCCTACTGGATCGAGGTCTTAATGCCAGTTCGACAGCTCCGATGGATTGAGGTCCCCGGTTTGAACGGGGAAAAGGGCGCGTCCATCAAGGTTTACGATCCGGCTTCATGGGGGAAAACCCGCTTCAGGACTGGGCAGGTCATCCGGCTGGCCGGAACGCTTGAAGCGGAAGGGCGGATGGCCCGGCTCCTGGTGTCGGTGCCCGACCCGCTCGGTCTTACGGCGGATCACGGCGAAAGCGATTTCCCTGTTTTGTTGATGGGCGCCTTTGTCCGGGTCGAAATTGAAGGCCGGTCGTTAAACCACGTCGCGGCGATTCGCCGGGAATGGCTACGGGATGGCGACACCGTTTGGCTGATGAACAAACAAAATGCGCTGGAGATCCGCCCGATTCAAATTGCCTACCGTGGGCGGGGTCAGGTCTTTGCCTCGGGCGGCCTCCGTGAAGGAGAGCGCGTGGTCGTGACCGACCTCGCTACCCCTGTCGAGGGCATGCCGCTTCGGACAGGAGAAGAAGCTGGCCAAAACGCCTCCCCCCCACAAGCGCCCATCAGCCGCGACACCGGAACACCGTGAACAAGACCTCGACGCAAGCGGAAAGCATCCCAGGGCAGGGGCCCGTCGCCTGGATGGTGCGAAACCGGATCACGCCGAATCTGCTGATGATCGTCCTCCTGGCAGGAGGGCTCATTATGTCCACAAAAATCAAAAAGGAAGTTTTTCCAGACTTTGACCTGGATCAAGTCACGATCAAAGTGGCCTATCCCGGCGCAAGCCCGGAGGAGATTGAGCAAGGTATTCTGTTGTCCATTGAGGAAGCGGTCAGCGGCATCGACGGGGTTGAGGAAATTACGGCCACGGCAAGCGAAGGCGCGGCTGTGATTGTCGCGGAGCTGACCGAGGGCGGGGGCACACAAAAAACCTTTCAGGATATTCAGCAGGAAGTTGACCGGATCAGCACCTTTCCCGAAGAGGCCGAGGAGCCGGAAGTCTCCATCTCTTCCCGTCGCCGTCTTGTCGTGTCCGTGGTTTTATTTGGCGATGCCGACGAGCGGGTGCTGCGTGAATTGACGGAAGCGGTACGCGACCGCATCCTGCAAAATCCGGGGGTCACACAAATTGATTTGAGCGGTGCGCGAAAAAACGAGGTTATGATCGAGGTCTCGATGGAGACCCTGCGTGCCCACGGGTTAACACTCGCTGAGATCGCCGAAAAAATCCGGGACGCCGCCGTGGAGCTGCCCGGCGGCGTCATCGAAACCCGGAGCGGCGAAATCCTGCTTCGGATGAAGGAACGGCGGGATTGGGCCAGAGAGTTCGCCGACATCCCCATCGTCACACCGCCGAACGGCGGCATCCTCCGTCTGCACGAAATCACCGCTGTGCGGGAAGGCTTTGAGGACAGCAACCATGTCCTGACCTATAACGGCCAACCCGCCATGGCGCTGGAGGTCTTCCGTGCCGGAGATCAAACCCCCATCAGCGTTTCGCAAGCCGTCCGAAAAAGTCTGCTTGAGATCGAAACAGATCTCCCACCCGGCATCCAACTTGAAATCAATCGCGACGACTCCAGGGTTTACCGCCAGCGGCTGGAGTTGCTGTTGAGAAACGGTTTTTTCGGACTGATACTGGTCTTCGTTCTGCTCGGTCTTTTTTTGGAATTTAAACTGGCCTTTTGGGTGACGATGGGTATTCCCACGTCCTTTCTCGGGGCCTTTCTGTTTCTGCCTTCGGTCGATATCTCGATTAACATGGTTTCCATGTTCGCCTTCATTATTGCGCTGGGCATCGTGGTAGACGATGCCATTATCGCGGGAGAGAACATTTATGAATACCGCGAAAGGGGGATGGGCTTCGCAGCGGCGGCGATTCAAGGGGCGAAGGATGTGGCCATCCCGGTTTCATTCAGTATTTTGACCAACATCGTCGCCTTCAGTCCGCTCTTTTTTGTGCCGGGGCAGATCGGGAAAATCTTCCGCACATTGCCGCTCGTCGTGTGCAGTGTCTTCATCATTTCGTGGGTTGAGGCTCTATTCATTCTGCCCTCCCATGTCGCCCACGGCGAACGGGCAGAAGAGGGCATGATCACCCGTTTTCTTCACCGCCGTCAGCAGCGTTTCAGTGTTTTTTTCTCCCGATGGGTCGAACGGCGCTACGGCGCCTTTCTGGATCTCTGTCTGCGCTATCGCTATGTCAGCGTCGCCCTCGCGGCGGCGGCCTTGATGATCGTATTGGGCTACGCGCTGAGCGGCCGCATCGGCTTCATCCTCTTTCCAAAAATCGAGGCGGATCAGTCCGTGGTGACGGCGACGCTGCCCTACGGCAGCCCCATCTCAAAGACCATTCAAGTCCGGGACCGGCTGGTGGCCGCGGCGAACGCGGTCTCCAAAGCGAACGGCGGACCCGCGCTGACCGAAGGCATCCGCGCCAAAATCAACGAAAATGTCGTTGAGGTGACAGTTTACCTGACGGCGCCCGATGTCCGTCCGATCAGCACGGCCAGGCTGACCCGGCTCTGGCGGGAGAAAAGCGGACAAATACCGGGGCTGGAATCGCTCCGCTTTGAGTCGGATCGCGGCGGGCCGGGCCGAGGGCCGGGACTGACCGTCGAGCTGGGTCACCGCGACACAGCGATTCTGGATCTCGCAGCCGCGCGTCTGGCCGAGGCTTTGGGCGATTTTCCCAATGTGGAGGACATCGACGATGGCCTGGCGGCGGGAAAGCGGCAGCTTGATTTTCGACTCCTTCCGGAAGGCGCCAGCTTAGGGCTCACAGCCCGCGACGTGGCGAAACAAGTGCGGAGCGCCTTTTTCGGCGAAGAGGCCTTACGACAACAGCGGGGACGCAATGAGGTCAAAGTGATGGTGCGGCTGCCCGAGGCCGAGCGAGAGAGCGAATACGACATCGAGCACTTATTGATCCGGACGCCGTCGGGACGCGATGTGCCGCTGACAGAGGTCACGACGGTACACCACGGACGCGCCTACACAACGATCACACGCCACAACAACCGGCGAACTGTGACCGTCACGGGCAATGTCGTGCCGATCGGCGAAACCAACCGGGTTTTAAATACCGTGAAATCGGAGATTCTGCCCGGCCTGCTTCGGGATTATCCGGGCCTGACTTACAGCTTTGAAGGCCGGCAAGCGGAAATGCGCGATAGTTTGCGAAACCTGGGCCGGGGTTTTCTCGCAGCGATGGGGGGTATCTTCATGCTGCTCGCCATTCCCTTCCGAAGCTATGTCCAGCCCGCTATCGTCATGGCGGCCATTCCCTTTGGCATCGTGGGCGCGGTCATCGGCCATCTCATCATGGGATATAACCTGAGCGTCATCAGTACAATGGGTATTGTCGCGCTGTCGGGTGTCGTCGTCAATGACGCCTTGGTCATGATCGAGTTCGCCAATGGCCGCCGCGCGTTGGGCACCCCGTCTTACGAAGCCATCCGCATGGCGGGGATACGCAGGTTCCGGCCGATCCTGCTCACGACCCTGACGACCTTCGGAGGGCTGGCGCCGATGATTTTCGAAACCTCGCGGCAGGCGCGCTTCATTATCCCCATGGCCATTTCCCTGGGCTATGGCATCCTGTTCGCCACGGCCATCACGCTCGTACTCATCCCCTGCCTTTATCTCATTCTGGAAGACCTCGCCGTGCTCACCCGAAAACCAGGACGATCCGGCAATATTGCCCTTTCTTCGGATTCAACTGCTTCATGAGCGGAGCCGCCTGCTCTTCCGTCCCCTCACATAAATAATGGTATATTTGAATAACACATATTTTCCCTGTCCGGGTTGTACTCGCGCACAGGGGCCGAGTCAATCTGCTTGAACAAGATCCTCTCCCAAGAAAACATAAGCGCCGCGGGTCAAGGTGCGCTGGTACGGACACAGGATCTGCTTCGTGCTTTTTTAGAGGATCAACAATTCCCCCTGCTCGTGTATCTGTTGATCGGCATAGTCGGCTTTTTTATTTTCTCAAAAGGCCTAAAATATGTTGTCGGCGGTCTGGCGGCCCGGATCGTGATGAAGCTGATTCTGGTGGTGGCACTCTTCGGCGGGGTTTATTTATTCTATGTTTCGTGGCTCAACGATACGATACTCGAAGTCAATCAAAACCCTTCAACGGCATTCAGTGAACACTGGCCGGATCAAATGACAACTCCCCGGGAAATCCTGAAAAAAACAGAAGACATCGTCGATCAATTCAATCAAAAGGCAAAAGAACGGGAATCGCTTTTAAAACAAATGGACGAAAACACCGTTGAACGATAAAGGAACATCAGGGATGCGCGCCACTTGCCGCCGCGTGGCCTTTGTGTGCTTTGTCCTGATTGCGCTCTCGGCCTCTCCGGCCTCTGGCAAATTTTTACCCGAGGGCCTCACGCTGCACCAATTCATCCAGCATGAAAACGCCGTTCGCCTGGCCTCTGCCCCCGCCCCCACCAAGCTCCTGAATTTTTATCAGATCGAGGCCCGCTACCGCTATTCCTCAACAGTGGACTTCACGGCCATCGGCCGTCTTGCCTATGATGCGATTCATGACCTTCAGGACTTGGACAAAACCAATCCCTTCCAAGACCGCTTCGCGCAGTCCACGCCCAGAAATATTTCAGGCGTCAATCCCCTGGACGTCGATTTCAAGGAACTCTACGGCGACTTTTTCTTCGAGCGCGTCGACGTGCGCGCCGGAAAGCAGATTGCGCGATGGGGCGTCATCGAGGGCTTTCGGATCACGGACGAATTGAACCCCATTGATTTTAACGAGTTTATTTTAAGGGAGCTGACAGACCGCTACGTCCCTCTGTGGATGCTTAAAGTGGACGCCTATTTCGACAAAGTGACCGTGCAGGGAATTTGGATCCCCGAGCTGCGTTTTCACCGTCCCGCACCGGCGGGCAGCGAATTTGAGCAGTTTCAATACCCGCCGGGCCTGGAGAGACCCGCCCGGACCTTTTTAAACACCGAAATCGGGCTAAGGCTTTCCACTCGAATCAAGGACTTTGATCTGGCGGTGAGTTTCTTCGACGGGTGGGACGATTTTCCAACGGCCTCCCAAACGATCTTCGGTCTGGGGCAGGGAACTTCGTCCGGGCAAGTGGCCAATCCGGCAACGCGGTATCACCGGATCAAAACATTCGGTTTCACGTGGACGAAGGGACTCGGCGCCGACCTGATCAAAGGGGAAATCGCCTATGTCAGAGGACGGGCCTTCGGCACTTTCGCTTCCGGGGGGGCGCCGACCGAAGTGGAGCGCCCCCAATTTAAGTACGGCATGGGCTGGGACACCCGCCTGCCCTTCGGCATCGAAACCTTCTTTCAGTTTTCCCAGCAGTGGATCAAAAATCATGAAAAAATCATTATCGCGGATGAGTGGGATTCCGGCGCAAGCCTGACTTTAAGAAAGAAATTGATGAATGACAGCCTGCTGCTCAAGTTGCTCGTCATTTATCTCGTCAACGACAAAGAGGCCTTGATCCGCCCCCGTGTCACGTACCGCTGGTCAGATTATCTCACCCAGTCCTTCGGCGCGGATATCTTCGAGGGCAGAGAGGGGAATATCCAGCAGGACGATTTTCGCTTCATCGGATTTTTCGACCGGAACGACCGCATTTACACAGAGATTCGATACAGCTTTTAGGAGAGATCAGGATAACATCACTGCATCGACAAGAAAACGCCCCGCACTTTTAATTGACAGCATTTAAGCAACTATGGTAAAAGTTTTTTCTTTACGTCATAATTTGTATCTTGTTGGAAAGGGTCAGCGAAATGCGTGCAGTCATGGAGGCGGGCGGACGACAGTATCGGGTCGCCGCCGGAGATGTTGTTGATTTAGAGAAATACGATGTTCCCGTCGGGCAGTCGATCACATTTGACGCCGTCCTGATGTTACAGGACGACAACGGCGTAACCGTTGACCCGGAAGCCCTGAAGGGCGCGAAGGTCATTGGTGAAGTCCTTGAACAGGGGCGTTCCAAGAAAATCATTGTTTTTAAGAAAAAGCGCCGAAAAAACTATCGCAAAAGCAGAGGGCACCGGCAAATGTTCACGCGTCTCAAAATTTCTGAAATTGTAAAGGGGTCACAAAATGGCGCATAAAAAAGGGGTCGGCTCCTCCAGAAACGGCCGGGACAGCACCGCGCAGCGTTTGGGGGTCAAACGCTTTGGGGGTGAACATGTTTTGGCGGGAAATATCCTCGTCCGCCAGCGTGGTACAAAAATTCATCCGGGCACCAATGTCGGTATTGGCAAGGACGATACGCTCTTTGCTAAAATTTCAGGTGTCGTGCAATTTGAACGGGCCGGACGGGACAGAAAAAAAGTTTCCATTTACCCCGCCAATTCATAAAAACAGTCGCGTTTCTACATATTTCTCCCACCGGGAATCTCTGAATGTGCTTTTTCCGGGCAGGCAGAGGTTTTAAATTCCCATGTTTATTGATCAGGTCAAAATATTTGTCAAGGCCGGTGACGGCGGCGACGGCGCCGCAAGTTTCCGGCGTGAAAAATTCGTGCCCAGGGGCGGGCCGGACGGCGGCGACGGCGGCAAGGGAGGCGATGTCATCCTGGAAGCCTCCGCCCAGCTCTCCACCTTGATTGACCTGCGATACCAGCAGCATTACGAAGTCAAACGGGGGGGACACGGGAGCGGACACAACGCCTTCGGCAAAGCCAGTCCCGACCGCGTCATCCCCGTGCCCGTGGGCACCATCGTGCGCCATTTTGAAAATGAAACAATTTTAGGCGACCTGGTGAAACCCGGCCAGCGTCTGGTCGTGGCCAGGGGCGGGCGCGGCGGCCGGGGGAACAGCCATTTTAAAACATCCACCCATCAAGCCCCCCTGGAAGCGGAACCGGGCGGCAGCGGCGAGGAATTTTGGCTGACTCTGGAGCTGAAGCTTTTGGCCGATATCGGTCTCGTGGGTTTTCCCAATGCGGGAAAATCGTCACTGATGGCCGCCATGACCCGCGCGCACCCGAAAGTGGGTGACTATCCCTTCACGACGCTTCACCCCAACCTCGGCGTCGCGACATGGCGCGGACCCAAGGGACGGGACTTCCATTTGACGGTCGCCGATGTACCGGGATTGATCGAGGGGGCGCATAAGGGAAAAGGACTCGGCATCCGCTTTTTAAAGCATTTGGAACGCACCACCGTCTTACTGCATTTGGTGGATGTCTCCGAAATGTCCATCGGAGACCCCGTGCACGATTTCGAGGTGATTCGAGAAGAGGTGCGACGCTATCATCCAAAAATGCGTGACAAACCTTTTTTCGTGGCGGCGACAAAGATCGACATCGCGGGAGACCGGGGAAAGACCGACTATATTCAGCGGCACTGCGCTGAAAAGGACATCCCTTTTTTCGAAGTTTCATCGGCCACCGGCGCCGGCATCAAAACGCTGATTCGCACGCTCGGAACCGCCGTTGAAAAATACCGGAAACACGCCCACCAAACCCTGGACCTCATCTCCACCGACACCCCTCTGTCGTAATTCCGGGAAGCCTTTCGATGTCTTTCAAGCGTCCGCCCCTTCATTCACACAAACGCATCGTCCTAAAGATCGGGAGCAACGTCATCGCCTCCCACGATAAAGGACTCAACGAAACGCGGATGACCCGGATCGCGGAAGAAGTCTCTTTTTTGAAAGACAGAGGACACGAACTCCTCCTTGTTTCTTCGGGCTCCGTACTCTGCGGCACAGAGAAATTGGGCTTAACCGCCCCCCCTCGCACCATCCCCATGAAGCAGGCGGCGGCGGCCGTCGGGCAAAGCCGGTTGATGTGGGCCTACGAGCGTCTGTTTGAACAACACGGCATCAAGGTCGCGCAAATTCTTTTGACCCATGACGGCATTACGGACCGGAGGCGCTTTATCAACGCCCGAAACACCTTAATGACCCTATTGGAACACCACGTTTTGCCCATCATTAACGAAAACGACACCGTCACTGTCGATGAAATCAAGATGGGCGACAACGACAACCTGGCCGCGCAGGTCGCGCACTTGGTGGACGCCTCCCTGCTCATCGCGTTTTCGGATGTGGACGGACTCTACACGGCGGACCCCGGAAAAAACCCGGAGGCCCGTCTGATCCCGCAGGTTGCGGCCGTTACAAAGGAAATTGAAGCGATGGCGGGCGGCTCCCGCCGCTCCGGAGGCACCGGCGGCATGACCTCCAAAGTCAAAATGGCGCGCGATGTTTCGGCCTACGGCGTGACCACGCTCATCTTGAACGGCCTCACCCCCGGTCTCTTAAAAGAAGCCTATGAGGGACAACACCTGGCGGGCACCCTCTTTCTGCCACAGTCTGTTCGGCTTTCCTCAAGAAAACAATGGATCGCATACTCGCTGAAAATCAAAGGCACGCTGACTCTCGATCAGGGCGCGGTGCAGGCGCTGAGAAAAAAAGGCCGTTCGCTCCTGCCTTCCGGCATCCGCTCTGTCGAAGGAAGGTTTGAAACCGGCGACACCGTCCGCTGTCTTTCCCCGGAAGGCAAGGAAATTGCCCGAGGCTTGACGAACTACAATGCATCTGAGATGATGCGAATCAAAGGCCTCCAGTCGTCCAAGGTCGAAACCGTTTTAGGCTATAAAGGGGCCGATGAAGTAATTCATCGCGATAACCTGGTGATCTTAAATGGCGTTGCGTGACGAGATTCAAAAATCAGCAATAGAAACAAAGACAGCCTCGCGCATCCTGGCCAGGCTTCCGACATCCATCAAAAACAACGCGCTCCTGGCGATGGCCGAGCAACTGGAGGCCCGGCCCGATTTTCTAAGCCGGGAAAATGCCAAAGATTTAGAGGCCGGGAAAAAGAAAGGACTTTCCGGGCCCCTGCTCGACCGCCTGACCCTGACGCCCAAGCGGATTGCCGCCATGGCCGACGGCCTGCGTCAGGTGGCGGCCCTGCCCGATCCCGTCGGGGAAGTCCCCGGCATGAAGCGGCTTGCAAACGGCCTTCAAGTCGGAAAAATGCGGACGCCCATCGGCGTGATCGGCATTATTTACGAGTCGCGTCCGAATGTCACGGCGGATGTCGCGGGGCTGTGCATCAAGTCGGGAAACGGCGTGATTTTGCGGGGCGGATCGGAGGCCATTCACTCGAATACGGCCATTGCCGAAATTCTCAACGCGGCGGGGGATGCCTCGGGGCTTCCACCACATGCGGTCAACCTGATTCGAACCACCGACCGGCAGGCCATTTTTGAACTCCTCAAACTGGAGGAATCCATTGATTTGATTATCCCGCGCGGCGGCGAAGGCCTGATCCGCACCGTCGTCGAACACTCGAAAATCCCCGTCATGAAGCACGACAAAGGCGTCTGTCACGCCTTCGTGGATGAAACGGCGGAGATTGAAATGGCCGAAACCATCTGCTTGAATGCCAAGGCCCAACGGCCCTCCACCTGCAACGCCATGGAAACCCTGCTGGTGCACAAAGAGATCGCGCCCCATTTCCTGCCCCGTTTCGCAAAACGGCTCGACGCGGCGGGCGGCGCGATCCGGGGCTGTGCCGAGACACTCGCCATCCTTCAGGGAAACATGGATGCGCTCTCGCCCGCCGAAACGGCCGATTGGGACGCCGAATATCTGGACTTGAGACTTGCAGTCAAAATCGTCGCCTCTTTGGACGAGGCCATGACCCACATTGCAAGGCACGGCTCGGGGCACTCGGAAGCCATCATCACAAATGACCACGCCCACGTCATCCGGTTTTTAAATGAAGTGGATGCCTCGGCTGTTTTTGTCAACAGCTCCACCCGCTTCAATGACGGGTTTGAATTGGGGCTGGGGGCTGAAATGGGGATCTCTACCAGCCGGATTCACGCACGCGGCCCCATGGGGCTTACAGCGCTGACCTGTGAAAAATACATCGTCCTCGGAGAAGGGCAAATCCGGACATAATCCCTTTGAGGGGAAACCACGCCGAATCGGTCTTTTGGGGGGCACCTTCAACCCGATTCACAACGGTCATCTTCACATCGCCGCCGAGGTGCTCAACCGTCTCAGCCTCGACCAAGTCCTGTTCATCCCGACGGGCATCTCGCCACATAAAGATGAACAGGACATTCTCCCCGCCTGTCACCGGCTGAAGATGGTCGAATTGGCGCTTTCGGACAAGCCACAATTTTCGCCCTGCGATATCGAGATCAAGAGGGCGGGTGTTTCCTACACCGTCGATACCGTGCAAGCCTTGCGCGACGCGCATCCCGGAGACCGGCTTTTTTTCATCATCGGCATCGACGCCTTTTCTCAGATCAAGACCTGGACTTTACCGGAAAAACTGCTGACGCTGTGTGATTTCGCGATCCTCTCGCGGCCAGGGTTCCCTTTTTCCTCGCTCCCGGTTTTCGGCCCGCTTGCCTCCGTTGATCGAGACGCGCTGCGTCGGCTCGATACTGAAAGAAGAGCCGTCTATTCCGTTGAAACCTCACGTGAAACGACGCTGCATTTTCTGAACATTCCGCCTTCCAGGATCTCGGCGAGTGCAATCAGGCGGGATATTTCAGCGGGGAGGAGGCCTAAAAAGCGCTTGCCTGACTCTGTGGAGTCCTATATAATTCACTACAACTTATATCTGGGGGAATGACGATTTCCAGGGATTCCAGCGAACCTTCAAAACAAACAAACGAGGAAGACGCGAAAAGAAGGGCGCTTCTTATTGCGGAGGTGGTTCAGTCAAAACACGCTGAGGACATCGTCATTTTCAAGGTGAGTGAACTTTCCTCCCTCGCCGATTATTTTGTTGTCTGTACCGCGGAATCCAAACCTCAGATACACGCCATTTCGGAAACTGTTGATCATACCTTGTCCCGTGATGAAAACACCAAACCCCTCGGTATTGAAGGACGGGACAGCAAAACCTGGCTTTTGATGGACTACGGGGATATTATCCTGCATGTTTTCAACCCGGTCTCACGCGCATTTTACGGGCTGGACCGGCTTTGGGGCGATGCCCCTCAAATTACGCTCCCTGAAATCGCGAATGAATTAGGCGCGGCGGAACAGGGCCGGCGGTAAACCGATGTCACTCTTTATCCTTCTGTTTTTCGTCTTAATGGCAGGCGCGGGATATCTCGCCACCCTCAACACGGGCAATGTGGTCTTCTATATTGCCCGTGATACCTCCTTCGAGCTTTCCATTACTTCGCTGATTCTTTTTTCGACGGCGCTCGGCGGAGTGCTGGTGATTACTTCATTCGGTATCCGCGAAGTTAAAAACCTGTTTGCGAACTGGAAAGAAACCCGGCGTAAAAAGCGATATGCCCAGGTGGAGACCTATTATACCAGCGCGGTGAACGCCTATCTGGCAAAACGCTACCGCGACGCCACATCCCTTTTTAAAAAAATCCTGGTCATCGACCCCAATCACTACAACACCTTGCTGCGTCTGGGGAAGATTCACCGCATCGAGAGAAACTTTAACGAGGCGATCCGGCTGCACCGGAAAGCACGGAGTCAGGATGATCAAAACATTGAGGTGCTCCTGGCCCTGTCGCATGACCTGGAGGATGCCGAGCGCTTTGAGGAAGCGATTCAGTTTTTGAACGAAGTCATCGAAATGGACGGCACGAACCTGACCGCCCTGGGCCACCTCAGAGACCTCCATATGCAGCTTCAGCAATGGGAGCAGGCTTACACCCTCCAGGAAAAAATTCTAAAGCTGCATCTCCCGGAAGAGGACAAACAAACAGCGGGGCGCACGCTCCTCGGCATCAAGTACGAACTCGGAAAACAGCTCCTCCAAAAAGGAGATGCCTCCGGGGCGCGCCGGTATTTCAAATCTGCAATCAAGCAGGACAAAACCTTCATCCCGGCCCATATCGGACTGGGAGACACCCATTTCTCGGAGGGAAAAACCAGGATCGCAGCCGCGCTCATGGAAAAATCCTACGAAATGACGGGAAACTTGACTCTTCTGCTTCGGCTGGAGGATTTTTTTATTGAAACCGGGGAGCCCGAACGTATTCTCAAAATCTATCATGAGGCGATTCAAAAAAACCGCCACAGCATTGTGCTGAAGTTTTATCTCGGAAAACTCTACTACCGCCTGGAAATGATCGACGATGCCTTCGATACCCTGGCTGATCTTGAGCCGCAAGTCGAGTCCTTTCCTGATCTCTACAAAATCATGGGGAATATTCATGTGCGGCGCGGTGACCTTGCCTTCGCCATTGACGCCTTTAAAAAAAGCCTGAAGCTGAAAAACCGGGTCATGGTGCCGTTTTACTGTCCCCGGTGCGATTTCCATACGGTGGAATGGTCCGGACGCTGCGGACGCTGTAAACGATGGAACACCTACGTGGCCACGCCCATCCTGGTGGACAAAGCCAGCCGCGGTCAGGCATTGATTGAGTCATCCCCCTATATTACGACGGGGGTGGGAACCACCGCCTTGGAGGAGCAGATTTCATGAGTCCCGCGCGGCCCAAGCCCGTCGTTCTCGTTATTTTGGATGGCTGGGGCATCAATGCCCGCGCCGAGGCGAATGCCATCTCGCTGGCCTCGCCTCCCTTTTATCAATCCCTGCTTGAGCGCTACCCCCATACCACGATAGAGGCCTCCGGGCATGCAGTCGGACTTCCCGAGGGACAAATGGGGAACTCCGAAGTCGGTCATCTCAACATTGGGGCCGGACGAGTCGTTTATCAGGAGCTCACGCGCATCGGCAAAGCCATCTCAAACGGAGCATTTTTACAAAACAAAGTGCTGCTTTCCACCATTCAGGCATCGAAAACACATCAGAGTACACTGCATCTCATGGGCCTGCTTTCCGATGGCGGCGTCCACAGCCATATTGATCACTTCGCCGTTGTTCTGGAAATGGCAGCCCGGCAAGGCGTTCAGCGTCTCAGGGTTCACCCCTTCCTGGATGGCCGGGACGTCCCGCCGAAGAGCGCGCTCATCTACATCGAACGTCTCGAAAAGATGCTGCGGGGTGCTCAGCCCGAGGGGACAGACTGGAAAATTGCGACGGTCTCAGGCCGTTTTTACGCCATGGATCGGGACCAGCGGTGGGACCGAAGCGAATCCGCTTATCGCGCCATGACGTGCGGTGAAGGCGAAAAAGCGACGTCGCCCATCGCTGCCATTCAAAAAAGCTATGAGGCGGGAGTGACGGACGAATTTGTCCGGCCCATCGTCATCTGTGAAAACGGACCGCCCGTTGGAAGCATTGAAGACGACGACAGTGTCCTCTTTTTGAATTTCAGGGCGGACCGCGCCCGGCAGCTCTCGCGCGCCTTTACTAAAGAGAGCTTTGACGGTTTCAAGCGGGACCACCTTATCCGGCTCTCCGCCTTTGCTTCCATGACGTCCTACAGCGCCGATTTCAAGTTCCCCGTCGTGTTTGAGCCGGTTCAGCTGGAGGCGATTTTGGGCGAAGTTATAAGTCGTCTGGGCTTAAAGCAGCTCCGCATCGCCGAAACGGAGAAATACGCTCACGTCACCTATTTTTTTAACGGCGGCAGGGAAACGCCTTTCGAAGGCGAAGACCGTATCTTAATTCCCTCCCCAAAGGAAGTGAAGACCTACGACCAAAAACCGCAAATGAGCGCGCCGGAAGTAACGGAGGCCGTCGTGACTCGAATCGCCCGAAACCAGTATGACTTCATCTGCGTCAATTTCGCCAATCCCGACATGGTGGGACATTCCGGACGCCTGGATGCGGCAATGGCGGCCGTCCGTGCCATTGACGACGCGCTGGAAACCATTGTGAATGCGGCCCTTGAGGTCGGCGGCGCCGTACTGATTACCGCCGATCACGGCAATCTGGAGCAGATGACCGATTACGAAACCGGCGCGCCCCACACCGCGCACACCACGTATCCCGTTCCGCTGATTCTTGCTTCATCGAATGATCAAGCCCAGCTTCATCCCGGCATCCACGCCAACATCGCCCCGACCATTCTCGATATCATGGGCATCTCGAAACCGGACGAGATGGATCGCGACTCCCTCATTATTTCACCTGAGAGACGTTGATTCCGCAGGTCAGCGCTCTTATTCCTCAGCCGTGATAACGTCCAACCCATCGCCGCCTCGTGATCGAATCGCGTTGTCCGTCACGACATTTTGCTCAAAATAATGGGCAATTTGTTCGTTCGGTTCCGCGCTCAAACCGATGAGGTAGGCATCGAAGTATTCCAAAATCGGCTGAGAAATATCGGACAAACATTTTTCACACTGATCAATGATAACAACATCAAAGGTTTCAATCGGGAAATCCGGATTATATCGAAGGCCATGCGCTGAGCCTTCATCCGTCGCTGAAACATCTTCCAGGGTCAGCCTCAGCCGGTGACGTAAATCGGCGAGGGTCGTGACGCAGAAGCGTGTGGCGGGATCCATCGAGGCATCCGTCCAATATTCGACGGAGCAGGCCTTAGCGAATGAGGCCATGCCGCCCCGCGAAGCCGTGTCCTGCATCCATTGAGTGAGGTTTTGCCCGACCTCATCGGAATGGGCGACAAAAAGGACCCGTCGCGCATCCGCAAATTGAAGGATGCGGCCCGAAAAATGGATGACGGCGGCAGTTCGTTCGGCCTCGTCGGTCATGACCACGAGAACCCGTCGCCGGTTTTCCTGAAAAGACTGCTCCAGCAACGTAATCACGCGCAGCTGTCCGTCGGAAAAACCCGCTGACGCGGACGGCGGCATGTTGATCAGGATGCGTTCATGAAAGGTACGGCCCCGCCTGCGGTGCTCCGGGAAGTACTCGGCGGCCATGTCCCTCGGCGTCTCGCCGACCATGCCGTCCTCAATCCATTGCTTCAATGTTTCAGGCCGGTGAAATCCAAAAAGACCGCGCGGTGCGGGCGCGGGATCGAAGCCGTTCGTAAAGCAAATTTCCCTTCCCGTGCTTTGATACAAAAAAGGGAGCGGTCGAATAAACAGGCGTAGCGAAAAGGGCAGGCCCCGGGTGTACTTTTCCGACAAAACCGGCACGCCCTTTAAAGCCGCCTCTTCGGACACAACCTCGATGAGCCCCACGGCTTTTCCCATATGACACAGGAGGTAATCCACTGTCCCGTAGCCGCGGGCCAAGGGAAAATCCCGAACCGCGACACCCGGCGTTTCAGGTCTCGGAGGGGTTTCCGGCCCTTGAATCACCCAGCCCGCTTTTTGAAGCAGGGCTTCGATTTCCCCTCGTATTTGATTTGCTGTCTGCATGCATCCCTTCAATGGATCGAACGTCCGAGGCACATTATCTTATGAAAAGAAGGGGAATACAAATCCGAACCCTCAGACATAAAAAAGACTTGAAAATGGGAGACGCCGGTTGACAAAAGCGCCTCAAATTCAATAATCTCCTCGCCATGACTCAATCATTTCCCCTGCATCGTGATCCCTTTTTTTGGCTCAGCACCCTCTTATCCTTTTTCCTCTTGAACGCGGGGGCGCCTGCAAACGGCGGCACGAGCCATCTTTCGGGAACACTCCGCATCAATGACACACCGGTGCCCAATGCAGTGGTTTACCTGCTTCCGGAAAAGGAAGGAAATATTCCCTCTAAACCCGTACAGTTAACCCTTGTTCAAAAAGAGCTGGCCTTTTCTCCTGCCTTCAGTGTGGTTACAGTCGGCTCATCGGTCTTTTTTGAAAATCATGATGATAAAATTCACAACGCGCGCTCAAACGGGCCTTCCAACCCTTTCGATATCGGCTCACATCTTCCCCAAACAGTGAAACAGGTCACCCTGAAAAATCCCGGTGTCGTCTCGATACAATGCAACGTCCATCCTGAAATGAGCGCCTTGATCTATGTCTCCCCTTCACCGTACGCGGACAGGACGGACGCCGAGGGCCGCTTTAAAATCAACAAGGTCCCCCCAGGCAATTACATCCTCGTCCCCTGGCACAATAGCCTCGCGAGAAAAGAAATTGCGGCGGGACGTCAAAACGTCATCCTTGAAAAGCCCCTTACCAATATCACGCTGGCCTTGACGGCCAAGGGCGGACTTCATACAGATATGTCTTCCATCACCAAATCGGACTGGTCCCTCGAAATAAAGAAAATTGAAGCAGCGTTGGATGCGGCATTTTCAAAATGGCAAAAAAAACGGCACACCTCCGCAGCCACAAAAGTGATGCAGACGCAGTCCCTGCTGTACAAGGAATCCGGGCTGCGTAACGCCATTGCGAAAAGTCTTGGGGAGCCCCGCGCGCTGGCGCTTGAGGAACATTTTGATCAAATTCGAAAATCAGTCCACGGTTTCAAAAAAGGAGTGGATGCCGCAGGCTTGAAACAAGACATCCGCGCACTGGTTGCGGACCTGGAAAAAGACGCGGAAACTTTAAAAGGACACTAACGCTCGGCGCTAAAAAAGCCCCTTGAATACAAACAAAAATCACCTGTTTTGGCGTGTGTCTTGTGGCCAAAAGGAATAAGATGTCAAAAAAAGGGAAATTGGTCTTTAATATCGTGGCCGCGGCCTGTGTCGTGAGTTGCGTTGTCCTGCTTTATTTTGGATTTGTTTTTTTCAGTGAGCGGACCCTGGTATTTGTCCTCTACAATGGCTACATCATCCTCCTGACCATCCTGATTATCTACATGGCCCACCGGTATATCAAAACCTACATCGCTTGATTTTTCCCTGAAATCTCCCGCAACACACTTGACAAATTCAGCCATAATGGTAAATTTTAAAGAAATATAGCAATTAAGATTTACTGCCCATGAGCAACGGCAGCACAACTTAAAGGGAATGCCAGAATGAATACTCCTGAAACATGGGACGCGCGATCAGAAACCCGCCAAACGCTGGATAAAATAAAGCAATACCGTGAATACTTGAAAATCCCCGAAGTCACAATCACACAGAAAACGCCCGAGGGATCGGAGGTGACGGAGGAAATCCGGATACGAGATATCTCGATACAGGGCATCGGCGGTTACGCCACCTCCCGCTATCAGAAAGGGGATCGGCTCCGCGTCACACTCAAACTCGTCCTCCCTGAAAACAATGTCGTTGAGGAAGCACTCACGGCGGAAGTCCGCTGGGCCACCCTGGTCGATCAAGGCAAACGGTACGCCTTCGGGCTTCGGTTTTCCGAAGTGGAGAAAAAAAATCCCGTGGTATACACCTATCTGAAAAAACTCGAAGAAAAATTCATGCTGGCATAGCTGCCGATCCGATCGTTTCCCGCCTCTTCTCCTTCGAATAAAATCAGGATGACTGTCCTGCGTTGATTTCGCCTAACCTGTGCAAAGCACGATATTTTTAAAGGAAAAGGCTGTTTGACATGCGAAAGGGCGGCCACTATAATCCCTCTCGCAATGCCCGGTTTTAAATTTGAAAGACGAATATGATTCAAAGTATGACTGGCTTCGGACAGGCCGAGCAGACCATAAAAGGATGCACGCTTTCCGTCGAAATGCGCTCCGTGAACCATCGGAATTTCAGTGTCGCCGTCCGGCTCCCGCGCGCGCTTTCGGTTTTTGAGGAATCTGTCAAAAAGAAGGTGCAGACGCGCTTTGAGCGCGGCCGGATTGATCTTTCCGTCAACCTCCAACAGTCTTTTGAAACGCAACGCAAAATGTCTCTGAACCTTGAGACGGCCGCCGCCTATTATCAAATGTTCAAGGACTTGAAAAAGACCTTTGAACTGCCCGGTGAAATCGACCTGGCCTTGATGTGCCAATTTCGAGACATCATTGATGTGACAGAATCGGATGAGCCCGCCATCCCCCTTGAACCCTTGTTAAACAAAGCCCTTGCACAAGCCATGAAAACACTGGAACAAATGCGAAAAGCGGAAGGAAAAGCGCTTTTGTCAGACCTGTGCGAGCGGATCGACGACATTGCCAAACAACTTGCCGTGGTGAAAGGTCAAGAGAAAGAGGCCGTCTTTTCACGCCGGGCACGTCTGCAGGCCCGCGTGTCCGAACTTTCTGGAGGGATGGATCTGGATCCGGTACGCCTGGCTCAGGAAGTTGCGATTTTCGCCGAGCGTTCCGATATCAGCGAGGAGCGGACCCGCCTCAAGATCCACCTCGATCAATTCAAGAAAATGCTGCGCAAAGGCGGGCCTGTGGGCCGATCCCTGGATTTCCTGCTTCAGGAGATGTTCCGGGAGGTGAATACCCTAAGCGCCAAATCAGGCGATCAGATCATTGCGATGGCCGTGGTCGCGATGAAGAGCGACCTTGAAAAGATGCGGGAGCAGGTTCAGAACATTGCCTAAGCAAATTGAAGACACACAGAGAAAAGGCATCCTCTTTGTTGTTTCCGCGCCCTCCGGTGCGGGCAAAACCACACTGTGCGGCAATGTCCTGAAAAGAATGGCGCATCTGCAATTCTCGATCTCGCATACGACCCGCAAACCGCGTCCGGGAGAAAAAGACGGCAAAGACTATTTTTTCGTCGATGAGCCGACCTTCAGACAGGGCATTTCAGAAGGGGCATTTCTTGAATGGGCCGAAGTCCACGGACATTGCTACGGCACATCAAAAAAACAATTGGAGCAATGGGCCTCACAAGGCGTGGACGTACTCCTCGATATCGACACCCAGGGCGCGATGCACTTGCAAAAGACACTCGAAGGCGGCATTTATATTTACATTCTCCCCCCCTCATTTGATATATTAAGGGAACGCTTGATCGCTCGGGGCTCGGATGCCCCGGAAGAAATCGCAAAACGGCTCCAAACTGCGGGAGAGGAAATCCGCTATTACCATCGCTATCATTATCTCATCATCAATGAAGCCTCTGAACCCGCAACCCAAAACCTTGAGGCCATCATTTTGGCGGAACGGCTAAGACTACGACTTGAAAACCGGAATTGGGTGGAAGACCGCTTTATTCGTTTATTATCACGAAAAAGAAACACAATTACCTCATCACGATGATTTGAAATCACGTGCTTTAAGAAAGGAACTCTATGGATATTGTTTCATTACCGGTCGAGATTGACTCTGAAATCATCGACTCCAGATATCGTCTTGTCATCGTCGCGGCGCAGCGGGCGCGTCAAATCATGGAAGGATCGCAACCCACGATTGACCCGGCACCGGATCAGAAAGAAACCACGGTCGCAATCGAGGAAGTCCTTTCGGGCAAACTCGACATTCTTTACGGTGAAGACGCAGTAACGGCCTTGCGCGAGGAACGGCGAATTCGGGAAGAAGCCCGCAGACGCGCCATGCTTGCGGAACGGGAGGGAGACGGAACAAGCCAGGCAAGAAAAGATCTGGATATTCTTTTGGGGGCACCCACGAAAAAAGAGGAAATTCTGGATCTGACCCTTCCGCCCGAACTCTCCCCTCCGGCGGAAGCAGAGTAGCCTCTGCACCAATTGGGGGGTGGATGCTTTCCGGGAAAAAAATTATTCTTGGCATAACGGGAAGCATCGCCGCCTATAAATCACTTCAAATTTTAAGGGATTTACGCGCCGCCGGAGCCGAAGTCGATGTCGTCCTGACAAAGGCCGCCAGGCACTTCGTGCCCTTAACTACTCTGCAAGTCTTTTCAGGACGACCCGTTCTGAGCGACCTTTTTGAGCCGAACCATGAAATGGCGCATCTGAGCCTGGCGCAAAATGCCGACCTGGTTTTGATCGCGCCGGTGACAGCGCACTTTATCTCCAAAATGGCCTCAGGCCTCAATGACGACCTGCTTTCAAGTCTCCTCCTTTCAACCCCGGCCCCGGTGATGATTGCACCCGCAATGGACATCGGCATGTGGGCTCACCCCGCCGTGCAAGAAAATGTGGATCGTTTAAAAAATCGAGGCGTGCGTGTGATCGGACCGGAGATCGGCCCCCTGGCTTCGGGCAAGGTCGGCATGGGACGTTTTGCCGACGAGCAAAAAATTGTGTCTGAAGTTTGCTCTTTCTTCACGAAAGATCAACCGTCGATGAGCGGGGAGGTTGTGCTGGTCACTGCCGGACCGACGGAAGAGCCGATTGACCCGGTCCGCTTTATCTCCAACCGCTCTTCAGGAAAAATGGGCTATGCAGTGGCTGAAGTTGCAAAAAAATGGGGCGCACGGGTCATCCTGGTGAGCGGACCGACGGCGCTTCCCGCGCCGGAAGGCGTCGAGCGGCTTTCAGTCAGAACGGCCGATGAAATGAACGGCGCGGTGGCGCAATCTATTTCGGAAGCGAGTATCGTGGTCATGGCGGCGGCCGTCAGTGATTACCGGCCGAGCGCTCTCTTGCCTGAAAAGATCAAAAAAACCGGATCAAACTACGTTATCGAACTCGAAGAAACACATGACATTCTCGGCGGACGCCCCAAAGGCCTCCCGGGACAAATCGTCGTCGGCTTCGCGGCAGAGACGAAAAATCTCCTCGAAAATGCGAAAAAAAAGCTCGAACAAAAACAGCTCGACCTCATCGTGGCCAACGACGTGACGCAAGAAGGCGCGGGCTTTGACGTGGACACGAATATCGTGCACTTCATTACTTCCAAGGGCGATGTCACGGCTTATCCCAAGATGTCGAAACACCGTGTCGCGAGCCGTCTCCTGAAACAAGTCCTCATGTTAAAATCCGCGTTTTCTTGACTTTTTCACCCGATTTGCTATGATCTTTCCCGGCATTTTTATCGAAAATGTGTTTCAGATCGTGAGGCAATAAGACACGATCCCCATAGGTGAAATGGTTGATTATGACCGATAAATCACGCTCGCCGGAAATTTTGAGACTCACCCAATCCCTCGAAAAAAATCCCGAATCAAGATTGTTCGTTCCGCTGGCCGAAGCCTATCTCCAATCAGAGATGCCGGAGGAGGCCGTTACTGTTTTATCGGATGGCATCCAACACCATCCGATGTTTGTCGCGGCACGGGTCATGCTGGGGAAAATTCAACATGAGAAAGGGGCGCTGCCCGAGGCGAAAACACAATTCGAACACGTGATCGGGATCGCCCCCAGTAATATTCCCTCGCTGAAAGGACTCGCGGACATCTCTCGCAAAGAAGGACGGAAGAACGAGGCAAGGGACTTCTATCAACGTATTCTGGAAATTGACCCCACGGACAAAACCGCGCACACGCTTTTAAATGAACTTGATGCGAAAGAAAGCACCGGGAACACTGTTGAAGACTTGCCCAAGCTACCGGAAGATTCCGTTGCACCCGAGGTGACGAAGCAGGAAACCACGCCGTCCTCACATGCAGCCGAAGAAGAACCCCATCTCACTCAAACGATGGCATCGCTTTACATGACCCAGGGACATTTTCGGGAAGCGGCGGACATTTACGAAAATTTATTGAAACAATACCCTGCTGATCCGGCCATTCAGGAAGGACTTAAAACGGCGCGTCAAGCATTACATGACACAAGCGCGCCGGAAGTGCCTCAGCCGCTTTCCGTCGAGGAAAAAATTGAGCGCTTGCAGGCATGGCTCGAAACCATTCAAAAACACAAGCGAACGCATTCGTGAAAGAACAGACACAAGCCGAAAACAGCGAAGTGAGGACCATTCTGGTCCTGCACGGGCCGAACCTCAACCTCCTCGGAACACGAGAACCTGAGCGCTACGGCACCCTCACCCTTGAAGAAATCAACCGCCAATTAGCCGATATCGCGAAAAGCAAGGGCTATGAATTGATTACGTTTCAGTCGAATCACGAAGGAGCCCTGGTCGATCGGATTCAAACCGCGCGCAAAAGGTATGCGGCAATCGTCATCAACGCGGCGGCCTACACCCATACCAGCGTGGCGATCCGTGATGCCATTCTGGCCGTCGCCGTCCCCGCCGTGGAAGTCCACCTGTCCAATGTTTATCAAAGGGAACCCTTCCGGCAGCGCTCTTATCTCTCGGACGTCGTCATCGGGCAGGTCACCGGCTTTGGCGTACAAAGCTATGTACTGGGCATTCTGGGCGCAATCGCACATATCGAGCGGGACACGCAGTCTGAACGCAGGGTCGATTCGATCGAAAAAGTGACCTCGGCCTAAATTGCAATTTTTGAGGAGAAAACCAGGAACATGATTGCCACAGCGGATTTTCGAACCGGCGCAAAAATTGAGATTGACGGCGCGCCCTACATTATTGTTGATTTTCAACACGTGAAACCGGGGAAGGGCGGGGCCTTTGTCCGGACAAAGCTGAAAAACCTCAAAACAAATAATATGCTCGACAAAACCTTTCGCTCAGGTGAGCGCTTCAAAGAACCCGACCTCTCGGATGTCGAAATGCAGTTTTTATACGAGCAAACTGGCGAATACCATTTCATGAACACCCAGACCTATGAGCAGCTTTACGTCACGGCGGACGCACTGGGAAATTCAAAGGACTTTCTCAAGGAAAACATGATCGTGAACATCCTGTTTTACCAGGGCGCGCCGCTGGAGGTTTCCCTGCCCTTTTTTGTTGAATTGAAGATTGTCGAAACCCCGCCGGGGGTCAAGGGCGACACGGCCAGCGGAGGCACGAAGCTTGCGAAATTGGAAACCGGCGGTTCCGTGAAGGTGCCTTTGTACATCGAGGAAGGGACCCTCATTAAAATCGACACCCGGACCGGAAGTTATGTAGAACGTGTGAAGTAAGCGCAGTTTTTACGATGCGATTTTCCCCGATTGCTTAACTGAGAGAGCCTTCATGGAACTAGATGAAATTAAAGCGCTGATTGACTTAATGGATGAGGCCGGCCTATCCGAAATCGAAATCGAAGACTCGGGCCGGCGCGTTGCTCTGAAAAAGGCCTCTGCGGCACCGACCGTTTCGGCAGTACCGGCCGTAATGCCCGCGATTGCAGCAGGAGCCCCGGCGGTGGCGGCCGAGACCGAAAAAAAGGAGACATCCACAACAAAGCAGCATCAAATCACCTCCCCCATTGTCGGGACATTCTACACCGCCGCCTCCCCGAACACCGGCCCCTATGTCGAACTCAATGATCTCGTGAAAAAAGGACAAACCCTCTGTATTGTCGAAGCCATGAAGCTCATGAACGAAATCGAGTCGGATATCAATGGCCGCATCGTCGAAATTTGCGTGGACGACGGCACAGCCGTTGAGTATGGCGAACCGCTCTTCACGATAGAACCTGCCTGACTTGGGGAGCCGCCATGTTTCGTAAAGTCTTAATCGCAAATCGCGGCGAAATCGCACTGAGGATCATCCGTGCCTGCCGGGAACTCGGCGTTAAAACGGTCGCCGTGCATTCGGAAGTGGATGCGGTGTCCCTGCATGTCCGTTTCGCCGACGAAAGCGTCTGCATCGGGCCCGCGGACCCGGCGCAGTCCTATCGCAACATCCCCAATATATTAAGCGCTGCGGAAATCACCGGCGCCGACGCCGTCCACCCCGGCTACGGTTTTCTGGCTGAAAACAGTCATTTCGCCGATGTCTGCGAATCGGCGGGGATCAAGTTCATCGGTCCCTTGCCCGAATCTATTACCCTCATGGGTGATAAAGCCAAGGCCCGGGACTTAATGGCCAAAAGCGGTGTGCCAATTATTCCCGGCAGTGAAGGCATCATCACAGAAGCGGAAGACGGACTTGAGCTCGCCCGAAAAATCGGCTATCCCGTCATCATTAAGGCCGTGGCGGGTGGTGGCGGCCGCGGCATGCGTGTGGTGCACGAAGCGGCCGCGTTTGCCGATGCCTTTCACGCAGCGCAGTCGGAGGCGGGATCCGCCTTTGGAAATGACGGCGTTTATTTAGAGAAATTTTTTATCGAACCGCGTCACATCGAAATTCAAATCTTGGCCGATGACAAGGGAAAAATGATCTACCTCCCGGAGCGGGACTGCTCCATTCAACGCCGTCATCAAAAACTCGTGGAGGAATCTCCCTCCCCCGTCATCGACGAAAAACTGAGACGGGATTTAGGCCGGGCAGCTATTGCGGCGGTCTCCGCGTCGCATTATGTGAACGCAGGCACCATCGAGTTTCTTTTGGACCGGGATCATAATTTTTACTTTATCGAGATGAACACGCGGATTCAGGTCGAACATCCGATTACGGAGTGCGTAACGGGCATCGACTTGATTAAGGAACAGATCAAGATCGCGGCGGGAAAACCCTTGTCCATCAAGCAAAGTCAAGTCCGGCTGAACGGCCACAGCTTCGAATGCCGCGTCAATGCCGAATCCCCCGACACCTTCACCCCCTGCCCCGGGGAAATCTCCGCATTTCATGTCCCCGGCGGGCCAGGCATCCGCGTCGATTCCTCCAGCTACATAGGAAGCGTCATCACGCCCTATTATGACTCGCTGATCGCAAAATTGATTGTCCACGCGGGTAACCGGGATGAGGCGATTGCAAAAATGAACGGGGCGTTGTCCGAGTTTGTGATCGAAGGGATTCAAACCAGCCTGTCCCTGCACAAAAAAATATTTCAAGACTCCAACTTTATCAAAGGCCGTTTCTCCACCACCTTTCTCGACCATTTCCTGTCCACTACCAAAAAATAGCAGCACGGGTGGAAGCGGGCTCCTGAAGTTGAATTATTGCGGGCTCATTCTGCCAATCCGATGAATAAGTTACACTAACTATTGAAAATAATAAAAAATGGTGCGCCCAGAGAGATTCGAACTCCCGACCCCTTGATTCGTAGTCAA
>JBHHXB010000005.1:0-25904 GCA_046756825.1 Nitrospiria bacterium | reverse complement strand
GCAGGCGGCTCATCCGCGTTTCGCTGTGCGCAAGGTCTTCCTCCGCGCGCTTTCGATCGGTGATATCGGTAATGGTGCCGACGTAGGCAATGACCTTGCCCTCGTCATCCCGCTCGGCCTTGGCCTGTCCGAAGACATGGGTGATATGACCGTCCTTCCGCAGAAAGTCGTACTCCATGTTGAAATCACGGTTTTCTTTTGCACATTGTTCCCATTCTCCGAAGACCCGTTTAAGATCATGCGGGTGGAGGGCGGAGACCCAGCCCGTGCCGTGCGCTTCTTCCGAGCTTAAACCCGTGATTCGGCGCCATCCCTGGTTGACGTAGGTGCAACGGCCCTGGGCATCCGTTCTGAAAATCCCCACTGGCGAGATGCGCGCAATCGAGCGGTAGCGGGCCTCGCTGTCGCGCAGGGCCTTTTGCGTATCTTCCCGCGCAAGCTGACCGCTGGCCAGAATGAATGCGCCAATACCGAGAATAAAGCTGATGAGGCCATAGTAAAGCAGGTATTCCTCTGCTTCCCGAGAGGATTTCTCGAAGAGGACGGATTTTGGGAGGATGGAGAGTATTTTCCATCGGACCGGCTTTGCGCCGGTGTTGACTTTGAAGGGTGGCGGACTGCCCGTGCTGTTTTTGAGGAGGTGCGTGAGCTGCCTGTCCGCTTCCAGAGCCTTGAAGGTAATCAAGCCCTCCTTTGAGAAAAACTGCCCTGAATTTTCCAGATTGATCTGCTGCCAGATTTCGGGGTAGATTTCTTTAAAACGAATCAGGCGATCGCTTTGATGAATGAACTGCCATTTGGATGCTCCCAAAGGTTTGGTAATCCAGTAATCGTTTGAGCCGATGAGCCAGTAATCCTCCGTGGGCCACAGGGTGTTTGGTGCGGACATTTCCGCGATCAGTTGCTCCGCGCTCATATTTAGAACAAGCAGGCCGCGTCTCTGTCCCTTGGAATCGAAAAGGGGCTTCCCAAGCCGGGTGACTGGACGGGGCGGGAATTCCATCTGTCCGTGTTCCATGTTGAGATCAATGGGAGAGAGGTAGAGGGTGTCGGGACTCAGGTTTTTGATTTCCTCGAAATAATAGCGATGGCTTTTATCCTGAAGTGCGGCAGCCGGGACAATACGGCCCTGGCCGCCGTCCGAGTTGATGCGGATGCGCTCCCGGCCCTCAAGGTCAATCACCCGGATTTGGTTGATCGCGGGTTTGGCCTTTGCGAAGGCGAGAAACTCCTGGGTGAGGGCATCGACGGCGTCTTGTCCGTCGGATTCAAGATAACGTGTCAGTTCGTAGTGTGAGGAGAGCAGGTTGAGATCAATGATAAAGCCTTTGAAATCACGAATGATTTCGGTGGCGATGGTATTTAAATGGACGCGCTCGGTGCTTTGATGGACCGTTAAGTCCTCATCGACTTTTAAGGAGTGAAACGCCAGTAAAACCAGGCCCGCGAGCAGGGCCGCGGGGATGAAGTAGACTGCGGCCCTCACCAGAAAGACACGAAAAAACGGATGTTTTGGAGGTCTTCCTCGCATCGCCGTCCCGCCCACAATCAAAGAGGTACCACGACAAGCGCATTTTTTCGTCCCGTCCCGCCCGCGAAAAGAGGCTGGGACGGGGCAACGCTCACAAAAATGAAACAGGTAAAATCATACTATGATTAGTTTAGAAAAATCAAATGTTTATGGGGAATGCCCTTGACTGGGCTTGACAGAACGCAGGGTGCGAACAGCCTTATTTTTGAGGGGATATTTTCAAAATACGGCCCCGGTAGTCCACGATGTACAGCTCGCTGTTTTCGTCTTCGCCGAAGGCGCTGATCATGCGGCCCGTTTCGAGCAAAAGCCGGTGCCCGCTGATTTTTTCCCCGTCCCGCCGCAGCATCCATATTTTGCCATTTCCGAAATCGCCGTAGAGGTAGGCGCCTTTCAAGCCGGGGATATTGCTGCCGCGATAAACGTAGCCGCCGATGACCACCTTGCCTTCCGAGCGAGGATAGTCGAAAATCGGCGGTGCGTAGCGGCCGGGGTCGCAGGGGTGTTTGACACCGGGCGTGCAAATGGTGCCTTCCATGATGTTCCAGCCGTAGTTTCCGCCGCGCCGGATCAGGTTGATTTCCTCGCGACTGTGCTGGCCGACATCGCCCGCGTAGAGGTCGCCCGTTTGAAAATCGAAGGAAAAGCGCCAGGGGTTTCTGAGACCGTAGGCCCAAATCTCCGGGGCGACTCTGGATTGCATCCGAAAGGGGTTGTCTTCGGGGATGCCGTAGGGCTTGTTTTTTGTTTGTTCATCGACATCGATTCGCAGGATTTTCCCCAGCAGTGTCGTGAGCTTTTGCCCGTTTTCTTCCGGGTCGTTGCCCGCGCCGCCGTCGCCCGTCCCGATGTACAGCATGCCGTCCGGCCCGAAGGCGATCTGCCCGCCGTTGTGATTGCTGAAGGGTTGGGGGATGGTGAGGAGGATTTTTTCGCTTTTTGGGTCGGCTCTTTTGAGATCTTTCGTTGCCCTGAACTCCGAGATGACGGTTTTAAGACCGCCCCTGGAGGCGGTGTAATTCACGAAAAGCCGGCGGGTTTTTGAAAAATCAGGATGAAAGGCCAGCCCCAAAAGCCCGCGCTCGCCGCCCGCGCTCACACGCTTTCGAATATCTAAAAAAGGTGTTTTTGCGCGTATGCCGTTTTTTAAGATGAGCACGCGGCCCGACTGCTCGATAATAAAGAGGCGGCCGCTGCCGTCTCCGGCGTGGGTGAGGCCGACGGGCTGCCGGAGCCCTTTTGCGATTTCTGTCAGTTTGATGTTGGGCGGGCCGGTTTTTGAGGGAGCGGGTGGCGCATCCGCCGCCGCCCTTGGTATAATACTGATTTCCAGAAGCGCCGTAAAAATGAGGCTGAGTAAAACGATCCTTTTATCCCGCATCATAAGCCCCGGTGTCCGATGCCCTCAGGGTAGTGAATCCCCGTGAAGCTTGTCAATTTTATGAAATGGACGTCATGAGGCACGGCGAATCGTATCGCGAGCGGTGCGCCCGTCTGCGGAAACAACTCGGCCCCGCCTGGCCTTTTTTAAGTTACTATTTGGCAGCGGCGGGTGTCCTGGCCCTGTTCCGCTTTTGCTTTGTGTTGTGGCAGTGGGAGCGTGTCGCGGAGGTCAACGGTTTTTTTCAAGTGATGCTCACGGGACTTCGCATGGACACGATTTTGCTGTGCGAGCTTTTGGGGCTCCCTGTCATCGTTTATTTTTTTCTGCCCGATCAGGGCGCGCTCGGGCGTTTTCGGCAAAAATTTTCACGTGCCTGGCTCCTGGGCGTGTCGCTTTTGCTGGTTTTTATGGAGGTCGCGACGCCGCCCTATATTTCGCAATATGATACGCGGCCGAGCCGGGTTTTCATCGAATACCTCATCTACCCGAAAGAAGTGCTCGGCACCCTCTGGTTTGCCTATAAACCGGAGTTATTGATCGGGGCTGTGGCGATGTCGATTGTCGTGGCCTTCGGTGGCCGGTTTTTAAAAAGCCTGCACGCGGCAGCCGTGCCGTGGTCCTGGCGGAAGCAGGTTATGATTTTCCCTGTGGTCGGCGTCATTTTGTTTTTAGGCGCCCGTTCCAGCCTGGGGCATCGTGCCGCGAATCCGAGCATCGCCGCCTTTTCAAACGATCACCTCGTGAATGACCTGGCGGTGAACTCCACTTATAACGTGCTGTTCGCTCTCTACAATTTGAAGCACGAAGAGGATTCCTCGGAGATGTACGGGAAAATGACGGCGGAGGAGGTGATTGAAACGGTGCGGGAAAGTATGCAGGTTTTTCGCGAGCCGATCCGCTTTGTGAGCGAAGACGTCCCGACGCGGCACCGGCAGCGCCCCAGCCGTACCCGTGAAAGACCCTACAACCTCGTCATCGTGCTGGAGGAAAGCCTGGGCGCGCAGTACAACAAGGCCCTCGGCGGCGAGGACTTGACACCGGAGATCACCAAGTGGGGGAAGAAGGGGTGGTGGTTTTCTCAAATGTACGCTACGGGCACGCGCTCCGTGCGCGGCATCGAGGCCATCGTGACCGGTTTTCCGCCCTCGCCGTCGCGTAGCGTGGTCAAGCTCAGCAAGTCCCAAACCGGTTTTTACAGCATTGCCCGGACGCTGAAAAACCAAGGTTACACGACGGAATTTCTCTACGGCGGCGAGAGCCACTTTGATAACATGCGACGGTTTTTTCTGGGGAACGGCTTCGACACGGTGATTGATCAAAACGATTACGACGACCCCGTGTTTCTCGCCACGTGGGGGGTCTCCGACGAGGATTTGTTTCAAATGGCGCACGAGCGTTTCACGGCCCACGGCGATCAACCCTTTTTCGCCCTGGTGTTCACCTCGTCGTTTCATTCGCCCTTTGAATACCCCGAAGGCCGGATACAGCCGATTGGCGACATCGCCTATACGGAAAAGAACGCCGTGAAGTACGCCGACTACGCGCTCGGAAAATTCCTGAGCCAGGCGGAGAAGTCCTCGTATTGGGACGACACGATTTTTCTCGTTGTGGCGGATCACGATTCCCGGGTGTTCGGGCAGACGCTGGTGCCGGTGAAGCATTTTCATATTCCCGCCTTTATCGTGGGCGGGGGTATTGCGCCCGCCGTGTATTCAAAAACGGCGAGCCAGCTCGACCTGCCGCCCACGCTTTTGTCTCTCATGGGCATCGAGGCGGAACACCCCATGATCGGCTGTGATTTGACGCAGTTCCCCGAGGATGTCCCCGGCCGGGCCATGTTTCAATATGAAAAATACTATGGCTATATGGAGGGCGAAAAGGTCGCCGTCTACCAGCCGAAGATTGCGCCGCAATCCTTTTTTTATCGGAACCGTACACTCGAGCCCGCCCCGGCCTTTACCGAGGATTTTTTGAAGAAGGGCCTGGCCCACGTGCTTTGGCCCAATCTCATGTACCGGGAACAGCGGTATCGCTAGGGAGTGCTTACAGCGCTGGATCAACGTATTGAACGCGGACAAGGTATCTCCCTGCCCGCGTTCGACGCGTTTCAATTCTTCATGGATCTCAGGGTTGGCTTTCGACGAGTAGTACTTGATCGTCTATCCGAAAGCTTCGGCCTGCCTGTTGGTCATTCGCTCGAACCTGAAGAAAGTGGAACCCGGCCTTTGGGACTCTCACTACGCCCATCGATACCGCGCTGACCCAGCCATCCAGCCCGGGAGTCCCGTTACTGGTGCAAAGGGCGTTATCACTTTCAGTCGGGCGAACCAGTTGTCCGTCAATCCTGATATCGATATTCAGCCAGTTGAAGTGATTCCCGTTAGGCCCTGAAACGGTACACTCGGCATTGTAGGTGACGACAACCCTGGAGTTTGGTTTCGAGGTAAAAAACCAACCGGATTGCAATACACGTGGCGTATCCGATATGACGGGGGTTGAATTGGTACGGGTCATTCTGATGGTCTCCGCTTTTGCCATGCTTGAGAAAAACACGAGTGCTAAAATAACCCCAAGCGGCAGGATGGTTTTGTGGTTTACAATTTGATTCATTGTCTTTTTCATTTGATTCCTCCTTCTTCGTTTTGTGGCCAGAAAACGAGATTGTTCATTTTTCGGCCGGGTTTGTTAATGCTTACTGCTGTTGTTCCCACTCCGGTAGTTCAACCGGAGGCTCTGACAGCTCAAAGGTGTCGGATGTTTCTTCGACTGCCTGAGGCTGCAGGTCTGTCGCCTCCTCTTCAGGAGGCGGATTAAGTTGTGTGAAAATAAGCCGGGCCTGCTCCCTGATTTTAGGGCTGGCATCCTCCAATGCGATTTCCACAATGGCTGCGAGATTTACGTCATCTGTCCCCGTTTCGCCTGCTTGGTTGGCGATGGCATCCAGGGCCATGAACCGCACCACTTCGGAAGGATCGTGCTGGACGAGTTCGTACATTTTGTCCATTTCAAGTGGCATCGAGGCATTCAGCGCCGCGTTGAGCGAACGGGCGCGCACGTTCTCGTCCCAGTCGTTCAGGCCCATGAGGACGCTCTCTTCCGCCTGCTCATCCCGGTGGCTGACCAAGTGCTCGATGGCCCCGGCTCTTTTCAGAGGATCCGGACTTGTTGTGGATTGCTGTGCATCGAGATTTCCCGCCCATTGCTGCGGCGGCGTTGGCGAAACGGTGTGTCCCTCGCCTTTTTGAAAGACCCACACGCCCGCCAAGGCGACGGCGGATCCATTCTCTGGTTTTTCTTCTGTTTCTGTTTTGGCTTTAAAGAAGAAAAAGACGTCTTGCTTTTTTAAGATCTGTCGAAGCCCGTCTTCAATGTGGAGGTTGTCGATTTGGGCGGAGATGCGTTCACTGCCCAGGTTGTCCGGGCGCACAATGGGAATTTCGCTTTGGATTGAGATTTCATCCAGTACGGTTTCGAGGGATGCGTCTTCGACCTCCAGCCGAAGCCGTCCCCCTTTTGCGCGGATCGCGTTTTTATTTTTTTGTGTCTCGGGCTTTGCTTCGAATGATGCTTCTTTCCCGGCACTTGAGGCCGCCGTGTTTTCAATTTCTACATCAAGGGATGCGGCCTGTTTCGGATTGTCCCGTTGTATTTCGGTGGCGGTATCCAATGATGTTTGAATGGCGGGGTCGCTATCGGCCGATGATGCGCCGCAGGCGGCGTTCGTGAGAAGCAAAGCGAGTAGTCCCCATATTTGCATGTGTCGCGTTTTCATTTTTTCCCTCTCCAGGTTGTGTTGATTCAATTCCCATATTGCAATACGGTTGCGGCCGCGCGTGGCGTCAGAACCGGTTTGATCGAATCAGGCAGGGCTCTGAAATGCCGCAAGCCAATTTAAAAAGTGATGACAGCCTAGCGGTTTTTATTAGCGGACAACAAGGCTCGATAATCCCTTACGGGATTTTTATATGTGCGGGAAAATACGTACATTTTATCTTGTGGCAGGGGTATTTAAGGTCCGTCGAGGGTTCAGGCTTTTCAGAGCAGGAGTCCTAATACGGGCTGTTCACACGAATGAGAGGGTTTTTGATAAGGTGCGTTACTGTAGTTTGGGTATGGGTTTTTGAGGATGTCCATATCGATACGTCCGGATTTTTTTCAGGGTGTTATCAGGCAGGCCGGTGGCGTGTTTTGCTCCTTGTTAAAAGGCTCCAGACAATTCATGGGTTTTAGAAGAAGAGAGGTGTGTTAGGTCAGGAGGGGATCGCGCCGGAGCTTAAGACTTTCGAGACCAGTTCACAGGTGGTTTTTGCATCCCATTGCTCCCGCATACGCCGAAGGTGGGTTTCCACCGTTCGCGGGTTCAGATCAAGCAGGGCGGCGACTTCTTTACAGGATCGGCCTTCTCCCAGCAATCTGATGATGTTCTCTCGACGGGGTGTGACTTTGGGAAAAGTATCGTCGCGCACGGTTTCAAGAGACAGGGTGAGTTTCTCCGCGATCATGCGGAGGAGGGGAAGTTTTTCACCCAGGCTGGATTCATGGCTCATGGAGCAATCGATACAGCCGACGAGCTCCTGTTCCGGGTTGAAGACCGGGACGGCCACGCAGCACCAATCATGAAACAGTTCGCAAAAATGGTCCTGCCCTCTTAAAACGACGGTGTCCTTGTAATATAAGGCGAGTGACACGCCGTTCGTCCCGCTGGCCGTTTCGGACAGAGAGGCCCCTCTTTGTACTCGTCTCATGCTGCATTCATGGATGACCTCGGGTGAGGAATACACGTCAATAATGCGGCCGAAAGGATCGGTGGCCAGAAAGGCGCAGGACTTGTCAGATACGGCCTGGTACGTCCTTTCAAAAAGATCGCGCGCGGCATGGAGGAGGTGGCTATGCCGGGATAGAAATTGATCCAGTTCGGTCTCGGTCAGAATATCTGTCAACTGCTTCATGGCCGGATCAACGCCCGCTCGAAGGCTGCGTTGAAATGAATCCTTTACTTTCGCCTTGCTAATCAGATACCGGTGATCTGATTTAGGCAGGTATTTTTCGATATCTTTCCACATTTCTCGACTCCTAATCTAAATACGATTCTTTACGTACCGCATCCTGACAACGGGGCGCGGAAGGCGCCGGATGGTTCACGCTCCAAATAAAAAAACGGGATAAAAACTGTCAAATTAGGATAGAATGAACACAAAATTGGAGCGGATGATCTGAGTGAACGCTATCATATCAGTAATTGGCGTATCAATCCCCTCAGATGGGGGGTATGGTCTCAGGGCATTGAGCGTATGTTTGTCCAATTTAAATACCTTGGATTATTGGCAATGGCGAAAGGCTTGCAATCATTAACGCAAGGAACGCGGGGGCTTGAAAGTGGAGAACAAGAGAAATCGAATCGGATTTGTCGGTGTGGGCCGGATGGGGGCCAATATGGCCCGGAGGCTGCGGGACGAAGGGTGTGACCTCACTTCGGTTTATGATGCCGATTCCTTAAAATCCGAGGCCTTGTCAAAAGAACTGGGTTGTTTGGATGCCGCCACCCCCGGCGCGGTGGCGCGGGAAGCGGACACGATTTTAACGGTTGTGACAGACGACGCCTCCATGCGGAAGATCTTTTCGGAATCCGGGGCGGACAGCCTGCTTGCCTTCGCCAACGGCCGGCTGTTTATCAATTGCGCCACACTGTCGCCTCAAATTCACATTGAAATCGAATCCCTGGTCAACGCGCGTGGAGGTGAAAGCCTGGAGGCCTGCATGGCGAGCAGTATCCCGCAGGCCCGCGAAGGCACTTTATATTTGATGTGCGGCGGTAAAATCGAGACCTTTGTCCGGGCGACACCTTTGCTCAAGGCGCTTGGGAAAACTATTCGCTACATTGGCGGCACGGGCGAGGCGGCCAAGGTGAAGGCCCTCGTCAACATGGTCATGAATATGAATACGGCGGCCCTGGCAGAGGGCTTGGGGCTCGGTGCGGCCTTGGGACTGGATCTCACTATGCTGCGCGATGTTTTTTCGCAGACGGGCGCGGCCTCCCGGGTTCTGGAAACCGATGGCACGGATATGCAGGACCGCGATCACGACTGTTATTTTTCGGCCGCGCACGCCGCGAAGGATTCCGGCATTGCCTTAAAACTGGCCGAAGGGTTGGAGATGAGTCTGCCTTTGGCAGAGCAGACGTATGCCCAGTATCGGCGTTTGGTGGATTCAGGCAAGGGAGAGTGGGATAAATCAGCGATTGCGGAGTTGACGTTTCCAGACCGGTCTTGACCGCGTCCTGGAAAATCAAAGGAAGCGATTATAAATATGATCGGGTATTCGCGGTCCATGATGCTTTAATGAGGCCAAAAGAGCCGCGTTCCCCAGTGTTGAGTGTAGAAGATGTTCTGTATTTAAGATAAGCTGGCCGCTCTTTGCTTGATGTATGCTTCGAAGGCTTCTTTCATGTAGTCCCGCGTTGCTAATGTTTTTTGAGAAACTCTTGACTCAAAAAGGGACCGGGCTTCTTTGATTTCATCCTCAAGCAATTCGTAAAAGGTCCCGGACTGTATGCCTTCGTCGGCCTTGTTTTCATTGTAGATCACGATGTCAGAGACGATGATTCTGGCCAGCCGCTTTGCTTCTTTTTCTTCCTGGGTTTCTTCTGTGTATCCGTTCTCGTGACCATCTTCTGTGGTGAAATCAATTGAAGGCGTCTCGTAAGTCAGCGCTTCGGTTTCGAGGGGCATGCCCTCTAATGCCAGGGTTTCTGCCTGTTTTTCAAAATTTTCTGGCGCTTCAGAGGACGGGGCTGAGTCAGTGGAGGGTTTTTTTTGCTGGATGTAGGTCTCAAGGGCATCTTCATAAAGTCCTGAGTTGAAAATTTCATCCGAGACTCTGGTTTTGAACAGTACCCGTCCTTCTTGAATTTCTTCTTCGAGTACTTCGTAAAAGGTATTGTTTTCAAGCCCTTCCTCGACTTTTGCTTCATTGTAAATGGTGATGTCGGAGACAATGATTTTCGCGAGCCGTTTGGCGTTTTTGACCTCTTCTGAATCACCCTCCCCGGGATTTTGATCCGGATTTTCAAATGCCGGAAGGGAGGGTTCTTCCGGGTTTCCGGCTTCTGCCACGGCGGCTTCTGCCTCTTCCTCCATGGCTTTGAAAATATCGTCCGCGTTTTGCGGGTCAGGGACAAGAGGGGGATGCCATGCCTCCGAATCGGATTCAGATTGATCGGCTTCCGTGTCCTGAATGGCGGTTTTGGCTTCCTCTTCCATGGCTTTGAAAATATCACCCGCTTCCTCCTGTTCGGGGAAGGCGGAATCATCCGGGACAGATTCGAACGAGGGTGTGGAAATGGATTCTTGAAGTGGTTCGGGTATCGCGTTCCCGCTGTCTTCTGACTCAATTTCGGACACATTCTCACACGCACCACTCTCTTCAAGGACGCGGTCGATTTCGTCCTCGTAGATGCTGGTATCAAAATATGCCGGGGCCTTGAGTTCAAAAAGCTGGCGGCCTTCCATGATTTCATCGCCCAGGACATCGTAAAAGCGATCGGAGCCCATGCCGGTTTCCATTTTATCTTCATTTTTTTGGACGAGATCTAAAATGATTTCTTTTGCGATTTGCTTCGCATTTTCAAAGGCTTCTTCGCTTTGTTCGACAAAAGATTCAAGTTGATCTCTATTTCCATCGTTCGAGACCTCCTCGCTATCTTGAAATACGTCATCAAGTTCCATCGGCGCTAAAAAGGCGTTGTCTTCGTCTAAGGTGAATGCGGGTGGATCAACGGGTTGTTGTGCATCTGAAACCTCCGATGAGGCCTCGACCGGAGCCTGACTCGGTTCTGATACTTCAGGAGCGTTTGGCTGATCCACTTCAGGGTTCTGAAAGAGCTCTGTTTCTTTTTCGCAATCAGGATGTGGCTGATCCAAAGCTTCGTCGTATTCCGCTGTTTTTTTTGAGACAAAACTTTCAAGCGCTTGTTCGTAGTAATCGGCACCCCACAGCGCTTGACTGGTTTTGGATTTAAATAGCTGTCGCCCTTCCTCAATCTCTGCCTCCAAGAGATCGTAAAAGGCTCCGTTTTGAATACCTTCCTCTGCTTTTTGATGATTGAATAATACAATGTCCCCGACGATCTTTTCCGCGAATTTTTCCGCCTGCGCGATTTCGTCCGCGCCGGGTTGTTCAATCATCAATTTCGGGTCGGACTCAGGACGTATCTCGGGACAGGCCCGGTTGGTGAGTAGCCGCGGTAGATGCTTTTTTTTATGAAGCAGTTTTTCGATCTTGGCCAAAAGGTTTTTCTTGATTTGATGACGATCAATGAAATCATCGGCACCATATAAATCAGGGGCTTCTTCGCGGTATTTTGTGTTTTTCTCAAACATAGAAGTGACCATGATGAGCGGTATATCGGAAAGGGCCGGATTGTTTTTGATTTGAGAAATGAGCTCTGTGCCGGGCATGTCCGTGAAGCCGGCATCAATCAAGGCAATTTTAGGCGCGTTGAGTTTCATCGACATGAAACTTGCGATGCCGGACGGAATATCCAGCATATTAAAACCGGATGTTTCCAATACGACTCTAAGTACCTCGCGGGTGGCCTCGCCATCAATACAGACCAGGACGGTGTTTTGATGTGTCTGGGCCGGAGGCAGGGCTTCATTTGTTGAGGGTGAGGTTTCCGGGGAGCCATCTATTTCGAGTTCGAGGGAGAGGTTTATCTTAAGGGGGGCCTGGCAATGCTCACATCGGGTTTTGGATCCGTGGTCGACTTGAGTGGTTTGAATTGTTTGTTCCGTTTGGCAGTGAGGACATCGCGTAACCATCGCTACTCCTTCTCAAAATGTAGTTTTTATGTCCGTTTTTTTTAAGTTAATGTTGCTGTTTGGTCTCGTCTTGAATGATTTTTACGCATCAGTCTTCTGACTTTTTCCGCGGCGCGGCTCACGAGGTATCCTTCATCTGTCAAAGTCTTGACCTCTCTTAAAAAGCAAAGATCATCCTGACTGAATTTCTGATATTGTTTTTTCCCGTGCGGCTCAAGCGTGGGTTTGACAACGCCGATCAACACCCAATATTCCAACTGCCGGTACGAGAGCGCCAGTAATTTACAAATTTCTTTGGGAGGATATTGCTTTGTATGACTCATGGGCCCGCACCGCCTGATCTTTCACAATTCACAGGGTTGTGAAACGTTGTTGCCAAAAATGCAACAAGTATGCCGGTTGAAATCATCTTAAAAGCGGGCAGTAAAATGACCCGGTTTCGCTGATTTGATTGTTGCCGTCCCGTTCGCAGGGTAGTGGATTCCCTAAAGATGGATAAAGCGTGTGCGTTTAAACCGGGTTTGATTGAGCAAAGATGAAGGGCGGGAAGGGGAGAAAAGCAGATTATGCCCGTGATAGGGCCTGCAAATGCTTTTCAACGGAGCGCGCCAGGGCGTCGAGGTTGTAGCCGCCCTCCAGACAGGAAACAACGCGGCCGCCGCAGTGGGTTTCGGCCAATGCCCGGACGATTTTTGTCATCGTTTCAAAGCCCGCTTCGGTGACATTCAGCGCGGCGAGCGGGTCATCCCGGTGTGCGTCGAATCCGGCGGAGATGAGGATGAAATCCGGCTGAAAGACCGCGACGGCGTCGGCGAGTTCTTTTTCAAATATGGCGATTATTTCTAAATCGCCCGCGCCTGCGCTTAAAGGAATGTTCTGCGTGCATCCCTTTCCTCGGCTCGCGCCTTGTTCTTCGCGCGCGCCCGTTCCGGGGTAAAAGGGAAATTGGTGCGTGCTGAAATAATACACCGAGGGGTCTTCATAAAAGGTGTGCTGCGTGCCGTTGCCGTGATGCACGTCCCAGTCGATGATGAATATTTTGCCGAGGCCGTGCTTGCGTTGCAGGTATCGCGACCCAATGGCGATCTGGTTGAAGAGGCAAAATCCCATCGCCCGGTCCGCCTCGGCGTGGTGTCCGGGCGGCCGTACGGCGCAGAAGGCGTTTTGGATTTCTTGGGCCATGACTCCATCAATTGCCGTGAGCAGTCCGGAGACCGCCATTTGCGCGGCAAAGTATGAGCCGGGCGCGCAGGGCGTGTCAGGGTCGAGATAAATTCGGCCGCTTATGGGTTGTTTTTCCTTGAGTAGTCTCAGATGACTCGGGAGATGCACCTCCAGAATCCAGCGATCAAGATCATCTATGAGCGTAGGAGTGATGACTTTTAGCCTGTTTTGCAAAATGTCCGGTGGGGTGGACGTGTCCTTTCTTAAAATTTCTTGATCTAAAACGGCGAGCCGCCGGGAGGATTCCGGGTGTCCCGGCCCCGTGTCGTGTGCTAAATACGCCGGATGGGTGATGTAGCCCGTTTTCATGTGAGGAAGGGGTTTCCCCGCCGCTCGACGCCGATGGTTGTCTTGGGGCCGTGCCCGGGGTAGACGTCGGTTTCATCGGGAAAGGCGAGCAAATGGCGTTTGATGGATGCTATCAAATCGGGGTGCGAGCCTTTCCAGAGATCGGTGCGTCCCACGCTGCCCGCGAAAAGCGTGTCGCCCGTGACGAGTCCGATCCCTTCGATATAAAAGCTGAGGCTGCCGGGGGTGTGCCCCGGTGTATGAAGCACTTCGACGGATTGCTTGCCAAAGGAAAGCCTGTCCCCGTTTTTTAAAAATTGATTGATTTGAGGGGTTTCCGGCGTGGGGAGTCCAAAGAGCTCGGCCTGCGCCGCGAGATGATCGCAGAGAAACATGTCGTCTTCGTGAAGACAGGTCTGGCCGCCCGATTTTTCATGAACGGGTTTGGTCGCGCCGACGTGGTCCAGGTGGGCGTGCGAATGCAGCAGATAGAGGGTATTAAGTTGATGCTTGGCGAGCACGGACAGAATGCGTTCGGCGTCCCCGCCGGGGTCGATGACGACGGCGGCGCGGCTTTCCTCGCAGCCGATAATGAGGCAATTACACTGAAAGGGCCCGACGGGGAATGTTTCGAAAATCATCAAGTTTAGGGGAGCACGGGCAGGGCTTCGGCATCCGCCGGGGGAAAATGGATCTTGATTTCCGAGCGATTGTTTCCCCGATGTACTTCAACGATGTGATCATCGGTGAGGCCCTTTTTGGAATATTTGGCGATCAAACGGATGGCTTCGTCGAGCGCAGTGTTATCTCCCGTCCCGGACAAGACTGCGGTTGGCCCCGAAAAGGCGGGACGGAAAAACGTCATGCCGCCCGATTTGACGTCGTTTTTCGAAATAGTCTCCAACTGGTCGTTTTCGGAGGCGTTGCGCCCGATGACCAGATGTGATCCGTCGGTCAGGTCGAAGTGACGGCCATACCGGAGGAGACGTACCTCCGTCATCGTCGGGTTTTCACGGTGTTCGAAAAAATCGTGGAGCCGCACGGAAAAGTTCGCGTCGGTTAAAAGGCAGCCCCCGGCCGGCGCGGTGTATTCTTTTAATTGCAGCGTTTCAGCCCATTTAAGCTGTTCCGTCCGGCTCCGTCCGGAGAGCGCCAAAAGCTTTTTACGATCCACCCAGCCCTCGGTTTCGGCCTTGGTCGGGAGGTTGTGCTGTGCTGAAAGCGGACGGAGCACAAGGCCCTCTGTTTCGCTGTCGCGGTCGATGATATCCATCGCCTCCCGGCGCTGGGACATGGGACGCTGACCGAGGACTTCTCCGGTGACGATGAAATCCGCCTCCTCTTCGTGCATGACGCGCTCGGCGATGTGAAACATATAAATCCGGCAATCAATGCAGGGGTTGATATTTTTCCCATAGCCGTACTTGGGGTTGCGAATCAGTTCGACAAAGGCCATCCCTTTATCGACGATTCTGAGTGGAATGCCGAGGTGTTTCGCCACGCCCTCCACATTTTCCTTGCAGCCGAAGGGGCTTTCCAGAAAAAGGCCGATGACGTCGATGCCCTGGTCGATGATGAGTTTCGCCGCCAGCGTGCTGTCGAGTCCACCCGAAAGCAAGGCGATGGCTTTTCTCTTTTTCATGGGGTACTCCTCGCGTAGATGCTGCATTTTATCAACGCCGTTTTAGGCTGTCAACCAGGAGGCATGGCGGGAAATAGAGCATTTGGACGGGCAATAAAAAAAGAGGGGAGTTTTAACTCCCCTCTTTTTAAAGAATCATCCTTTGAGAAAATCGCTGTTATTTTGCGGCGTACTCAAAGTTGGCGTCGGCCGCCGCGCCACCGGCGACAGTGACATCAAGCGTTTTGAAGCCCAGTTTCTGATGGAAGGCTTTCAGCTTGTATTTGCCCGCGGGTACATCGCCGATTTCGAAGGTCCCGTCGTCATTCACGATGGCATAGTAGGGATTCCGCACGGGAACAGCCCAGACATTCATGTAATTGTGCTGATCGCACTCAACCTTCATGAAGGACTCTGACTTTTTAAACCAGGTTTTTTTCACCTTGATGGTGATTTCCTGGCCTTTCTTGGGGACCGGCTTATTAAAGGTGGTCTTGGTTATAAAACCTTTCACATCATAGCCGTGCGGGTTGTGGAGAACGCCTTCGGCGGTCTTCGGATCGCTGGGATCCGCATCCGTGTTTTTAACTTTAATGACGGACTTCTTGCCCGTTTTTTTTGCGTTGAGCACCACCGTCACCTGCCGGGAGGGGCCTTCCCCTTCGGCGACCAGGAAGCGGCAGCCGTTCGCGACAATCTTGGTTTCGATTGTTTTAAAGGGCTTTCCTTTTTCGATTTTTTCGATGTAGACCACAACATCGCCCAGCCCGCCGTCTTTTACGCGCACGTCCTGACGTTTACGGACACCGCCTTCAGCGTCGAATTTGCCGCAGAAGTCGGCTTGCGGCCACTGGGCGAGCTTGAATTCAACCGGACCGGGCTGTGCGCCTTTGAAGGAAACCTTGCCTTTAATGCTGCCGCCTCCGCTGACGGGACCCTCGGCGTATTTTGCAAAAACGAGCGGTGTGGACACTAAACCCATCGCAAGCGCCAAACCGAGCGCCTTAGAAGTTTTGTTCATCTATATATCTCCTTTAATGAGGCAACCAAGCCTGAAGAGGAACACCCTTGTCCTCTCCGCACTCGTCAGGCCTCGTTCAAAATTTTGCATTGAAAGAATCGTTATACCCATTTGTCGCATCGCAACCTTCCACCCAACCCCTAAAAAGCATTTTGAAGTCAAAAGACGCTATTGAGCTTTAGGATGAAGCGACGACATGATATTGAAACAAATAATATTTGTCAAGGTCATCGTTTCTTTCCCTGGAAAATAAATACAAAAGAGGAGATTGTCTTATAAGATCGTTTCGGGCGGAGCTGGTCTTTATCGACGTTTTTTGAGTTACATTCGCACAGAAATCCGCTTGCCGGGCAACGGTTTCGCATGCTATCTTTTTGGCCGGATTTTATCCCCTGAATTGAATGTTGCTCACAGGAAACATCAATGCTGTGCAGGTTGTGGTGATGATTCAAGCATTTATGGACGTGTCTCCAGTCATTCCTGCGGATGTATTCATCGCGCCGTCGGCGGATGTGATCGGGGATGTTGAGATCGGCGTGGAGAGCTCCGTCTGGTTCGGCACAGTGATCCGGGGGGATGTCCACTATATCCGAATCGGCGCGCGGACGAATATTCAAGACTTGTCCATGCTGCACGTCACACGCAAGACCCATCCGCTGGTGATCGGAAATGAAGTGACCGTCGGACACCATGTCACCCTGCACGGCTGCACCGTAAAGGACCGCGTGTTGGTCGGCATGGGCGCGGTGATCTTGGACGGCGCACGTATCGGGGAGGACTGCATCATCGGCGCGGGCGCGCTCGTGACGCAGGGCATGGAGATTCCGCCGGGTTCGCTCGCGTTCGGCAATCCCGCCAGGGTGAGGCGTTCGCTCACGGTGGAGGAAAAGGCGTTTTTGCCGGAATCGGCCCGGCAGTATCGGGAGCTTTCCCTTAATTATTTGAACATCGAAACCAACGAACGTGTGAGGGCTTGAGGATGAAAAAGGCGTTGGTGTTGCTCGCCCCCGGCTTTGAAGAGATTGAAACGGTCACAGTCGTGGATATTTTGAGGCGGGCCGGTATCGAAGTCACACTGGCGGGAACGGCGGACGGCCCGCTGACGGGGCGCAGTCAAATACAAATGCTCCCCGATGTCTCCATCGACGCCGTGCTGGGGCGTCATTTCGATGTGGTAGTGCTGCCCGGCGGCCAGCCCGGAACGCGGAACTTGGGCAGCGACCCGCGTGTGAAACAGATTTTGGCGGAGGCCTCGGCGGGAGAAAGCTATGTCGCCGCGATTTGCGCGGCCCCGTCCATTCTTTCGGCCTGCGGCTACTTAAAGGATAAGAAGGCGACCAGTCATCCCTCCGTGCGCCCGGAGCTCTCGGACGCGGATTATTCCGAGGACGCTGTGGCCGTGGACGGGCGATGGGTGACAAGCCGCGCGCCGGGAACGGCGATGGCTTTTGCATTTAAATTGGTCGAACTTTTATCGGGCTCGAAAAAGGCGGACGAGGTCAATCAAGGCGTCATGGCGAGGCTTTAGCCGTTCCGCTAAAGTATTTTGGGAGGGAGTTTCATGCCGGATTTAAAAGGTCAGGCGGCTTTGATTACGGGGGGAAGCAGCGGTATTGGTTTTGCCATCGCATCTATGCTGCTTTCGGAAGGCATGACTGTGGCGATTGCGGCACGGGAGCCGAAGCGGCTCGAAGCCGCCGCCCAGGCCTTGCGGGGATCCGGCGGAAAGGTCATCGCCCTGCGGACGGATGTTTCAAAAGCTGAGGACGTGACGGCCTGCGTCGAGCAAATGATCGACGCGACCGGACGTATCGATCTCTTGATCAACAACGCCGGTATTTTCAAGCAGGGCAAGGTCGCGGAGCTGTCCGAGGCCGATTGGGATGTGGTGCAGGATATCAATACAAAGGGGGCTTTTCTGTGTACAAAGGCGGTGTTGCCCTTCATGCGGGCGCGGCAATCGGGCTATGTGGTGAATATTTCATCGGTCGCGGGCAAAACGGGTTTTGCCAGCGCCTCGGCCTACTGCGCGTCCAAGTTCGGCATGATTGCCTTGACCGAAAGCCTGCTGGAAGAGGAAGTCAAAAACGGCATCCGCGCGACGGCCGTCTGTCCCGGTTACGTCGCAACGCCCATGGTCGAGGCTGTGGATATTCCTCAGCCGGAGATGATTCCCCCCGAAGATATCGCCAAAATCGTCTTAGGGCTCCTTCAACTTGCGCCGCACACGGTGATTCGCGAAATTGTGGTCAATCGCACCGGATCGATTGAGGGGTAGCCCGTCACACGAATCAATTAAATGAGGCTAGACGCGTGAAAGGTGATACAAGATACCTGATTTTTTTGTTTTCCTTACTGGTTTTATTTTCATGGACTTTAGGCCACGCGGAAGATCCGCCCAAACGGTCGGTCCCCCATCCGCCGCCGAGGACGTTTCAGCACCCGCCGCCCCCGGCCAGACCCCCGCATCCGCCGCGTCCAACAGTACCGCACGGCCCTTCCCCAAGCGCCGAACCCTTCATGAAAAAACTGGAAGGCTACAAGCAGCGGCTTGCGAAAGACCCGAACGACTTGGAGGCCCTTATCTTTTTGGCCAATGCGAATTTTGACATTCAGCGTTACGAAAAGGCGCAGGAACTTTATTTGCGCATCCTGAAAATCGACCCGAATAATCTGCATGTCCGCACCGATTTGGCGGCGGTTTACCGGAATCTGGGTGATTCGAACAAGGCGGTCGAAACCTTAAAAGTTGTCTTGTCGCTGAACCCGAATCACGAGGTCGCCCTGTACAATATCGGCATCATCCTCTTGAACGACACCGAGGATTTCAACGGCGCGGCGGACGCCTGGGAGCGTTTGGTGCGCATCAATCCGAATGATCCGCTGGCAGACGCCTTGCGCGAAAAAATAAAAACCATTCGCTCGGGCGAATTAAAACCCACTCAATCGGCAAAATAACATCTTCTATCCCTCGGGCTTTTTCGAATCCCCTCAACTGATTGACTTTTTTGCGTTTTTTATGCTATTTTCAGCGATTTGAAATCTCGGACTGATGGAGCGGCATGGTCTTTCCTTCTTATGAGCTCTTTTGCCGGAAGGCAAAAGAGGGCAATCTGATTCCCGTCTATCGGGAGGTCGTCGCGGATTGCGAGACGCCCGTTTCGGCCTTTTTAAAAATCCGGAACGGTGCCTACCCCTACCTTCTGGAATCGGTCGAAGGCGGTGAAAAATGGGGCCGCTATTCTTTTTTAGGGGCCGATCCCTCCATCGTTATCAAGGGGCAGGGGAGAAAGGTCACGGTCAGCCGCCATGGGTCAGAAGATGTCGTCACTCACAGCGACCGGCCGCTCCATGTTTTGCGGGATCTGCTTTCGGAATTCAAGCCGGTGGATGTGGAAGGCCTGCCCCGCTTTTTCGGTGGCGCGGTGGGTTATCTCGGATACGACATGGTCCGGTTTTTCGAGCCTGTTCGCAGCCGTCACCCCGCCAAGCCCGCGCCCGATTTCTTTTTTCTCATCACCGATACCCTCTTGATTTTTGATAATGTGCGGCACCGCATCAAAGTTGTGTCGAACGCCTTTGTTGAAAACGAGGATTTAAAACCTGCTTACGAACGCGCGCTTTTGAAAATCGAGGCCATGATAGCTTGCTTGAATCAGCCCCTCAAACCGCCGGAGCCCGCGCGGCCCCGGACGGTGGAGAAAACACCCGTCTCGAATGTGACACGGGAGCATTTTAAAAAAAGCGTCTTGCGGGCGAAGGAATATATCGAGGCGGGTGACATCTTTCAGGTTCAGGTTTCCCAGCGCTTTTCGGTGGAACTCGACGCCGATCCCTTCATGGTCTACCGGGCACTCCGCAGTATCAATCCTTCGCCCTACATGTTTTATCTGGAGATCGGGGAAATGCGTCTCGTGGGCACGTCACCGGAGGTGCTGGTGCGTCTGGAGGGCAGGGAGGTTGAAACACGCCCCATCGCGGGCACGCGCCGACGGGGGAGAACGCCCGAGGAAGACCGCGCGATGGAGGAAGAGCTGCTCGCCGATCCCAAGGAGCGGGCGGAGCATGTTATGCTCATTGACTTGGGCCGCAACGACGTGGGGCGTGTTTCAAAATACGGCACGGTCGAGGCCAATGAATTGATGGTGATCGAGCGCTATTCCCACGTCATGCACATCGTCTCAAACGTCGTGGGGGAGCTGGAAGACGGCAAGGACGCCTTCGATGTCCTGGCGGCCTGCTTCCCGGCCGGAACGGTGACCGGCGCGCCCAAAATCCGCGCGATGGAAATCATCGACGAACTGGAAACGGAAGGCCGCTCATTGTATGCCGGAGCTGTAGGCTACTTCAGTTTTCAGGGAAACATGGATACCTGCATCACCATCCGCACGATTGTGATCGAAGAGGGACAGGCCACAGTTCAGGCGGCGGCAGGCATCGTGGCGGATTCCGACCCGGATCGCGAATACCTGGAAACCGTCAACAAGGCGAAGGGCATGCTCGCCGCCATCGCCCTGGCGGAAAACGGTTTGGAGGCTTGAGGGACGGCGCGCCATGATACTCGTGATTGACAACTACGATTCCTTTACTTATAACCTGGTGCAGTACTTGGGGGAGCTGGGGGAGGCAATTCAGGTCTATCGCAACGATCAAACCACGGTGGAGGAGGTTGAAGCTCGCCGCCCCGATAAGATCGTCATTTCCCCCGGACCGGGACGTCCGGAGGATGCGGGGATTTCGACGGAGCTGATCAAAACATTGGGCGGAAAAATACCGGTTCTCGGGGTGTGTCTGGGGCATCAGGTGATTGGCGAAGCCTTCGGTGGCGAGGTGGTGCGGGCAGATCGTTTGATGCATGGAAAGACCTCTATGATTGAACATGACGGCCAAACCGTTTTTGAGGCCTTGCCGTCTCCGTTTGAGGCGACCCGTTATCATTCGTTGATCGTGCGTAAGGAAACCCTGCCAGATGTGTTTAAAATTTCCGCTTGGACGGATGCGGGCGAAGTAATGGGCATTCGGCACCGCGCGCTTCCGATCGAGGGGGTGCAGTTTCATCCGGAGTCTATCCTCACCGGGGTAGGAAAAGCGTTATTGAAAAACTTTATTAGTCAATAAAACCAGGGAGAAAGATGTATGGCGATGTCCAGGGCAATGTGGAAAAAAGATGCCTCCGAGATTTTTTTAGAAGAGGCAAGAAAGGCTGTCTTTGAGGCCTTGGTTCGTGAACAAATGATGGGCTTGGAACACAAGCCACAGACAGAGCGCACCGATAAGGCGGACATGGCGAACCTCCGTCATTTCAACTACTGTACCTTTTTGCGAAATTAGTCCGCTTTTTAAGGGCGTTGTAAAAAACAAGGGAAGACGCGCATGATTAAAGAAGCCATCGCCAAGGTTGTTGAAGAGATTGATCTCACGACCCATGAAGCGGAAGACGTGATGTGTGAAATTATGGAAGGGGCTGCGACGCCCTCTCAAATCGCGGCCTACATGACAGCCCTGCGGATGAAAGGCGAGACGGTTGATGAAATCGCCGGTTCCGCGCGCGCCATGCGGGAGAAGGCCACGCATGTCCGGGTGGATGACCCGCTCGTGGTGGATACCTGCGGCACCGGCGGGGATCGGCTGAATACCTTTAATATTTCGACGACTTCGGCCTTTGTGGTCGCGGGCGGCGGTATCACGGTCGCCAAGCATGGCAATCGCTCCGTGTCGAGCGCCTGCGGCAGCGCGGATGTGCTGAAGGCTCTTGGGGTCGCCATCGACATTTCCCCCGAACAGGTCGGGGATTGCGTCAATGAAATCGGCATTGGTTTTCTGTTTGCCCCCACTTTTCACCGCGCGATGAAGCATGCGGGCGTGCCGCGGCAGGAGACCGGCATCCGAACGATCTTCAATATATTAGGGCCCTTGACCAATCCCGCCGGTGCGTCCATTCAAGTGCTGGGCGTGTTTTCCTCGAAACTGACAGACCGCATGGCGCAGGTCCTGGTGAAACTTGGCTCGAAACATTGCTTCATCGTGCACGGCATGGATGGTTTGGATGAAATCACCATTTCAGGGAAGAGCCGGATTTCCGAAGGCAAGGGGGGGCGCGTGGCCGCCTACTTTATCGAACCCAAGGATTTTCACCTGGAAGGCGGACAGCTACGCGACTTGGTCGGCGGCAACCCCGAGACGAACGCGGCCATTCTTCACGCTATTCTCCGGGGAGAGAAGGGGCCGAAACGGGATGTTGTGCTTTTGAACGCCGCCCCCGCTTTTGTCGCAACGGGGAAGGCGAAAAACCTTCAAGAGGGGGTTGCGCTGGCGGAAGAATCCATTGATTCCGGCCGGGCGATGATGAAACTGGATCAACTCTGTCAAATGACTCAAAAAAAGGCCTGAACTTTTGAGTGTACTCAAGCAGGTCGTGACAGAGAAGCGCGCGGCGCTTGCGCGGAGAAAAAGCCGCGGCTATCTTCAGGATATCCGCTCTAAAGTATCGGACGCCGATCCAACGCGCGGTTTTGGCGCGTCGATATCAAAACCGGGCCGACTTCCCAATCTGATCGCGGAAGTCAAGAAGGCCTCGCCCTCCAAGGGTATCATCCGCGAAGATTTTCACCCCATCGAAATCGCCCAAACTTATGAAAACGGCGGCGCGGCCGCCCTCTCGGTGTTGACCGAGGAGCGGTTTTTTCTGGGCGACCCGGCCTATCTTCGGGATATCCGGGCAAAAGTCACATTGCCCCTGCTTCAAAAAGACTTCATCGTTGACGAGATGCAAATGTACGAGGCGCGGGCCTGGGGTGCGGACGCTATATTGTTGATCGCGGCCATTTTAGAACCGAATCAGATAAAGGACTATTTTGACCTGGCCCGGGATCTCTCCCTGGACGTGCTTGTGGAGATTCACTCGGAAAAAGAACTGGAGCGCGTCATTGAATGGGCCCCCGTCATCGGCATCAACAACCGGGATTTAAGCACTTTTGAGACGACGATTGAAACCACTTTTCGCCTTTTACCCGAGATTCCGGTAGACCGCATTGTGGTGAGCGAGAGCGGCATCCGCAGGCATGAAGAGTTGGAGCGTTTGTCGGAAGCGGGTGTGCGAGCCGTGCTCATCGGGGAAACCTTCATGGCCGCCGAGAACATCGCAGAAAAAATGAAAGCCCTTTTCGGTGAGGTATGAAAGTCAAAATTTGCGGGATCACCCGCTTGGAGGATGCGCTGGCGGCAGCGGCGTTCGGCGGGGACGCGCTGGGTTTTATTTTCGCGCCCGGCAGCCCGCGAAGGGTGTCCGTTGAGACTGTTCGGCGGATCGTCTCGGCCCTGCCGCCCTTTGTCACGACGGTTGGCGTGTTCACAGAGGGAACGGCCATGGAAATTGAAAAGGCGGTGGAGGAAAGCGGGGTGGACATGATTCAGTTTCACGGGCCGTTTGAGGAAAAAACCATCCATCATTTTTCCCATCAGGCGATTCAGGTTGTGAAAGTCAAGGATGCGGCCTCGCTGGAGGCCGTTCAACCTGTGCCGTGCCGGGCGGTGTTGCTGGATACCTATCATAAAAAGATGGCGGGGGGAAGCGGGCTGTCCTTTGATTGGGCGCTTGCGCGGAAGGCCGCCGGTTTCGGGAAAATCATTTTGGCGGGCGGATTGACGCCGGAAAACGTGCAAGAAGCGGTTCGTCAGGCGCATCCCTATGCGGTCGATGTGAGCAGTGGCGTCGAGGCGGCGAAGGGGAAAAAGGATTTGGGTAAGATGAAGCGGTTTATCGCCGCAGCGAAGGGAACGGGGGACATTGGCCCATCTTCCGAATAAAAAGGGCCGCTTCGGGCCTTACGGCGGGCGCTATGTCGCTGAAACTTTGATGCCCGCGCTTTTAGAGTTGGAGGCGGTCTATCAGTCTGTCCGCCGCAAGTCGTCATTTAAAAAGCAACTGTCTGAGCAGTTGAAGCACTATGTTGGCCGTCCGACTTCTCTCTACTTCGCCGAGCGTTTAACGCGTTATTTCGGCGGGCCGAAGATCTATCTCAAGCGGGAGGATCTCTGTCATACAGGGGCGCACAAGATCAACAACACCGTCGGACAGATTCTGTTGACGCAGGAAATGGGCAAGAAGCGGGTCATCGCCGAAACCGGCGCGGGACAGCATGGCGTGGCCGTGGCGACAGTGGCGGCACGTGCCGGGCTGGACTGCGAAATTTACATGGGTACGGAGGACATGGCGCGTCAGGCGCTGAATGTCGTCCGCATGCGAATGCTGGGCGCGAAGGTGACGGGTGTCGATACCGGCAGTAAAACTTTGAAGGACGCCATCAGCGAGGCTCTGCGGGATTGGACAGCCAATGTCCGGGACACCCATTATATTTTGGGCTCGGTCTTGGGGCCACATCCCTATCCCATGATGATCCGCGATTTTCAGTCCGTCATCGGACAGGAGGCCCGACAGCAGATTTTAAGACTTGAAGGGAAACTCCCGGACGTGCTCATCGCCTGCGTCGGCGGAGGAAGCAATGCCATCGGTCTTTTTCACCCCTTTCTTTCGGACGAATCCGTTGAAATGATCGGCGTCGAGGCGGGGGGCGCGGGCATCGAAAGCGGAAAACACGCTGCCCGATTCGCCACAGGCTCGGTCGGCGTGTTGCAAGGCACGATGACGGTTTTGCTCCAAGATCCCAATGGTCAAATCCTGCAAACGCATTCGGTTTCCGCCGGACTCGATTACGCGGCCGTCGGCCCGGAGCATTGCTATTATCACGACAAAGGCCGTATCACGTACACGTCCGTCACCGATGACGAGGCCTTGGCCGCCTTTCATCTATTATCGCAGCAGGAGGGGATTGTTCCGGCCCTGGAGTCGTCTCATGCGCTCGCCCATCTGAGTAAAATCGTCTCCTCATATAATTCGGACCAAATTGTTTTGCTCAACCTTTCCGGACGAGGGGACAAGGACGTGCATCAGGTTTCCGAAATCATGGGTTGGACGGGAGGGGAAGAGGAGGGCATTCGTGAGCCGGATTGAAGCCACCTTGAAAAACGTGCGGCATGTGGGGGAAAAGGCCCTGATCGCCTACGTCATGGCGGGCGATCCGACCCTGGAAGACAGCGCCGAGATCGTCCTGGCGGTGGAGCGGGCCGGCGCGGATATTATTGAAATCGGCGTGCCTTTTTCCGATCCCATTGCCGACGGCCCGACGATCCAGAAGGCCGCGGACCGGGCCTTGCTGAACGGTGTTGCTATGACGGATGTCCTGAAAATGGTGACATCCTTGCGGAAAGAGACGAAAATCCCGCTGATCCTCATGACCTACTGCAATCCCATCCTCGCCTTCGGTCTGGAGGACTTTTTTAAGGCCGCGCGGCAGGCGGGAGTGAATGGCATCATCGTCCCCGATTTACCGCCGGAGGAGGCCAAGGATTTTTTGCCGCTTGCGCGGCGGCACTTGATTGACATCATTTTCCTGGTCGCGCCGACCTCGACGCCGGATCGGATTCAAAAGATTCTGAAGGCCGGGAGCGGCTTTGTTTACTATGTCCCGCTGACGGGCGTCACCGGCTCGAAACTGACGGGGCAGGATGATATCCAGAGGCGCATCGCCGATTTAAAAACACAGACGGACCGACCGGTCGCGGCGGGCTTCGGCATCTCGAATCCCGAAGACGCAAAGATCGTGGGGGCCGCCGCCGATGGCGTCATCGTCGGGAGCGCCCTGGTGAAAATCGTCGCGACCGCCGCGGAAAACCCGGACTATCTTTCCGAGCTCACGAACTTTGTTTCGTCTCTAAAACAGGCGCTCAAACCCGCCTGAGTCTCGTATTTCGAACCATGTTCCGACGTTTTTAATACGGCATTCTTTCGTCTACCTTCATTACTCCTCTAGAGATAAAGATGATCTTTTACTTCGATCATCTTGTTTATTGATCTGCATTACAAATGCTTAGATCGATTCGGGTGAGACGCATTAGGCCCGTGTTGAACGGCACGAGGTGCTGTTTGTCCACATATTATTGTCGTGGGCCACGGTAAG
>JBHHXB010000004.1:0-25964 GCA_046756825.1 Nitrospiria bacterium | reverse complement strand
TGGCGGGTGGCCACATTGACGACGAGATGGAGCCCCGTGACATCTCCCGCTGCGTAGATATCGGGATTGCTGGTTTGCAAATAGGCGTTGACACGGATGCCGGAGGAGTAAGTCTCAACCCCGGCTTTTTCAAGTTGGAGACCCTTCACGTTTCCCGTGCGCCCCGTGACGACCAGAATTTCTTCCGCCTTGGCAACCGCCGTCTCGTCGTTGTGCGTGAAGACGACCCGTTTGAAGCCCCCGTGTTTTTCGATGTGTTGAATATTTGTCCGGGTCTTCAAGTCGATGCCGTCTTTTTTGAGGAGCGCGCCGAGCGTTTCGCCGATGTCCGCGTCCTCCCAGCTTAAGACGTGGGCGCTTCGCTGGATGATCGTTGTGCGAACCCCCATTCGATGGAAGAATTGCCCGAACTCCAGCGCTTCTGCGCCACCACCGAGGACGATGAGCGAGTCCGGGAGTTCCTCCAAATCCAGGGCCTCGTCGCTCGTGATAAAGCCGGTTTCCAAAAGACCGGGAAAGGGCGGGATGACTTCCTTGGAGCCCGTCGCGATCAGGAATTTACCGCAGTGGTGGACGGTTTCCCCGATTTGGAGGGTATGGGGGGACAGAAAGCGGGCAGGGCCCGAAAGCAGGGTGATGCCTTTGCCCTTGTCGATACCCTGTTTGGCGTAGTCCGCCATTTCGGAGATGAGCCGGTCTTTTCTTTTTTTGATGTGCGCGAAGTCCAGCCGAATCGGTCCCTCAGCATGGACGCCGATTTCCGGCCCGCGCCGGATCAGGCCCACCAATTCCGCCGAGCGCAGGTAGGTCTTCGTCGGCATGCAGCCTTTTAAAATACAGAGACCGCCGAAGGGGCCGCACTCGACCAGTCCGACTTTCGCGCCCTGCTCTGCGGCGGCGTAAGCACCGTAACGCCCCGCGCTGCCCGCCCCGATGACGATGACGTCAAATTCCTGCATGCCGGGCATCATAACATAAACGGCGTGTTTCAACCGGCTTCAAATGAAAAAGCGGTCGCGATGGTGTAGGGTTAAGAAAAATACTCGAAAATTTGCATCTTTTGGGATAAACTCCTAACCTTCGAATCAGTTGAATGATGATCACGCGGAGGAATCAATGATCACTGAAAATCGCGCGCCGTTTTCGGCGACGCTGATTGTTTCTTGTCCCGACCGGCCGGGCTTGATTGCGTCAGTGACGGCCTTTATTCGTGAGCGAAACGGCAACATTGTTAATTTGGAACAATATGTCGATCCCATTGAGAATCACTTTTTTATGCGCGTGGAATGGGATTTAAGGGATTTCGAGACGGGTGTGGATTTATTCAAAAAACGCTTTCAGGAAGTTATCGCAGAACCCTTTGAGATGACCTGGTCGCTATACACGTCGGACGAACGGCCCCGGATGGCCGTTTTTGTTTCGCAACACGCCCACTGTCTGTATGATTTGTTGTCGCGGTATCAGGCGCGTGAGTGGCAGGTGGAGATTCCGCTGATTATCAGCAACCACCCTGACTTGGAGCCCGCGGCCAAAAACCTGGGCATCGACTTTCATGTGTTTCCCATCACAAAATCCACTAAAAAGGCACAGGAAGAAAAAGAGCTGGCGCTCTTGAAGGAATATAATATTGAATTTATTGTGCTGGCGCGCTACATGCAGATTTTGTCGGACGAGTTTGTCCGGCATTACCCGCACCGCATCATCAACATCCACCACTCCTTTTTGCCGGCCTTTCCGGGGGCCAAGCCTTATCATTCGGCCTATGCACGCGGGGTGAAGATTATCGGCGTGACGAGTCACTACGTGACGGCGGAACTGGATGCCGGGCCGATCATCGAGCAGGACGTCGTGCCGGTCAGTCACACCGACCGGGTGGAAGACTTCATCCGAAAGGGCCGCGACCTGGAAAAAGTGGTGCTGGCCCGGGCGGTTTGGCGGCATTTGAACCGCAAGGCCACCGTCTTTAAAAACAAGACGATTCTATTTTCGTAATCGGGATAAGCGGGCATGACGCAGTCGGTCGATATTTTGATTGTGGGCGGCGGCATCATCGGCAGCAGTATTGCCATGTCCCTGGCCGAGCGAGGCGTGACCGCTATTGCCGTCGTTGACTGTGATATGAGTGGAAAATGGGGTGCGTCCGAGCGCAACGCGGGCGGGGTGCGCGCGGCCTGGGACATGGCTATCAATATTAGTCTTTCCAAGGCGTCGATTGTCTTTTACGAGTCGGTGGCTGAAGCGGTGGGTTTTCAGCAAAAAGGTTATCTCTGGCTGCACGACGAAGCGGCGTGGCCGAAAGCGGAACAACGCGTGGCGGTCCAGTCCCGGCTGGGGGTTGTTGCGGAGGTTTTGACGTCCGATGCGGTTTCCGCGCGCTTCCCTTTTTTGGATCGTTTGGATGGTGTGCATCGCGCCGTTTCTTATCCGAAGGACGGGCTGCTCAATCCCAACCTGCTCAAGACGTATTACCGGTCCTGTGCGGAGGCGGCCGGTGTCACGTGGATGGATCGTCAGGCTGTGACCTCGGTTTCTGTCGCCGGTGAAAGCGTGCGGAGTGTCACATTGGAGACGATCCCCGGTGAGCCGGACTTGGAGCAATTCCTTGTGCATCAGAGCCTTCCCGGAGAAGCGGCGCGAACACGGATGAAGGTTGGTGCCTTGGTCAATGCCGCAGGTTGCTGGGCGCCCCGTCTTTCAGAACTTTACGGGAGGACCCTCCCGGCCCGGCCAGTGCGGAGGCAGGTCAGCGTGGCGCATGCGCAGGAAGCGGATTTGTCGCCCTTCGGCATGTTTGTGGATACGAGCGGGTTGTATTTTCATCACGAGGCGGGCAATATTTTGGCGGGTTACGCTGTCTCATCAGAAAAGCCGGGCTATTGTTTTGAGGATGAAGGCGATGATTTTTTCATGACGGAGATCTGGCCGAGACTGGCGGCGCGGAGCAGCCGCTTCGAGCGTCTGAAGCGCATTGGAGGATGGGCCGGGCTGTACGCCGTGTCGCCCGACAAGAGCGCCATCATCGGCGCGGCGCCGGGTTTGAAAAATGTCTTCGAGGCCCACTCCTTTTCCGGACACGGCGTGATGCAGTCTTATGCCGCGGGACGTGGTTTGGCGGAGTTGATGCTGACCGGATCCTATCAAAACCTCGACTTGAGCCCGCTGTCGGGCGACCGTTTTGAGAAGGGGACCATGGTGTGTGAGGAAACCCATATTTAGGTACGCCAGGCGGAGGCTAGTCATGGATGTTTACGAAACTCAAAAACGCTATTTTGAAAAGGCGTACAAAAAAGGCGAGCACGGCTGGCCGGTGACGGGAGTGTCTCCGCCCGTTATCCGCTTTTTAAAGCGTTTTCAGTCTGAACAAGGAACGGGGTGCGTGCTGGATATTGGCTGCGGCGAGGGGCGGCACACGGGTTTTTTCGCCGAGGCTGGTTATCAGTCGGTCGGACTGGATTATCAATCCCTCGCCCTCGCGCGTGCGGCGCGGTTTTTTGAAGGGGATCGTTCCAATTTCCATTTGGTGCGGGGAGATGTGTTTCATCTGCCTTTTTCGTCCGAAAGCTTTGATGTACTGATCGACTACGGCTGTCTCCATCACGTGCGGCGGCGGGACACTAAGGCCTATCTACAAAGCGTCGTTCCCTTGTTGAAGCCGGGCGGGTACTTCCTCCTGTGCTGCTTTTCGGAGCATTTTAAACATCACCCCGCCGAGCGGCGGACGCGGGACTGGGTCGTGCATCGGGGTCATTACGACCGGTTTTTCAGGCGGGGGGATTTTGCTAAGATTTTCGGGGAGTCCTTTGACATTCTCGAACTCGAAGAAGACCGTGAGGCCTTGTACGCTTTTTATTATGTCTTGTTGAAAAAGAAAGGTTGAGCCTGGTTTAAAGATGCCGAATATTGCATTTATCAATGGAAAGTGGGGGCCGATTTCATCGGCGAAGGTTTCGATCGAGGATCGCGGGTTTCAGTTTGGAGACGGGGTCTATGAAGTTATTCGCACCTATGGCCGGGCGTTTTTTGGTCTGAATGAACATCTCGCGCGTCTTCAGGCGAGCGCGAAGGCTGTTGAAATCGAAATCCCCTACGGGATGGACATGCTTCGGAAGATCATTGATCTGGGGTGTAAAAAAAGTAACTTTAAGGATACGCTCATCTATGTTCAGCTTACCCGGGGGGCCGCGCCGCGAGGCCATGCCTTCCCCAGGAAAAACCGCTCAACCCTGGTGATGACCTTCCGCGCGAACAAGCCGCTCCCCGGGTCGATGCGGGAGGAGGGAGTGCGCGTAATTTCAACCGAGGATGTCCGCTGGGGGCGCTGTTATGTCAAGTCTCTGAACCTGCTGCCCAATGTCATGGCCCGCGAAGCCGCGAAGCGCGTCGGCGCGTTTGAGGGGATTTTTGTTCGCGACGGCAAGGTGATGGAGGGGGCCGCAAGCAATGTTTTCGCGGTTTTGGGGCGAAAGGTCGTGACGCCCCCGAAGGGGCCCTACATTCTTTCCGGCATTACACGGGAAATTGTGTTGCATTTGGGAAGAGAACAAGGCTTTCAAATGTCCGAGGAGAAGATTATACTGGGTGATTTATATGCTGCGGACGAACTTTTTTTGACCGGCACGACGGTTGAAGTCCTCCCGGTGATTCGCGTGGATGACAAGCCCATCGGCGCCGCGACGCCGGGCAAAGTGACCGGTGCGTTGTACGAGGCTTTTCAGAACCATATTTGCAAGTAGTCATCGAAGGTGCTGTAAGTCGGTGGGCCGCTCAGTCATATCTTGCTTTCCTTCTTCGGACTATGTTATAAAAATCCGATTTTAGGCTGTTTAAGTTAAGTGGGCCGTAATTTTGCCCGCTTTTTTGTTTTTTAAGGCGGTTGCATTCTGGATTTGAATGATCGGATCGAACAGACGGAAGCCGTCGAGACTGGCGCTCCTTTGGTTTTTTCGGAAAAATTGGATCAATCCTCGGCATTCACAGGCGCAACACTAAGCGACAAAATTCGAATGGTGGTTGCGCCTTTCATCCGGTCGCTGGGTCTGGAGCTCTTTGATCTCCAGATTTCGGGCCGGTCGCTCCGTATCTTTATTGATAAAGAAGGCGGTGTCGCCCTGGAAGATTGTGAAAACTTGAGCCGGCTGCTCGGCCCGGCCCTGGATGTGGCCGATCATATTCCAAATGCCTATACGCTCGAAGTTTCTTCCCCGGGCCTGAATCGCCCGCTGCGTCACGCGGGGGATTTTCAGCGGTTTGTTGGAAAAAAAATCAAGGTGATTACGACCGAAAAAATGATCAATCAAAAGGTCTTTGTCGGGCGGCTTTCCGATTTTAACGGGGAAATGGTTGATCTGTTGACAGACGAGGGGGAGGCGCTTAAAATTCCTCTTAATCAAATCTCCAAGGCCTGTCTTGAAATAGAGTTTCCTGCTGAACGAAGGCGAAAAGGTTAATCACGAGGAAAGGTTGAGAAAGAGATGAGTCGCGAACTCCTTGCCATTATTGATCAAATTGGACGGGAAAAGGGCATCGAAAGTGAAACGATTATCACTGCGGTTGAATCCGCGCTGGTATCCGCTGCAAAGAAACGCTACGGTGTCGGGGAAAATGTTGAAGTGCGTTTGGATCGCGATACCGGGGAGATCGAGGCGGTTTCGCTCAAAACCATTGTTGAAGAGGTGACCGATCCCCAAACCGAGCTGTCGCTTGAAGAGGCCAATGAAATGGATGAAACGGCGGAAATCGGCGATGAACTCGGGACCTTGCTCGAAATGGAGGATTTGGGCCGTATTGCCGCGCAAACAGCGAAACAGGTGATTTTCCAGCGGGTGCGGGAAGCCGAATGGGAGGCCGTGCACCGGGAATATTCGGGCCGGGTCGGGGAAATTATCAGCGGGATGATTCTGGGGCAGGAGCGGCGGAACTACATTGTCGAACTGGGAAAAACAGAGGCCCTGCTTCCGGTTTCAGAGCAGATCCCGAGGGAAAGTTACCGCCGGGGAGACCGGCTTCGCGCGTATCTGGCAGAGGTGCGTCCCTCTTCGCGTGGGCCGCAAGTGATTTTATCTCGCGGCCGGGGTGAATTTGTTGCCAAGCTGTTTGAAATGGAAGTCCCGGAGATGGGCGAAGGCGTCGTGGAGATCAAGGGCGTCGTTCGTGAACCGGGAGACCGGACGAAAATCGCTGTTTTTTCCTCGGACGACTCCGTCGATCCTGTCGGGGCTTGCGTTGGAGTGCGGGGCTCCCGCGTTCAGTCCGTGGTTCGAGAGCTGAGAGGAGAGAAAATTGACATCGTCACTTGGACGGATGATCCGAGAACCTATATCGGAGAGGCTTTAAGTCCGGCGGTCGTGGACAAGGTCGGGGTGAATGAAATCGAAAAATCCGCCCTGGTCGTGGTTTCGGAGCAGCAGCTTTCACTGGCCATTGGCAAAAAGGGCCAGAATGTCCGCTTGGCCTCTAAACTGACGGGCTGGAAGATTGACATTATCAACCAGACGGAATACGAAAGCGAGCGTGCAAAAGAGCGTGATCAGGAAATCGCCGCGGCGATCTCCCGTGAGCAGGATCTGCAAGAGGAAGAAGCCGCCCTGGAAGTGGAGCGCATCACGGAGAGCGGCGACGCCTACGGGCTGCCCGACCTTCCCGGTGTGGGAGAGAAGTTGGCGGATATTCTCAAGGAGCATGGTATCGGAACGATTGCAGCCTTGGCCGAATCGGATGAGACCACTTTATCGGGGCTGCCGCTGATTGGCTCGAAAACGGCGCTCAGGCTGCTCCAGAATGCCCGGGATCATTTGGCGCTTTTAGCCAAGGGCCGGGAAGCTCTCGAAAAGGCTAAAAATGAAGAAAGCCGGGAAACACAGGAAGAACAGACAGAGCAAATTGCGGAAAGCTAAGGCAGTATGAGAGTTTTTGAACTTTCCAGGGAAATCGGTATCCCCTCGAAGGAGCTGGTGGCCCTCCTGAAAAAGATGGACATTCAGGTTAAAAGTCACATGAGCGCTTTGACCGAGGATGATGTGCAGGTGGTCTTAAAAAAAACCAAGGGACTCAAATCGACCGGGGTGATTAAAAAAGGGAAAACCACGAAAAAAGTTGAGGCCGAAGCCCCGGCTCCTCCCAAAAAACGCTTTGTGCTGAGGAAGAAAAAGCCCAAGCCTGCGCCCGAGGTGCCGCCGCAAGCCGAAGCCGATTTAATCGCCAAAGCAGAAGAGAAAGAAGAAAAATCCGCGGAAGCCCTTGGCGCACCGACACCTTTGCCGAAGGAACCCGCCGTCGCATCATTACCCGGGGAGCAAGAGATCTCTCCCGCCAAGACGCCCCTTGAAGCCGGCAAGACTGTTCCGCCAAAAACAGCCTCCCCTAAAGAGGAGGTTCCGCCAGCGGTGGTCGCGCCGTCTTTGCCGGACAAAGAGATCGCTCCCGTGGAGGCCAAGCCTGAAACGGAGGTTCAGAAAAAGCCGGTTGAGGCGGTTCCCGAGGTCGAGAAAAAAGACGCCCCCTCGAAGCCCAGGGAAAAAGCAAAGCGCACGCGCCGTGTCAAACCTTCTGTGTCCGGCATGGACTTGAAGGGCGGCACTTCAGCGGATGCCCGAAAGTGGCAGGATTTCAAGCCGATTCACCGGCGGGAAGATCGACGGTCGGCGCGAAAAGGACATGGCGCTACAGTTGATGTGGCCAAACCCAGAAAAAAAGACATCAAGATTTACGAAGGCATCACGGTGAAGGAGTTTTCCGAGCTGATTGGCCAGAAGGTGACTGCCATCATGGGCAAGTTGATGGAGCTTGGGAAGATGGCCACCATCAATGAGCCGATCGGTCTGGAGGAGGCGTCCCTGATCGCGGAGACCTTTGAGATTAAGACGGAAATCGTCGCCCAGAAAACTGAAGAGGAACTCCTGATGACGGACGCGCCCGAGGATCCCGCGGCCCTGGAACCGCGCCCTCCTGTCATCACCATCATGGGGCATGTTGATCATGGGAAGACCTCATTACTGGATGCTATCCGCGAAACGAAGGTGACCGATGTGGAGGCAGGCGGCATTACCCAGCACATCGGGGCCTATATGGTGAGCGCCGACGGAAAGCCGGTGACCTTTCTTGACACCCCGGGGCATGCGGCCTTTACCGCGATGCGGGCGCGGGGTGCGAAGGTGACGGACATTGTCGTCCTGGTGGTCGCGGCCGATGATGGCGTGATGCCGCAAACGGTTGAGGCTATCAATCATGCCAAGGCGGCGGAGGTTCCGATGATTGTCGCCATTAACAAAATTGACCGGCCCGATGCGAACCCGGACCGGGTGAAGCAGGCGCTTTCGGAGCATAATCTCATTCCGGAGGATTGGGGTGGCAGTACGATCTACGTCGAAGTTTCGGCGAAGAAAAAGCAGGGCCTGGATCATTTATTGGAAATGATCCTGCTTCAAGCGGAGATTTTAGAACTCAAGGCCAATCCGAAAAAAGGCATGGTCGGTGTTATTGTCGAGGCGAAGATCGAGCGGGGCCGGGGACCGGTGGCGACGGTTCTGGTGCAGGAAGGGACGCTAAAGGTTGGAAGCGCCTTTGTCTCCGGGATTTACTACGGAAAAGTCCGCGCCTTGATCAATGATGAAGGCAAAAAAGTGAAAACCGCGGGTCCTTCGACCCCTGTGGAGGTGATCGGCATGGATGGTGTTCCGCAGGCCGGCGACACCTTTGTTGCGGTTGCGGATGAGCGGGTGGCCAAGGACGTCGCCACGAGCCGGGCGCAGCGTGAACGCACGGCCAAGCTGACCCGGGTCCAGCGGACGACATTGGACGATCTTTATCAAGGCATGAAAGAGGGTATCGCCAAGGAGCAGCATGTCATTATTAAGGCTGATGTCCAGGGTTCCGCCGAGGCCTTGCGGGAGTCGCTCGAAAAACTCAGTACGGAGACCGTTAAACTTCAAGTGGTTCACAGCAGCGTGGGCGGGATTACGGAATCGGATGTCATGCTTGCGGCCGCCTCGAATTCCTTTATCGTTGGGTTTAATGTGCGCCCCGAGGCGAAAGTCAAAGATTTGGCCGGTCAGGAAAAAGTGGATATTCGCCTGCACAATATTATTTATGATGTGATTTCGGATGTCCGCGCGTCGATGGAAGGCTTGCTGGAGCCGACCCTGGAAGAGCGTATTTTGGGGAAAGTCGAGGTGCGCCAGACCTTCAGTGTGCCGAAGCAGGGGACGATTGCGGGAGGCTATGTCAAGGAGGGTGTGGTCGCTCGAAATTGTCACGGCATTCGGGTCTTCAGGGACAACGCATTGATTTACGAAGGAAAACTGGCGTCCTTGCGTCGTTTTAAGGAAGATGTGAAAGAAGTGCAGACCGGGTACGAATGCGGTGTGGGCATCGACGGCTTTAATGACATCGAAATTGACGACGTGCTCGAGGTCTACACATTGGATAAGGTCGCCACGAAACTTGGATCGGCGTCATGACAGGTGTTCTTTCCCCTGCCCTCCCTAACTCGTGCCCACGGAATACGATGAAGGCGTTCACTGTCGGTTTTTGCGTGATTGAGCTCTACATGCCGCAGTGTCATTCTTTAAAGGAAAAACGCCAGCTTATCCGAAGGGTTAAGTCAAAGGTTCAAAATAAGTTTGATGTGGTGATCGCGGAGGTCGGGGAGCAGAACCGCTGGAAAAACGCTGTCTTGGGGGTAACGACGCTTTCGAGCGATCAGCGCGTTGTGAACAGTGTCCTTGATCAGGTACTCGGATTGGTCATGGCCTTTTCCGAGGCGGAAGTCACGCACCATTATTTAGAGCTGATTTAAAAGGAATCGTCCGAAAATGCAGGGAGATCGTATTGACCGCGTCGCGGATCAATTGAAGCAGGAGGTTGCCGATGTCCTCGCGAAGAAAGTCCGGGATCCGCGCATTGGTTTTGTGACCGTGACCCATGCGGATGTCTCGCGTGATTTGAGAAACGCCCGGATTTACGTGTGTGTTCAGGCCAAACAGAATGAAAAACAGGCCTTTAACGGCCTGAAAAAGGCGGGCGGTTTTGTCCGTGCTGAATTGGCGAAGCGGCTTCCGCTCCGGCGGATCCCGGCCCTGACCTTCGTGCCCGACCGGGCAACCGAGAGAATTGCGCATTTACTCGGTGTATTGGAGGAAGTCGAGGCCGAGGAAGGTGCACTCGGGAGCCACGGAGAGGCTGGGCGAAATGATGATCCGGCGGTGAAACACGCGGTTTAAAGAAGAAGGGTTTTGAAGGTTCAAGTGGAAAAGGGTACGGAGCGGCTGATCGGCGGATTCCTCAATATCGACAAACCGGCGGGGTGGACTTCGCATGATGTCGTGGCAAAAATTCGAGGCCTCCTGCGCATCAGGCGTGTCGGTCATTTGGGGACGCTCGATCCACAGGCCACGGGCGTCCTCCCCATTTGTTTCGGGAAGGGGACGAAACTGGCTTCTTTTTTAAGCGACGCGGACAAGGCCTATGACACCGTGCTGCGTTTGGGGGAAGAAACCGACACCGAGGATGCGACCGGAAATGTTACGCGGTCGGTCGCCGTCCCCGGCCATCTGAAAGGGACGGCTGCCGAGGCGGAAATTAAGACGGCGCTGTTGTCTTTTGTGGGAACGTACATGCAGGAGCCCCCCATGTATTCCGCCGTTAAAATCAATGGCGCTCCGCTTTATAAGGCCGCGCGAAGGGGAGAAGTTGTCCAAAGACCATTGCGTTCGGTGACGATACGCGATATTACTTTCATGGGGGTCCACGGTGCCGACGTGGCATTCCGGGTGACCTGCTCCAAGGGGACCTATATCCGAACCCTTTGCGCGGATATCGGGCGAAGACTGGAGGTCGGCGGACATCTGCTTTCGTTACGGCGGACACGGGCGGGAGATTTTCATATTGATGACGCCGTTGAACTGGACGCCTTTGCCGAGCAATGTGAAACAGGTGAGTGGCGGGATTTTGTGTGGCCCTTGAATCGTGCCTTGGGTGCGTTTCCCGCCCTTTGGGTGAAGGGGGCGGAAGTCAAGAATGTTTTAAACGGGGTGCAAATCGGTTTTGAGGGACTCGAAAAGTGGGACCCTTTTGAAAAGGGGATGCTGCTTCGCTTTTTAAATCCGGAGGGAAATCTCATCGCAGTTGGTCATGCCCAGGTGCGCTCTGTGCGGATGCCCTTAATGCCGGGTCAAACAGAGTCCCCCTTTAAAATTAAAACCGTGTTGAGGGCGTAAAAGAAATACCGGCAGCGATGCCGGGTGATTCACAGCGGAAACGATCGCGGCATGTCTGCGGTCATCAGTTTAAGGAGAAAGGTTTAATGGCACTACTGAAAGAAGTCAAAGGCAGTATCATTCAAGACAATGCAACCCATGAAAAGGACACGGGATCGCCTGAAGTGCAGATCGCACTGTTGACCAGCCGGATTTCGGGCTTGATGGATCATTTTAATACACACAAAAAAGACCATCATTCCAGAAGAGGCTTGATCCAAATGGTGGGCCGGAGACGGAAATTGCTCGACTACCTGAAGCAGTCGGATACCAGTCGCTATCAGGCGATTCTGAAAAAGCTCGGTTTAAGAAAGTAAGCATCCTCGCGGGCGAAGGCACAGAAATACAATGATGGCTCAAGAAGGCGTGTTCTTCTTGGTCTTTCATTGTCGTTCTGTGCTGAACCGCCCTTTGCATCCATATCCCTCAAATACAGATAAGGAGTATCGAATATGATTCATCGTGTAGAAACCGCGATCGGCGGGAAACCATTGATTTTAGAAACGGGCCGCATGGCCAAACAGTCGGGCGGCGCGGTTCTGGTTGAATATGGCGAAACCGTCGTGCTGGTAACAGCGGTGGCCTCAAGCGTGGCCAAGGATGTCGATTTTCTCCCCTTGACCGTCGATTATGTCGAAAAGGCCTTCGCCGCCGGGAAAATCCCGGGGGGATTTTTTAAACGCGAAGGCCGGTTGGGGGAAAAGGAAATATTAACCAGCCGTCTCATCGACCGTCCGATGCGGCCTTTATTTCCCGAAGGGTGGTTTTTTGAAACTCAAATTATCGCCTCCGTGTTATCGAGTGATCAAGGCGGTGTGAGTGATATTCTTGGCATTATCGGGGCCTCCGCCGCTGTGACGATTTCGGATATTCCTTTCGGCGGACCGCTTGGCGCGGCGCGGGTCGGCCGGGTGGACGGGCAGTTTGTGGCCAACCCTTCGCTGGAGGACATTGAAAAGAGCGACATCAACATCGTCGTGGTCGGGACCAGCGATGCCGTCATGATGGTCGAAAGTGAATCCAAAGAGCTTTCCGAAGCGGAGATTCTCGGAGCCATTGAATTTGGTCACGACGTCGTGCGTGAGGTGATCGCCCTTCAGAACGACCTGCAGGCCAAGGCCGGGAAGACAAAGCGGGAAGTGCCCGTGGTTGAGCACGACGAAGCACTGACGGCCGAGATCGACGCCGAGCTTTGCGAAGCCATCCGCGAAGCCGTGTGCATTCCGAATAAAACGGCGCGGCAGGAGCAGTTGAATCGTGTGCTGGACAACAAAATCAGTGCGATGGATCCGGCGGAAGTCGAGCAGATCAAAGCGGTCAAAACCATCTTTCATGATTTGGAAAAACGGGAAGTGCGGCAGATGATTCTCAATAAGGGGGTGCGCGTGGATGGCCGCGGAACAGCGGATATTCGCGCCATTACCTGTGAAACGGGGGTTCTGCCTCGTACCCACGGTTCCGCCCTTTTTACCCGAGGCGAAACACAGAGCCTCGCCGTCGTGACGTTGGGCACCTCCGATGACGAGCAGCGTATTGATTCTTTGGAAGGCGAATCGAAAAAATCCTTCATGCTGCACTATAATTTCCCGCCCTTTTCCGTCGGGGAAACCCGGCCGCTGCGCGGACCCGGACGGCGCGAAATCGGACACGGGGCCCTGGCGGAGCGGGCCTTGAAGCCCGTTATTCCCACAAAAGATGATTTCCCCTACACGCTTCGGATCGTGTCCGATATTCTTGAATCCAATGGCTCTTCCTCAATGGCCACCGTTTGCGGAGGCACTCTGGCCCTCATGGACGCGGGCGTGCCGATTAAAAAACCCGTGGCGGGAATCGCGATGGGCTTGATCAAGGAAGGCGATCAGGTGCAGGTGCTTTCGGATATTCTCGGCGTGGAAGACCACCTGGGGGACATGGATTTTAAGGTGACCGGCACGGCCGACGGCGTCACGGCGCTTCAGATGGATATCAAGATCGGCGGTATTACGACCGGGGTCATGAAAAGCGCCCTGGAGCAGGCAAAGGCGGGGCGTCTTCACATTCTGGAGAAAATGGTGTCCACCCTTTCCGCGCCCCGTGAGGATCTTTCAACCTACGCCCCCCGTATCATCACCATGAAAGTGAAGCCGGAAAAGGTGCGTGAGGTGATCGGGGCCGGAGGCAAGGTGATTCGCGGCATCATCGAGGAAACCGGGGTGAAGATCAATATTGACGATCTCGGCGTGATCCATATTGCATCGGCGGACGAAGAGGCCTCGAAAAAGGCTGTGGACATGGTCAATTCCATCGTTGAAGAGGTCGAAGTCGGAAAGGTCTATCTCGGGAAAGTGGTTCGTATCATGGATTTCGGCGCTTTTGTCGAGATTCGGAAGGGGACGGACGGCCTGGTGCATATCTCTCAATTGGCGAATCATCGTGTGAAAAATGTCCGCGACGAAGTCAACGAGGGGGATGAGATTCAAGTCAAGGTGCTTGAGGTGGACCGGCAGGGCAAGATCCGTCTTTCCCGTAAAGAACTGCTTCCCAAAGACGGCGATGCCAAGTAAAAATAGGGCGTGTCTGGAGACGGCAATGCACGCTGCGATCCTCGATACTGTGTTTAAAATGCATCGGGGTGTTTTTACGTGATCCATCGCGCCGTATTGGAGAACGGCATCCGGGTGGTGGCGGAGCGGATTCCCTCTGTCAAATCGGTGTCGGTCGGGCTTTGGGTGAATGTGGGCTCCCGGGACGAGGGGGAGGATGAGTACGGTGTCTCCCATTTTTTGGAACACATGTTCTTCAAGGGGACCCAGAGCCGTTCCGCGAAAGATATTGCGCTGACGATCGATGAATTGGGCGGTGAGCTCAACGCCTTTACGACGCGCGAGACCACGACCTTTTACGCCAAGGTGCTCGACGAACATCTCTCGATTGTCATCAACCTTCTTTCCGATATCTTGCAGAACTCCTCTTTTGATCCTTTGGAAATCGAAAAAGAAAGTCAGGTCATTACTGAAGAGATCAAGATGGTCGAAGATGACCCCGAGGATCTGATCTATGACCTTCACATCGAGGAGACCTGGCGCGGCAGCGCCCTGTCTCATTCCATCCTCGGGACACTTGAAAGCGTCGGCGGGATGACGCGGGAGAAGCTCTTGGGATACCTGCGGCGCACATACGACCCGCTGCAAATGGTGATTGCCGTCGCGGGCCGTTTTGAGCTCTCTTCCCTCATAAAGCAGCTTGAAGCCGCGTTTGGCGCGTACACTAATCAGGACGCGCGTCACTATCCCAGAAATCCCCCGAAAGTTGTCCCACACACCCAGGTCAAAAAAAGAAAGCTGGAGCAGGCGCATCTTTGCATCGGGACGCAGGGCCTGTCCTATCTCGATCCAAACCGCTATGTGCTGTATCTTTTAAACACTTTGTTTGGCGGCGGGATCAGCTCCCGGCTTTTTCAGGAGGTGCGCGAGGAGCGAGGGTGGGCTTACTCGATTTATTCCTCTCCGGCCTCCTATGTTGACGGCGGACTTTTTACGATTTATGCCGGGGCCAGCCCCAGGAATGTCGGCAAGGTCATTGATGTTGTGCTCGACATGTTGACCCAAGTCAAAACGGAGGGAGTTCAGGCGAACGAGTTGGCGCGGGCCAAACATCAGACCAAGGGAAGCATGATGCTCAGCATGGAGAGCACAAGCACCCGAATGTGCCGGATTGCAAAAGAGGAGCTCCATTTTGGCCGGAGTTTCACTTTAAGGGAGATCATTCGCGAGATCGACCGTGTTTCACTGGAAGAGGTTCAAGCGCTTGCGAATATGCTCTTTCAGCAGGAGTCCCTCTCCGTGACGGCCATCGGGCCGGTCAATCAAAAAAAGCTGCACCCCCCTGTTCTTGTTTAGCAATCCCCAATTTCCAGGTCAAAATTGTTCCCCGCGAGGGCAAGAGCTTGCCCTGTTCTTCCCTTTCGAGCTTCTCTTGAAACCCTCTTTGATGTTTGACAGAAATAAATCACAGATGGTAAAATTATAAATTTGACTGAGCAGGTTATTTATGGGTATTAGAACGCAACTTGGCGATGATCTCAAAGCGGCCATGCGGTCCCGTTCGATGGATCGTGTTTCAGTCATCAGACTTCTGCTTTCTGTAATCAAGAATAAAGAAATCGAAAAAGGAAAAGGGACGGCCTTGACCGAGAATGAAGTGTTGTCGGTGATCGTAACCGCCGTAAAACAGCGCAGAGAGTCGATCGAGCAGTATGCCCAGGCGGGCCGCAGCGAGCTTGCTGAAAAAGAATCGCAGGAGCTTGAAGTGCTCTTAAGTTATCTGCCGAAGCCGCTTTCGGAAGACGAACTGCGTGCGCGGGTGAACGAGGCCATTACCGAGGCGGGGATTTCGGAAATGAAACAGATGGGTATCGTGATGAAGACCTTGGTCCCGGCGCTTCGCGGTCGCGCGGAAGGCACGGCCATTCGAAAGATGCTGCAGTCTTGTCTTCAGGGAAAGGGATAAGGCGTGACACCCGAGACATCGGTTTTTGATCCTGGGACGAGGGAGAACCTTCTTTGACGCAAAGGTCAATTCCAAATCAGTTGATTGACGCCATCCGCGAGCGGTCCGACCTTATCGCCATTGTCTCCGAACATCTTTCCCTCAAAAAAACAGGTCAGAACTACACGGGACTCTGCCCTTTTCACGAAGAGCGGACTCCGTCATTCGTGGTGAATCCGATCCGGCAGTTTTTTCACTGCTTTGGTTGCGGTGAAGGCGGCGATGTCTTTCATTTTGTTGAAAAAATGGAGGGCCTTTCTTTCCCGGAAGCACTACGTAGTTTGGCTGATCGCGGGGGTATCCCGTTCCCTGAAAAAGAGGGTTCGATGGGAGGGGACACCCGGACGCAGTCCGAGGAAATTTTTAAGGTGAATGAGGCGGCAGCTGACTATTTTCACCAAAACCTCCTGAGCCGGCCGGAGGGTAAGCCTGCTTTGGCGTACTTGAAGGCGCGGGGCGTGAAGATCGAGACGATCCGGGATTTCTCAATCGGTTTCGCGCTTTCAAATTGGGATCACCTCCTGAAAACCCTCGGAGAGCGGTTTTCACCCGCGCTGCTTGAAAAAGCAGGGCTGGTCTCTAAAAAAAACGATTCCTCTTCGTCATCTCACGGCAAGCCTGCGTATTTTGATCGTTTTCGAAACCGGGTGCTTTTCCCCATTCATACCCGGCAGGGGAAGGTGGCGGGCTTCGGCGGACGGGTTTTGGATGACGGGATGCCGAAATACCTCAATACCTCTGAAACCGGGGTCTTTACAAAGGGCAAAATCTTGTTTGGCCTGGAACGGGCCAAGGGGACGGGCGGCGCGCCGCTTGTGATTGTTGAGGGCTATTTTGATGTGATCACCGCTGCCCAGGCCGGTATCCCGAATATGGCCGCGACCCTCGGGACGGCCTTGACGGAGACACATCTTCGTATGATTCGTCGTTTTTCCGAAAAGATGATGCTTGTTTTCGATGGCGATGAGGCCGGAATTCGCGCCGCGCTTCGGACAGCGCCCCTGTTGATCGACCACGAGGTTTCCGCCCGAATTGTGACCCTTCCTCCGGGGAAGGATCCTGACGCCTTGATTCGGGAAATGGGAAAAGACGCCTTTCTCGCCGAATTAAAAAAGGGCAAGCCGGTGATTGATTTTGCCCTTTCTGAACACCTTAAAAAGTCTTCCCTGAGACGGATTGAAGACAAAATGCGGGTCATCCGTCAGATTGTGCCGCTGATTCAGCGTCTCAAGTCCCAGGTTGAGAAAAGCCATTATTTGAACGTGTTATCGGACAAGCTGCTTTTGCGGGAAGAGGACGTGCGTCTTGAGTTTGTCAGGCTGACCCGGCAAGAAAAAGCAAGCCATTCAAGATCACAGATCGGCAGCGCGGCACAACAAATAGATCGTTTTCCTCAAGAAGAGGAAATGATTTTGATGCTCCTGATTCAAGGGTATCTTGACCCCGAACGCCTCAACAATCAGGTTCAGCTAGAGGATTTTACACATCCGATACTGAAAAACGTGATCTCTCATTATTGGGATCTGGAAGCACGTCAGTGGCGTAAGCCCGAACACGAAATTCACACGGATGACCCGATCAAGCAAGCATTGATTGGCCGCTTGTCTGTGTCCCGCTTTGATGAGGAACAGGTGAAGCGCAGTGAAAGTGACTGTATTAACACATTGCGTCAAAAAAAGATTGAGCGAGAATGCAGTGAAATCGCATATCAACTCAAGCGATGTGCCGAAAATACCGAAGAAAAAAACGCACTCATGAAAAAATATCAAGATCTTACGATAGAAAAAAGCCATTTGGCGGTGTCACATTAGGCTGGAGGTTTCATGTCTAAAGAAGAAAAATTAGAGGAAGTTAAACAACTGATCGCCTTGGGGAAGGAAAAAGGGTATTTGACCTATGCGGAGCTGAATAATGCCCTGCCGGTGGACCTTCTCTCTTCGGAACAGATTGACAGCATTATGGTGATGTTCGGCGAGATGGATATTGAAGTCATTGAACCCGGAGAGTCCGCGCGCTTTGAGCCGCTTTCCGATGAAGCGGACACCAATCATCATGACGATGCGGACAATGACGAGGGAGGAGACTCGAACGGCAATGAACGCGACATTGATCTTACGCCGGGGGTAGTGGGACGCACCGATGACCCTGTTCGTCTTTATTTAAAGGAAATTGGTTCTGTGCCGCTTCTTTCTCGCGAGGGCGAAACAACCATCGCAAAAAAGATAGAAGCGGGGGAATGGGAGATTTCCAGCGCGATCCTGGGGATGCCTTTCGCCATGTGCGAAGTGGTGGAGCTCGGCGACGCCCTGCGTGTCGAAGAGGTCGCGCTTGATGATGTGGTCTCCGTGCCCGAAGAAGAGTTTGAAGTCGCGGAGCAGGACAAGGAAGCCTTGAAGGACAGGGTCCTGCAAGCGATGGCGCATCTTAAGGGACTCCAGCACGAGCACTTTAGAATCATTGACAAAATAAAGTCGGTTCGAAGCGCAAAGGCCAAGACCTTATCCTTGGAGGCCCGAAAGGAATCCCGCCGGCGAATTGTGGAAGAAATTGAGGCCCTGAATCTGAACCCCGCGATTTTAGGCCGTTTGATTGAGCGGGTCCGCGCGATGTCGAACAATACGATTCAGGCGGAAAGAGAAATCTCGCATTGCAAGAAGAAATGCGGCGTCAAGGAAGATTTGCCTCAGTTTTTCGCTAAAGTCAAAAAGGGAGAAAAAGAAGCCCGTGCCGCCGAGCGCCGACTCAAGCTCTCCCTGCAGCAGATCCTGATGTATGAGACCTCCTACCGCCATGCCACAAAACGTATCTCCGAAATCGAAGAAGAATCAATGGTTTCTTCAGCGGAGCTGAAGGATTCGATGCGTCAGCTCTACCGCGCGGAGCAGCGTGTCAAGTATGCCAAGAGTGAACTGGTTGAGGCCAACCTGCGGCTTGTAGTGAGCATCGCAAAAAAATACACGAACCGCGGGTTGCAATTTCTTGATTTGATTCAGGAAGGCAATATCGGACTCATGAAGGCCGTGGACAAGTTTGAGTATCAGCGGGGCTATAAGTTTTCGACCTATGCCACGTGGTGGATCCGGCAGGCGATCACGCGGGCGATTGCGGATCAGGCTCGAACGATTCGGATTCCGGTGCATATGATCGAGACCATCAACAAGCTGATTCGAACCTCTCGGCAGTTGGTACAGGAATTGGGGCGTGAGCCGACGCCGGAGGAGATCGCCGAAAAGATGGAACTCCCTCTGGAAAAGGTGCGTAAGATTTTAAAAATCGCCAAAGAGCCGATTTCCCTGGAAACTCCGATCGGGGAAGAAGAAGATTCTCATCTGGGTGATTTTATTGAGGATAAAAAGGTCGTTTCTCCGCTGGATGCGGCGATTCGCTATGACCTGCAGCGCCAGATTGACAGTGTCTTGCAAACCTTGACGCCGAGAGAGGAAAAGGTGTTGAGAAAGCGCTTCGGCATTGGCGAGGCCACCGATCACACCCTGGAAGAGGTTGGACAGGATTTTGAAGTGACCCGGGAGCGGATTCGGCAGATCGAGGCAAAGGCCTTGCGGAAACTGCGTCACCCGAGCCGGAGCAAGCGCTTAAAAAGTTTTGTTGAAATTATCTAGTCAGAAGAGGTTATATTGAGTACGGCAGGGCCCATAGCTCAGTTGGTTAGAGCTGCCGGCTCATAACCGGCTGGTCCCAGGTTCGAGTCCTGGTGGGCCCACTGTCTTGGTTGGAAGTGGATGTAAGTATAGGGGGAATCGGGTGTGAAAGAAGAACTGGCATTGCTTGTTCGGCTCCAGACAATGGATATCAAGCGTCAAAAAAGCAGAGAGGTACTCGACAGTTTCCCTGAAAAAATGGCGATCGCGGAGAAACCTTTACTGGATGCTCGCGCTGAACTGGAAGAAGCAAGGCAGTCTCTTGAAGCGCTTCATCAAGCACGCAAAGATCAGGAACTCGCCCTTCAAGTCATTGAAGATAAAATTGTGAAATTGAAACTTCGTCTGACGGATTTAAAAACCAATAAAGAGTATCACGCGCATTTGCAGGAAATTGCCGCGGCGCGAAACAGCAAGAATGAGATTGAGGATCAACTCATTACGGGAATGGAAGACGCGGAAAGTCTGACAAACGAGATTGCGGAAAAAGAAGCCGTGCTCACAAAGGACGAAGCCGCGTTCTCGGAGATCAAAAATACAATGCAGGCTGAAATGGACGAGGTTGCATCGACCGCCGCGGCTGTGGAAGCCGAATGGAAGCGTACCTCGGAAAAGATATCAAAAAACCTCCTTGCGTCGTACCAGCGTCTTTTTGCCAGCAGCAAGGGCTTGGCCGTGGTGCCCGTTAATGGCTTTACCTGTACCGGGTGCCATTTTAGCCTTCCGCCGCAGCTCATTGCGGAGGTCAAGCGTCAGGAGAAGGTCTTAACCTGCGGCTATTGTCATCGTATTCTCTATGCGATCCCTCCCGAAAAAACAGAGAAACCAAAAACATGATTTGGTTTTTTCTTGATGAAATCCCTTCACGCTGCTGCTGATGTCTAAAATGTTTTCTGTGTATACCGATGGCGCTTCCAGGGGAAACCCGGGCCGTGCCAGCATCGGGGTGATGATTCAAGACAAGGACGGTCAGGCGCTTCAAACCCTTTCAGAATATCTTGGTATTGCTACAAATAACGAGGCTGAATACACCGCACTTATCCGTGGATTGGAAGCCGTAGCCCGATTCAATCCTGACCGCATTGATTTTTATCTGGACTCACAATTGGTCGTTCGCCAAATGACGGGTGAGTACAAGATAAAAAATAAAAACATGCAGGTTCTCGCAAAAAAAGTGAAAACGCTCTGCGATAACATTCGACCGGCCACCGTTCATTTCCATCATATCCCTCGTGAGAAAAACAAAGAAGCGGACCGCCTGGCCAATGAGGCCCTTGACGCGCGTTAAGTCTTTACCCCTCTCAAAAAAATATAATTAAATCACATTCAACTTGCGCAATGGCTCGAAGCCGCGCTAGCATAAAAATGGAAAAAGTGGAGCAGATGATCGCGCTTTGCCATGTGTAAAGTGAGGAAAGTCCGAGCTCCGGAGGGCAGGGTGGTCGCTAACGGCGACTGGGGGCGACTCTAAGGAAAGTGCCACAGAAAACAAACCGCCTGTTTTAAGAAGCAGGTAAGGGTGAAACGGCGAGGTAAGAGCTCACCGCTTCGGTGGTGACATCGAAGGCAGGGCAAACCCCACCCGGAGCAAGACCAAATAGGAGCGCGAAGCAAGACGTCACGTCTTTTTTAAGGACGGCCCGTCCGATGCGCTCGGGTCAGGTCGCTAGAGCCGGATGGCAACATCCGGTCGAGAGAAATGATCATCGCCCCGCATACTGCGGGGAACAGAACTCGGCTTACGCGAGACTTTTTCCACTGCGGAGAGAGGGCCCAGCCTTCTCTCCGTTTTTATTGTTGCTCCCAAGTGCGTTAGGTTTTTAAGCGTGCTGCGTTACTTGAGTGACTCGCTTTTTGTCTTTTTTCGGCGGGGAGATCCTTCCAGGATAAGGGTGATTTCTCCCTTGAGAGTTCTCGCTTTGAGGCCTTCGATGACCTCTGAGATACGGCCTTGCACCACATCCTCATAGACCTTCGTAAGCTCCCGGCACACGGCGACCCGCCGTTCGCCTAAAATCGAGTGAATGGCCTCAAGCAGGGAAACGGCGCGATAGGGGGATTCGTAAAAAATAAGGGTTCTCGGATCATCCTTGAGCGCTTCGAGCTGCTTGTCCCGTTTTCCCTTTTTTCTCGCTAAAAATCCTTCAAAAACAAAACGATCCGTCGGAAGCCCCGAAACAGAAAGCGCGGCGACGGCGGCGGCCGGGCCGGGCACGGGGCTGACGGCAAGCCCTTCCGAGAGCGCTGTTTTAATCAGGTAGTAGCCGGGATCGGACAGGGTGGGGGTCCCTGCGTCGGAGACGAGGGCGAAGGAAGCTCCGTCTTTAAGCCGCTGGATGAAAACCGGGGTTTTTTCTTCCTTGTTAAAATCATGATAGCTCGTCATCGGCGTGCCGATTTGATAATGGGCCAGCAGCCTGCCTGTGTGACGGGTGTCCTCGGCGGCGATGGTTTCGACTTCCTTTAAAATACGTAGCGCGCGAAGGGTGATGTCCTCCAGATTTCCGATGGGAGTGCTGACGATGTAGAGCGTGCCGGGTGCGGTCTCTCGGGACATGGATGCGGGGATTAAGCGAGTTCCCGCTCGATCAGGGCGCAAAGGATGTGCCCGATCATGATGTGGGATTCCTGGATGCGAGCGGTGCGTGAAGAGGGGACTTTAAGGCAATAAGTGCATTCCGCGTCAAGCAGGCCGCCTTTTTCTCCGGTGAGCCCTACAGTTACCGCGTCATTTTTCTCGGCGATGCGAATGGCTTCGATGACGTTGGGAGAATTACCGCTGGTGCTGATACCGATGACGATGTCTCCTGCATCGGCCATTGCTTCAATCTGGCGTGAAAAGATGCGGTCGTAGCCGTAGTCGTTTCCAATGGCGGTAAGGGTTGAGGTGTTGGTCGTCAGCGCAATGGCGGGGAAGGCGCGTCTTTCCGCTTCAAATCGTCCGAGCAATTCCGCCGCGATGTGCTGGGCGTCGCCCGCGCTCCCGCCGTTTCCGAAAAGGATGAGCTTCCCGCCGTTTGAAATGGATGTTGAAATTGCTTGGGCGACTTTTGCGATCAAAGGCGTCATCGGATCAAGCAGGGCTTCCTTGACCTGAATGCTTTCCTGAATATTTTGACGAACGAGGGACTCCGCTTCCGAGTGATCCACTATTTCCCCCGGTACTGGCTGACGCCGCCGAAGGAGCCAAACCATTTGTGTCCCTGGTGGTCGATTTCAATCGAAAAGACGCCGCCGATACCGTCTTTTTTTGTGAGATTTGAGAAGATTTTTCCGTCGAAACGGCTCACGCCCCCGTCGGTGCCGATCCACAAAATGCCCTTGGCGTCAAACTTCAGGGCGTGCACCATGTTTCCGGCCAAGCCGTCCTGTTTTGAGTAGCTTGTCCATTTTTCCCCGTCGAAGTGAGAAAGTCCCGCCCCGAGCGTGCCGACCCAGAGGTGATCATTTGAATCAATCGTGGAGGAAACGATGTAATTCGGATTGTAGGACAAGGGTTTGTGATCGCCCGCGTGGTGTCTGGGTGTGCTCGGAAGGCCTTGGGCCACCGGCGGGACGGTCATTTTAATATTCGCGCCCACGCCGTCCTTGTTGTCCCAGCTTCGCCAGGTTTTTCCGTCGAAACGGCTCACACCCGCTTCCGTTCCAAACCAGAAAGCCCCTTTTTTATCCTGGGACAGGGTGTAGACCCATTTATCGACCAAGCCATCCTCCGTGGTATAGGTTCGAAAGGCTTTGCCGTCAAAACGGCTGACGCCCTTCCAGGTGGCGACCCACATCGTGCCGGCGGGATCGAAATGAATGTCGTATACCCATAAATCCCCAAGCCCCTTTCCAATGGGGTAGGCCTGCCAGTGTTTGCCATAAGAGACTGTGGATCCCGCGCCGTAGGGGGTGTAGGTTTGCCATTGTTCTCCACGGAGACGGCTTAAGCCCCCGCCGATGGTGCCGACCCAGACATCGCCGTTCGGGGCGATTTGGAGCGTGTGGACAATGTTGGAAAGCAGTCCGCTTTTTGTGGTGTAGGCGTGTTGTTTTCCGGTCGAAAGGTTGTAGCGAAGCAGACCGTTTGAGGTGCCGACCCAGAGCGTTCGAGTTTGATCATCAAAGGCCAGGGCCCTGACGATGGAAAACAGGGAGTAGTGTTCCCAAAGCCCGTTTTGGGCGCCGGGTTGCCCCGATGTCGTTTCGTCACCGGCGGACGGTGCCGCCGAAAGGTGATCAGGGTGAAAAAGGCTTGTAAAAAAAAGCAGGTTGACCGCGAAGAACAGATTGTATTTCCGATGAAAAATGCGCACGCGCTTGTCCGATTATGGGTGATAGGTGATTTTGCGATGAGTGACTTCGGTGGGAACCAGCGGCAGCTCGCCCGGGGATTTGAGTGACTCCAATGCGGTTTGGGAAATCCAGTTACCTGCTTTGTCAAAAGTGTATTGGTATTTTTTCACCGAGACAATTTCTCCCGCGCCGTTGTATCGGGTTTCCTGGCTGAGCCTGCCTTCTCTGTCATACGTGAAGACCCGTTTGGAGTTGAGGGACTTTCCCGTACGGCCCGGCTGAATGCCGGAACGGACTAAATAGTGAGACTCTTCAATCCGGCGGCCCGCGTTATCGTATCTGTAAATCCACTTAAAGTGATTTTGCGCGTGGGGCGGATAGCGGTTTTCTTCCTCGAGGTTGCCCGCTGTGTCGTAGTCATAGGTTGTTTTTGAGAAAAAGGTTCCATCGGGTTGGACCCGGTTTTCTTCAATATGGCTGAATGTGGCGTCGTGTGAATAGGTCCATTTAAAGGCGGTGTTTCGATTGGCGTCGTATTCAATGCCCTCTTTTAAAAGGCCGCGCATGTCGCGGGTAAAAATCGAGGTGAAATCCAGCGCGGGATTGGTGTAGATTTGGACTTCTTCAATGCGCTGGCCTTGGGGGTTGTAGGTAGTTGAGAGCCAGGGCATGGGGGCGCCTTCGACCCATTTCCCATCGACTTTTGTTATTTTTGAGATCTCGACATGGACGTTCTTGACCGGCCCGAGCAGGTTTTCGCGGGCCGCATCTGTTTTGTCGAGAACTCCGGCAAAAGAGCCGGACGAAAAGAAGCCAGTGAGCGATAAGACGAGTATGAAAAGGGTTTTCATCGGAATGCGGGAGCGCCTGAAAAATATGAAATCGCCCCGCAGGGACGAACATCCGCGGGGCGATTTCTAAAGCAACTCACAGGATAAAGCCGCTTATTTCGCGGAAGCGGCCTCTTTGGGTTTGACGTGGCAACGGGTGCAGTTGGCGATCGGAAAGGCGACCCGGCCATGACAACGTCCACAGAACTCGCCGTTGACGATTTTAACCATCGAAATGGGGTTGCCGCCCTTTTTCATCATGAAGATTCCCGGGTGGCAGTTGGTGCAGTCCAGCCAAAAGGTATGCGGCTCATGTGGAAAAATCACATTCGGCATGGACCCCATCGCGGGAATTTCAACGTCGAATTTTAGAGGGGGAACATGTTTTTTGTCGAGATCGAGCGATTCGTGAGGATTGATAACCTCCTGCTTAAAGGCCTTGACCCAATCCTCAACACCCGTGGCTTCCTTGGGAATATCCTTCATGACGACATCCGGGTTCGTGTTTTCCTTGTTATAAGGCGGTCCGGGTGTCGGCAGGTTATGGGGATTTTCAAAAACAGGCACCCCGGTTTCCGGCCGGGGCGCGACGAGAGATTGCTCCGCACTGTCTGTGGCCAGTTCCCTTTCTTCGACTTGCATGGGTGCTTCCGCTTGCGCCACCACAACGGGTGCTTCTTTCGCTGGCGCGGCCGCTGCGGGAGTGACTGTCTCACTTTTTGCCTGGCGCACGCAGGCATAGATGGAAACAAGAGAGAATACTGCGATGAGGATTCCCGTGAATGCTGATCTTTTTCGTCCTTTTGCCCAGGTCATAAACCCCCTCCAAATATCGATCAATAACGAACAGGTTTGTTGGCGATCATCCTATTTTGGAAACCCTTCCAAAACGCCGGTTTTCATCCCTGGCGTTCCAGAGTGACAGCGGGCGCATTCAATGGGTTTCCACGAGATGGTGCCGTTATGGCATTTCCCACAGAACTGACCGTCAATAATAATCTTTTTCATATCGATATCGTTCGCGCCTGATCGCATTTCAAAGATCGCCGGATGGCACACTTTACATTTAAATTCCGCTCTGTGATACCAGTGAGGGAAGACAACAGGTGGCATCCCTCTTTTTTCGGCTTTACTGTTCAGAACCATATCGCCAAAATACCCGGATGCACGATCTCCCGCAAAGAAGAACGAGAGCAGAATGGCCATTCCCAACAGTGTGCCTAAACGCGCCTTTTTCATTATCCCTCCCTTGAAAATATGAAAAGTTGGTGGATTAGTACCATACCGATTTTAATTTTGTCAACAGCTTTCTTCGGGTAGGTTTCTTTAGTTGGCGCGGCTCTTTCGATGCTGATTTTTTCTTGACAAATGTGAAAATAAACATATAGTAATCCCTGTTAATTTCGGGATGTTCTGTC
>JBHHXB010000003.1:0-27958 GCA_046756825.1 Nitrospiria bacterium | reverse complement strand
TTTGACGATTCAGTCGCCCGAAATTACAACGATACAGACACCTATCGTTTTGGCTTGACGTATCACTACAATCCGGCCCTGGATTTGTTGCTGGGCTTCGGCATTGACGAAACACCCGTTCCGGAAAAAACACTGGGTTTTGAGCTGCCGGACGCGGACGCCTTGATTTATTCGACAGGCTTTCGCTACCGGAAAAGCGACCGGGTGGCGATCTCCCTGACCTATCTGACCTCTCAAAAAGAAAAACGGACGGTGACCACGAATGATAGCGGTATCGTCGGAAACTTTGAATCAGGCGCCCACCTTGTGAATGCCTCCGTCATTATTACCTTTTGAAGTGCGTTTTCAAGTGTAAAGAGCACTCTGTATTCGCGAGAGGCGTTCAACGCGCCCTTCGCAACGTGAGAGGGTGTCCGAGGTTTGACTACAGATAAAGCCGTGTGCTAAAACTAAACACTTTTTATCCATAGGAAGGCGCTTGAATTTCCTGCCCTTATTTTAGGGGTTTTGAAGCGCTTTAGAACGTAATGGAGACAGGCCGATGAAAATGACGGGGTCGAAAATCTTAGTGGAAGCCCTTAAAAAAGAGGGAGTGAAGACCGTCTTCGCGTACCCGGGCGGGGTTAATCTCCCTATTTTTGATGTCCTGTACGACGAAGAAGAGATTGATGTCGTCCTGTGTCGGCATGAGCAGGGAGGCGGTCACATGGCCGAGGGCTACGCCCGCGTAACCGGCAAGGCCGGCGTGGTGCTGGTGACCTCGGGGCCGGGCGCGACGAATACCGTGACGGCGATTGCGGATGCTGCGATGGATTCGACCCCGATGATTATTCTGACAGGCCAGGTCCCCAGCCAGATGATCGGGAACGATGCCTTTCAGGAAGCCGACATGGTCGGCATCACGCGCCCCTGCACGAAGTACAACATCCTCGTGAAAGACGTCAACGACCTGGCGCAGGCGGTGAAGGAGGCCTTTTATATTGCGACGACGGGACGGCCGGGCCCGGTGCTGATCGACCTTCCGAAGGATGTTGTGTTGGCGAAAACCACGTTCAATTACCCGGATTCCGTTTATATCCGAAGCTATAATCCGAATTACAAGGGAAACCGATGGCAGATCAAGCAGGCCGTCCGGGAGATTTTGAAGGCGGAGCGGCCGGTGATTTATTCGGGTGGGGGGGTATTGGCCTCTGACGCGTCGAAAGAACTTCGTGCGCTGGCGGAAACGGCCCATATTCCCGTCACAAACACGCTGATGGGCTTGGGCGGTTTCCCCGGCACGCATCCGCTTTTTCTGGGCATGCTTGGTATGCACGGCACCTACTGGGCGAACATGGCGATCCACAACTCCGATTTAATTATTGCCGTGGGTGCGCGCTTTGACGACCGGGTCACGGGCCGAGTGAAAGATTTTGCGCCGAACGCGAAAATCATTCACATTGATATCGATCCGACCTCCATTCATAAGGTGATTACGGCGAACATTCCCATCGTCGGAGAAGCCAAGACGATTTTAAGGGATCTCAATCAGTATATTGCGACTTCGGGAAACGGGATTTCCAATAAATTCAATGCATGGCTTGAGCAGATCGAGGCGTGGAAAAAAGAGCATCCCCTTGTTTATGAGCAGGGTGAGAAAACCATTAAACCTCAGTATGTGATTGATAAAATCTACAAGGCGACCGGCGGGGAAGCGATTGTCGCGACGGATGTCGGGCAGCATCAGATGTGGGCGGCGCAGTATTATAAATTTGACCGGCCTCGCACCTTTCTGACTTCGGGGGGCTTGGGCACGATGGGCTATGGCCTGCCCGCCGCGCTCGGCGCGCAACTGGCGGCACCGGGCAAAACCGTCTTTTGTATTGCCGGCGACGGCGGCGTTGTCATGAACATTCAGGAGTTGGTCACGGCAGTTGAATACAAGTTGCCGGTGAAAATCGCCATTATCAATAATCGCTATCTCGGCATGGTGCGTCAGTGGCAGCAGCTTTTTTACGACAAGCGCTATTCTTCGAGTTTTATCGGAGCACAGCCGGATTTCGTCAAACTGGCCGAGGCCTTTGGCGCGGTGGGGCTTTCCGCCTCCGAAGCAGGCGAAGTGGACCCCGTGCTTCAGAAAGCCTTGGAGATCGACGGTCCGGTCGTCATCGACTTTAAGGTCGAGGAAGAAGAAAACTGCTACCCGATGGTTCCGGCGGGTGCCGCGATCAATGAGATGGTTTTTGCGGATCCGGTTGGTCCACGGCCTGCCGAGGAAGTTCGAAAAGCAAAAAAGGCCGGCGGGATTTTAACCGCTTGATGATTCGTTTGAGGAGGCGTGCCGACAGGTCGTTGCTTTGTCGTCGTGCATAAAACTGAGATGCAGCATATTGTTTCGGTATTAGTTGAAAACAAGTTCGGTGCGCTTTCCCGGATTTCCGGGCTTTTTTCGGGGCGCGGGTTCAATATCGAGAGCCTTTCCGTCGGGCCGACGCTCGATCCCGATGTTTCAACCATGACGATCGTGACCAAGGGGGATGACCGCATCATTGAGCAGATTATGAAGCAATTGAATAAGCTCGTGGATGTCATCAAGGTCGTCGATTTGACGGAGCAGGAATACGTCGAGCGTGAAACCGCATTGATTAAGATCAATACGCGGCCCGAAGACCGGGCGGAGGCTCTGCGCATCGTGGACATTTTCCGCGCGCGGGTGATTGACTCCACAGCCACGACCTATACCATTGAAATTACAGGAGATGTGAACCGGATCGAGGCAATTTTAAACTTGCTGCGTCCATTGGGTATTAAAAACCTGATTCGGACGGGCAGAATCGCCATCGCCCGGGGAGAAGGCCGGAGCGCGTCCGTACGGGAAATACCGGAGCGGCGAAAGGTTTCACGGTAATAGTTTAAAGAACGAGAGGGGAATTGAATGAAGATTTATTATGACGCGGATGCGGATACGGCCGTTTTAGCGGATCAAAAGATAGCAATTGTTGGTTTCGGCAGTCAGGGCCACGCCCATGCCCTGAACCTGCAGGAAAGCGGCATGGATGTGGTCGTCGGGTTGAGAGAAGGAAAATCGTGGGACAAGGCCGTGCACGCCGGATTGAAGGTGATGCCCGTGGCCGATGCCGTCAAGTCTTCCGGCGTGGTCATGTTGCTGACCCCGGATGAGTCCACCGGGGATTTGTACAATCGCGATGTGGGGCCGAACCTGAAACCGGGGGCTTCGCTCGCCTTTGCGCACGGTTTTAATATTCACTTCGGACAGATTGTTCCGCCGAAGGACATCAATGTTTTCATGGTCGCGCCGAAAGGCCCGGGGCATTTGGTGCGCTCCGAGTACCAAAAGGGAAGTGGCGTGCCCGCCTTGATCGCCATACACCAGGATCCTTCCCATCAGACGAAGCAAGTGGCGCTGGCCTATGCCAAAGGCATCGGCGGCACGCGGGCCGGTGTGCTTGAAACGGATTTCAGAGAGGAGACGGAGACCGATCTCTTTGGTGAGCAGTCGGTGCTTTGCGGTGGACTGACGGCTTTAATCACTGCGGGGTATGAAACCTTGACCGAGGCCGGTTATTCCCCTGAAATGGCCTACTTCGAGTGTCTTCACGAGGTTAAACTGATTGTCGATTTGATCTACGAGGGTGGTATTTCCAACATGCGCTACTCCATTTCCAATACGGCCCGTTACGGAGACATGACGCGCGGGCCGCGCATCGTGACCGATGAAACCAAGGCCGAGATGAAAAAGATCCTGGGCGAGATTCAAAGTGGTCAATTCGCGAAGGAATGGATTCTGGAAAACAAGGCCAGTCGACCGGTTTTCAATGCCTTGGCGAAAAAGGGCGAAGGTCATCCCATTGAGGAAGTTGGCGGCAGGCTTCGTTCGATGATGCCGTGGCTTAAAAAAGATCTGCTGGTGGACCGGGATAAAAACTAAGTTTTCCCCGCCGGGGTGGCGCTGTATGTTCCCTTCGATAACGTGATAAACTTTTCCCAGTCTTTAGAGAAGCTCTCCCTTCACCGCCGTTCAAAACAGGTAAAGCGAAAGCAGGGCATTGCCCCTTTATAAAGCAATAGAGAAATGAGATGGCATTAGAAAATCAAGCCCCTATCGCAAAGGAAGGCTATATTTTTATCGGGATCGGCGCCGTGCTCACTGCGGTGAGCTTTTATTTTTTGACGCGGCCCTGGACCATTTTTTTCGGTTTGTTGACGCTGTTTTGTCTTTGGTTTTTCCGAGACCCCAAAAGGAAGGTCCCTCAGGGCGAGGGGCTGTTGGTCTCCCCGGCGGATGGCAAGGTTGTGGATATTTCCTCCGTGCAGGAGGATCGGTTTTTAAATAAACCCGCGATCAAAATCAGCATTTTTTTAAATGTTTTTAATGTCCATATTAACCGGGTGCCCGCTGCGGGGAAGATTGTTGATGTGTCTTATAATCCGGGCCGCTTTTTGGCCGCCAATGTCCCGAAAGCCTCACTTGAAAATGAGCAAAACGCCGTCTTAATCGAGACCCAAAACGGGAAGCGGATTCTCTGTATTCAGATCGCGGGATTGATCGCCAGGCGCATTGTCTGCTGGATTAAAAAAGACGGAGTACTGGATCGCGGAGAGCGCTTCGGCTTGATCCGATTCGGCTCCCGGGTGGACTTGTTTTTACCGCCTGAAACAGAGATTCAAATCTCAATGGGGGATAAGGTCGTCGGAGGGGAGACCGTCCTGGGAATTATAAGATGAAAAAAAGGCGTAATCAAAAGATGCGGGAGCTCCGGAGGAAGGGGATTTACATCATCCCGAATCTCTTTACGACGGGGAATCTTTTTTGCGGTGTGTTCGCCATCATGTCCGTATTGCATGACCGGTATGTGGCAGCGGGCATCGCCATTGTGGTGGGGTCGGTTTTTGATTTGCTGGACGGTAAGCTGGCCCGTTTGACCAAGACCACCAGCCGTTTTGGTGTGGAGTATGATTCGCTTTCGGACCTGGTTTCCTTCTGCGTCGCGCCGGGACTGCTGGCCTATGCCTGGGCGCTCCAACCTTACGGACGTGTGGGATGGATGGGGCTTTTCCTCTATATCGCTTGCGGCGCGCTGAGACTGGCCCGGTTTAATGTTCAGGTTTCCGGTCCGGAAAGCAAGGATTTTCTGGGGCTTCCGACGCCCGCGGCCGCCATGCTGGTGGCCTCGATGGTCATGTTTGACGCGGACGTTGTGCACCTGGGGGATAAAGTCCGGCCGGTTTTAACGCTTTCGCTCACCTATTTGCTGGCATTTCTCATGGTCAGCAATATTCGTTATCGCAGTTTTAAGGGCTTGAACTTAAAAGACCGCAAGCCCTTTAATGTTTTGGTCGGACTGGTGCTGGCCTTCATCATTTTCGGTGCGATTCCCCAAATCATGCTTTTTTCCCTTGCTTCGATCTACGTGCTGGTTGGTGTGCTTGAAAAGCCCTGTGTCGCGCTTTATCGAAAATTGGATGAACGGCCGGAAGACGCATCTAAAGCCAGCACGGCGTATCCCGAAGTTGAAGACATCGAGGATAAGGACATCCTGCTCAAACATTGATTTTATGACCGGAAACCCTTTGATACCATTGGATTCATGATTAAGTCTGAGAGCGGCGAGCATCCCTACCTTACGCGCTTTTCCAACGGTGTTTACCAGGGTATTTCGGATACGGTGTCCGAAAAAGGCGGGGCGGGCCGGGGATTTCGGCCCCACGACTTGCTTGAGGCCGCGGTGGCTTCTTGCATCAACATGACGGTGCGGATGTACGCGGATAAATATCACTTGCCGTTGGAAGGGGTGATCACGACCGTGTCATTGGACAGAGGTACTGAGGGGCTGGCTCGCTTTGAATATCAGATTGAGTTGGTTGGTGCGCTGGGTTCGGCTCAGAGAAAGCGCTTGTTGGAAGCTGCGGCCAAATGCCCGGTGCGCAAGACGCTTTCACGGCAAATCGTGTTTGAAGCAGCCGATCAAGGCGAAAAGGTTGTTTAAAAAAACGGTTTTTAGGCCATGACAAGAAAGATTAAGATATTTGACACGACATTGCGCGACGGCGAGCAGTCTCCCGGCGCGACGATGAATGTTTCGGAAAAGTTGACCATTGCGCGTCAATTGGCCCGGCTGGGCGTGGATGTGATCGAGGCGGGCTTCGCCTTCAGCTCGTCGGGAGATTTCGAGGCGATTCGGACGATTGCCCATGAAGTCGAGGGGCCGGCCACGTGCAGTCTTGCACGGGCAAAACCGGCGGACGTAAGACGTGCGTGGGAGGCCTTGGAGGGCGGTCGGAATGTCCGCATCCATACCTTTATTTCTACTTCGGATATTCACCTGAAACATCAATTCCGCCTGACCCGGGACGAGGCCCTCAAACGGGCCGTCGAGGTTGTTCAGCAAGCCAGGTCCTATGTGGCGGATGTCGAGTTTTCGCCGATGGACGCCACCCGCTCGGATGTGGCCTACCTTTGCGAGGTCATCGAAGCGGTGATCGCCGCCGGTGCGCAAACCGTGAACATCCCTGATACCGTGGGCTACACCACGCCGGATGAATTTTATCGCTTGATTCAAGCAATTCGAAAAGGCGTGCCGAATATTGATGAGACGGTGATTTCCGTCCACTGCCACAATGACCTGGGTCTTGCTGTGGCCAACTCCCTGAGCGCCATCAGCGCGGGCGCGGGACAGGTGGAATGCACGATCAACGGCATCGGAGAGCGGGCGGGGAACACCTCGCTGGAGGAAATCGTCATGGCGCTTCGGACGCGTAAGGACTTTTTTCAAGCCGACACCTCGATCGCGACCGAGGAAATCATGCGCTCGAGCCGTCTGATCAGTAAAATCACGGGCATGTCCGTTCAACCCAACAAGGCCATCGTGGGGGCGAACGCCTTCGCCCACGAGTCCGGCATCCATCAGGACGGCCTGCTCAAGGAAAAGATGACTTATGAGATCATCCGCCCCGAGTCCGTCGGTGCGGGCGAAACCAGCATTGTGCTGGGGAAACACTCCGGCCGTCACGCCTTTAAAACACGCCTGGAAGAGCTGGGGTATCATCCGGATGAAGACGATTTGAACAAGGCATTTGAGCGTCTGAAGCAACTGGCCGACAAAAAGAAGGAGATTTTTGACGAGGATCTGGAGGCCATTATTGCCGATGAAATGGGGCGTCCGGCGGAGGCCTTTCGTCTCATTTCGCTCCACGCCGAGAGCGGCAACGAGATGAAGCCGACGGCGACCGTGGCCCTGTCCATCCATGACCGGGAGATCAAGAAAACGGGGCATGGCGACGGCGTTGTTGACGCAGCCTATAAAACCATCGCCGAGATTACCGAAACAAAGAGTCATCTCTGCGCATATATTGTCAAAGGCATCACCGGCGGGACGGACGCCCTGGGTGAAGTGACGGTCACCGTCGAGGAGGAGGGTCGGCGCGTCACGGGTCACGGCGCCGACACCGACATCATTATCGCCTCGGCGCAGGCCTATTTAAGCGCGCTCAATCAATTGGCTGCCTTGGGGGCGCGGGAGCGCCGGGGTGAAAAGAAAGTCGGCCTCGTTTAATTTCTTATTTTAAACAATACACTGAGAAATAGGGTATGACATGGCGAATGAGATGAAAATTGCTGTTTTTCCGGGAGACGGCATTGGCAGGGAGATCACCCCGCAAGCGGTTGCGGTATTGGAGTTGCTGGCGGAAGAATTCCATCATCCCTTTGAATTTGATCACGGCATTGTGGGAGGGGACGCCATTGATCAATTCGGGCTTCCCCTTCCGGAGGAAACCCTGCGCATTGCCCTTGAATCGGATGCCGTTCTGCTTGGCGCTGTGGGCGGGCCGAAGTGGGAGGGACTGGACTACGCGATTCGCCCCGAACGGGCCTTGTTGGGACTACGCGAAAAACTGAACCTCTTCGCCAACCTTCGTCCCGCGACGCTCTACCCCATGATGACGGACGCCTCGACCTTGAAACGAGAGGTCATCGCAGGTATTGATTTGATGGTGGTGAGGGAGTTGACCGGCGGCATTTACTTCGGCAAGCCGCGCGGCGTTGAAAAACACGGGGACGAGGAACGGGGGATCAACACCCTGGTGTACACGACCTCCGAGATTGAACGGATTGCACGTGTGGCCTTCGAAGTTGCGCGGAAGCGCGGAAAAAAGGTGACTTCCATCGACAAGGCGAATGTGCTGGAGGCAACGGAGTTATGGCGAAAAGTGGTCAGTGAGATACATGCGGATTATCCGGATGTCGAACTCTCACATATGTATGTGGACAACTGCGCCATGCAGCTCATCCGAAACCCGAAGCAATTTGACGTCATCGTCACGACCAATATGTTCGGCGATATCTTGTCGGACGCCGCCGCGATGTTGACCGGCTCCATCGGCATGCTGCCGTCCGCCAGCCTGGGCGCGGAAACTTCAAAGGGCCGTGAAGGTTGTTTGAAAGGGATGTACGAGCCCATCCACGGCAGCGCGCCGGACATCGCCGGTCAGGACAAGGCCAATCCCTTGGCCACCATCCTTTCCGCGGGCATGATGCTGAAGTATTCCTTCGCCTTGGAGAAAGAGGCCACACTGATTGAAAAGGCCGTCTTTTCCGTGCTGGAGGAGGGCTACCGCACACCCGATATTGCGGCCGAGGGCACGAAAACCATCGGAACGGTCGAAATGGGACAACGGGTGCTTCAACATTTAAAACGTCAATTGGTTTAGGGCGATGTTTCAAAAAAAGGAAAACTATAACGTCGCCATCGCGGGGGCGACGGGCGCGGTCGGCGAAGAAATGCTCGACATTCTGGCCTCCCGGAAATTTCCGATTGAGAAACTCCGGCTTTTTGCCTCCGAGCGGTCTGCGGGAAAGTCCTATCCCTTTTTTGATGACGAGCTGTTTGTGGAAACACTGGATGCCGCCGATTTTTCTCAAATCGACATTATTTTGGGGGCGACCAGCAGCGGCCTGGCGAAGGATTACGCGCCAAAGGCCCTGAAGGCGGGCTGCGCCATCATCGACAATTCCAGCGCTTTTCGTATGGAACCCCTGGTGCCCCTGGTGGTGCCGGAGGTGAATGGGCACCTTGTCACGGTGAACCAGCCCTTGATCGCCAACCCCAATTGCTCCACAGCCCAAATGGTCGTCGCCCTGAAACCATTGCACGATGCGGCCGGGCTGCGACGGGTCAGCGTGACCACCTTTCAATCCGTGTCCGGTACGGGCAAGGAAGCGATTGAGGAGCTGATAGCGCAGACGAAGGCCATTCTTTCATTTCAGGAAGTGAAAACAAAGGTGTATGGTGAACAAATTGCGTTTAACTGTATTGTGAATTGGGACTGCGACCCGGAGACGGGAGACACAGAGGAAGAGTCGAAGATTGTCGCGGAAACCCAAAAAATCCTGGACGTGCCGGATTTGCCGGTGACGGCGACGACGGTGCGTGTCCCGGTTTTTCGCTCACACGGGGAGGCCGTGACGATTGAGACCGAAAGAAAGATAACACCTAACGAAGCCCGTGCGCTTCTTTCCGAAGCACCCGGGGTCACGCTGATTGATGATCCGTCCCGGAAAATCTACCCCACACCCTTGGATGCGGTGGGGCAGGACAATGTGTACGTCGGGAGAATCCGGGAAGACAAGTCCGCCGAAAACGGTCTGCACCTTTGGGTGGTCGCGGATAACCTGCGCAAAGGGGCGGCCTTAAATGCCGTGCAAATTGCCGAGCGTTTGATTGTATCCTGATTTTACGAGATTCTTTTTAAGAGTTGTTTCGTAAAAAGTCGATATCCAGCCGGACCTTCTGAGCGGCTCCCTCCCCTTCCGAATCCCGAACCACGAGCGTGACATGTTGAATGCCGCTGATTTCATCCGGGATTTCCCATTGGAAATGACCCGTTTTGGGGTCAAAGTTCATCCCCGGCCGGGGATCTAAAATGGCATATTGAAGCGGATCGCCGTCCGGGTCTGTAGCGATGACTGGATAAGTATAGACGCCATTTTGAAATTGAAATGGCGGGCTGGATACGATTTGAGGACGACGGTTTTGGCTGCTTAAATTAAGTGATTCAAAAGGTGTTCCTGCTTCAATCCCGTCGTGTGGTGTGACTTTTACCGTGATGACGTCACCCTTTTTCAGATCGTCAATGATAATTTCACTCCGATTGTCCGAAAAAACGGGAAAGCCGTTTTTCTTCCATTGATAAGTGTATTGTATGGCGTCGCCCTCGTTGTCCTGGCCTGTGACTTCCGCCCTGATGGTCTTTCCGGGATGAAAGGGCTGGGGAAGAAGTTGTATCGAGACAATCTCCGGAGGCGTATTTTGCACGGTGGCGATGTCACTTATAAAGGGCGCGCCGTCGCTGAAGCCGTCGTTGGGAATAATTTCAACGGTGACTTGACGGCCTCGTTTGAGAAAATGCGCGGGCAGCTCTTGTTCGTGATGCACTGGCTGTTGATTGACAAACCATGTGTAACGGTATGAAACCGCATCATTTTCGGGGTCTTTACTATGGGCATTTACGACGAGGGAATGGTCCTGCTTGAAGATGGCCGGAAAAAATTCGGCGGAGACTACGACCGGGGGGCGATTGGATGCAGTGGATTTTATTTCGGCCGATTGGCAGCCCATGATGCCGGTCAGGGTTATGAAGGCCATCACAATCAGGAGGCGGGTGTTTTCTGGTTTTTTTATCTTATTTTTCAAGGTTGATCTCCTTATCATGAACAAGGATTTCTTATAACGGGGCTCGGCCCGTCAGAAATCGCGCCATCCCTTTACGCCGCTTCGGATGCTGAAGGCTGGGTCGCCGCAGACTTCGGTAATCGTTCCTGTGCTCTGCTGGACAAAACCCTTGATACCGCTTTGGCAAGTGCCGCTTCCCCCACCGCTTGTGGCGGAGCCGATATGAATCCCTATCCCCGAAGGAAGTCCTTCGCCCAGGGTTTTGACATTTTTGACTTCGACAGGGGGTGCGCCCGGAGGCGGCGGCGGTTCTCCGAAGGGGGACTCGGGATAGCTTGTCCCTGTTTCATAATAGAGTCCGTGCATGAAACTGATGCCTCCTGCGGTGCAGGCGTCTCCATTCGGGACAAACGAAGTAAAGAACACGATGCCCCCCAGGACAGAGCTTTTTGAAAGCACACGCTCCTTTGGCGCGAGATCAAAATACCAGCCCTTGTTTGTTGTTGAGGCGTTGAGGTCGAGTAGCAAATCCTTAAATGTCCCCTGGGGGCCTCCTTGACTTGAGCCATCTGTTTTGATTCGAAAGCCGCTTGATTTCAGCAGGTCGCCCTGAGTCACTGTCGTGGTGCAAAGCAATGTGACATCATTCCAGCAAGGGTCTTTTATCCCGTAGAAATGTTGCTGGCTGGTGTCGTTTTGATCTGTCGGGTCGTAATACCGCCCTGTGCCGAAATAGACCCAGAGTTTGTTGTTTGTGCCAAAAGACGCTGTTGGCGCAGCGGTAATGGGTCCCGGGTCTGTTTGATAGAGTGTGGAAAGTACCCAATTGGCTGGATTCAGTTGGTTTTGGATACTGAGGCGGTACATATTTCCTTTCCATTCTCCGAGCTGAAGATAGCTGCTCCCGATATAGGCCACATCGGTTGTGAAATCGAGATTGCCGTCGATATTGATTGAGTCGCCCATAAAGGCATTTGTCAGGCCTGTGTCGATTGTACGTTCCAACACCCCGGTTTTTAAATTGACGATCTTGATTTTGGCGTTCTGGCCGCTGGCCCCTGTATAAGTGGTTGGACCCGAGCCCACCATGAACATCCATTTGGTCGTTGTGGGCGGAGAGGTCCCGTTGGTTACGCGCAAGACCGAGGGAAACGAGGTGGTGAAGCCGAGATCGCTGTCGGTGAAACTTGCGAGCAATACGGGGTCTTTTTCCGGGTTGGTGATATCCAATACAAAGTAGGCGGATTCGAAGGTCCGTGTGCCGGGGGTACCGCCTGAAAACGTGTCTGTTACGCTGATTGTTCCGCCGCCCATACGCATGCCGCCGATGAGGATGGTTCCCCAGCCGTTGGGGTGATCGGCGTCCGGCGTGAAAATCTGGGCATCCGTGACCTTAGGCTTAAGATCGACATAGTAAACATGGGTGTAATCTTGACGTGTCAGCCATTTGAGGTGTGGCAGGAGCTGGTAAGGGATGAAGGACCAGAGCTCCTGCCCCAACTTTTTCCCCGCGCCCGGATCAAAACGGCCGTGCTCTTTTTTGGGTGTTAGCGGGTCGTCCCCCGGCGTATAGAAGCCTGCGTTAAAGGCATGGAGCATGCCGTCGTTCGCCCCGACATAGACGACATTTCTGCGATTTTTATACTGGTTATAAAATGCGCGATAAGAGGTGTCCCCGTACAGCAGATCGTAGCGTTCCCGTGGTGCGGATACGGTCGCGGGGGTGGAATAGACGATGTCTCCGAGTTTCCAGATTTTTTTTGACCCGCCAACTGTGATATCCCTGTCCCGCATACCCGCGATTTGGTCGCCCCGGATAAAATTGATAATGTTCGCGGATTCATCGTCCGCGCTCCCGTTGGCATTGTCATCGAGGGCTCGAATATAAGGTTTTAAAGCTGTTTTTTGTGTATCGTCGAACAAAACGAATTCCCCGGGATCGACGGTATTGTCATGGTTTGTATTCAGCCAGGTGAAAATCTTCCGGCTACTCGAAGGGGCGATGGCCAGTTCCTTGCCCGCTTCCCAGATCGGGGACATCTGGTCTATGGGCAGGGTGTCGGCTGGTGTTGTTGAATCCGCCTTGCCATCGCCGTCGGCATCGACGAAGATGTTGACCTTGGTTTCTCCTGATGTTGTGTCAAAAAAGGTCCTTACAATGCGATCCGATGTCAATATGAGCCGTCCGTCCTGATCGGTATCTTCTCTTAGATTGCCGAAGCTGTCCAGAAAGAGACCGTGCATGTATCCAATCCATTTTCTTTCAAGACCCGCTTCATATTTCGAAGGATAAAAATAAGCCTGATACAGCGCGCCTTCGCCTTCGCCCGCCGTGGCCAGCACCGAGACCGATGTCCCCGAGGAGGAGCGATTTAAAACGGCGGTCAAGGCTTTTGAAAGCTCGGATTCCAGTTTGAGTGGATTCGCGGCGTCAAAATAGGTGTCCGGCACGCCGTCACCGTCGTTGTCCCATTCACCGGTCAAGTTCGGCGTATTGCTGCCGTCGTTATCCTTAAATCCTCCGTACTTGGCCGCATACCACAGGGGGCTCTTTAGAAAGCCGCTGGTCGTCCCGGTGACTGCAAAAGTACGTGTGTTATTGGGGGTTTCATTTCTGTCATAACGGTCGCAATCGCTGAAGCCCGCCGCTCCGCCACAGCGGATTTCATAGTAATCCCCAGCGCCGGAGACACCGCTGATGGCGTAGCCCGCGAAGTCTTCGTGTCCGGCGGCGGCGGCCAGGCCTTTTGTTTTCAGTGTGATGGTTGTCGCGCCCTGCTTGACATAAATCCGGTAGCGGATATCCAGTTCATAATCCCAGCCGTACTCCGCGTCATCCCACATGCCGTCGTAACAGGAGGTGTAGCCCGCGCTTTGCTCCGTTGTCCAATCCGCGTCATTGGGACAGATTTGAAAATCCACCATGGCTCCCTTCGAGTTGTCTCCGTTGGCCCCTTGCGAGGAACAGCCCGGATAGGAGGCGGAGGGGCAGCCATCATGAAAAATTGGAACGACAACGACTTTCTTTCCGCTAACATCGAACTCTAAATTCGGGATCACCGATCCTGTGGAAATGGCATAGGTGGTCAAATCTTGTGTGCCGGGGGCCGGATTGAGGTCTGTTGTTTTGGCATAATTCGCAAGCCCGGCGATGTAATAGGCTCCCTGCTTCGTGGGTTCTTCAACGCATAGCCCTCTGATGCTTTTAAAACTCGCGGGTTTTGCCGTGCAGTTTCGATCAAAGGAGGATAAGGATTGACCGATAAATGTCGATCTAATGGACTCAAGAAGATCGATTTTGGAAGTGCTGATCAGGCTTTGGACACTTGGGGTATCCGCCGTGCTGATGGACGTGGGCCAGTAGGAGCCCGGCAGGTGATCCGAGTCATACGAAGGATATTCATCGCTTAGAATGATCGCAAAGGCCTTTGAGCAGGCAGGACAGCTCAAATAAGGGTCTGTCCATTTGTTTTCGACGCTGAGGGAAGAGAGACCGGGGTCTGTTGTGGATAATTCAAATTGTGAGGTCGGTCCGACCTGTGCCTGAAAGTAGCGGATGGTTTCATACAGCATTTCACCCACGGGGTTGCCCCAACTGGTGCAGAGACCGTTCGTCAGCACCGCCGGCTCCCCGGGCACACAGCTGCCTTCCGCGCCGCCCGCATTGTACCAGCCCGTACTGTAGTTATATTGCAGGACTTTGAAGTTATTGATGTTTTTAATGATTTTTGATGCGCCGAGGATGATGCCGTTTCCGTTGTCGACCTCGGAATTTCTTAGATCGTCAATATTGCTTCTCAGCACGCCCCCGCTGACATTTGCCCCGTAGCTGCCTGTCATTAAACCGAACTTCATTTTCACCTTATCGTCGGAGGCGTCGGCCGTCCCGTTTCTTTCCACGCCGAAAGTCTGCATCAAGCCCGAGGGCTTGTAATTTGACGCGGAAGATCCTGTTTTGTATTCCGTACAGTTTAACTCCAACATGCTGATAATACAGACTTCAACATCGACGTTGTAGGTGGCTGAAATGGACAGGCTGGAGCCGCCGGGTTCCTCCAGACGGCATTGTTTCCCTTCTGTACTCGCGGCGTAGGGGAAGTATCCGTTGATGGCGTACAGCAGGGATGAGTTTTGGGTTCTAGAGGTATTGGTATTGCAAAGCGTGATGTTGCTCCAGGAAAATGGCGTCAGTGAGGAGATATCGCTTCCGCTATAGGTTTTGACCCAGGAGTGGGCGTCTTGAGGCAGCAATGCTCTTCCAATGACTGTTTTCGTGCTCGTATCGGTGACGCGCTTCCCGCCATAAAGGACCTTGCGAATCAAGTCCATTCGAGACATGGTCGTCCAGTTCAGAAAGTTGCCGCTCCAAGTCCCGCTGCAATAGTGACCATTGACGCCGGTCCCCACCACGGTGGGCTTGAATACGCCGCTTGTGTAGCTATAGCATTTCATCGAGTCAAAATAACCGTAGTAGTTGATCGTGTCTTTGTAGGTAGAGTCGATAACCCCGTCATCGTCGAGATCCGTGATATCGTTGTAGGCCTTATAGAAGAGCTTGTGATTCTTCGATAAGACAAACATGGCCAGCGGCGGCGCGGCCGTCGTCAGAAAAGGTGGATAGGATGTGAAATCCGCCAATGTGGAAAGTGTTGTCGGCGGGGGACCAGGTGTCGGTGTTGTCGGAGGTGGCGGTGGTGTCGGTGGCGGGGTGGAGCCTCCGCCTTTTTTCCCACCCTTCTTCCCTTTCTTCCCGTGCCACCATCGGTGTTTTGCGTCGGCGGGAGGAGGGGTGACAACTGCGCCAATGAAAAAAAGCAGGACAAAGATGAGTAGGTATTTAGACTGAAGATATTTCATAATTAATGCTCCTTAACAGGCGGCTACTTTTTGAATCGACTCATGACCTCGGGCATGTCAATGCCGTTGAAAAAGACGGCTTTGGCTTTTCCGGAGGCATCCAGCAGAATGCGAACATTGCCACGGACGTCGATGGCGAGATTTTCGACATCAATCAGAACATTTTTGGAAAACCTGAATTCCTGTCCGTCCTCCAGGGCGATGCGGTGATCCGTGAAGTGCCGTACCTGTCCCCAAACCCCGTCGGTTTCAGGATTGCCTTCGGGTTGCCCGAAATTCATCCCGGTGGGAGTCCATGTGACTTCGGCGGCCGTGGTTCCCAAAGGCAGTGCCGCAGAAAAAGCAATTACCAGAAGCAGCAGGGATTTCTTCATCATGATCTCCATTTCTATAAAGCGGTGTGATTGTCTTATTTCTGGCATGCGCCTGAAACCACACAGTTGTAGTAATTCGTGATGGAGCCGTTTCCATTTCCGACGGTGGCTTCGGAAACAAGCTGGTAATATATTTCGGTGCCGCCGCCGCCTGACCCCGCGCCCGCCCCTTCGTTTCCGGAGGCGAATTCGATGGCGCTGCCCGCCTTCAGTTTTGTAAAGAGGTAGTCGATATCCATATTGACCGGCGTCGCGCCCAGGGTGAGCTGCATGTCGGCCCCGAGCGCCCCGGAAAGCGTGACATCATCGGCTTCCCTCGTTTGGCTTGTAATTTCATTTTGCAGGTTTGCCCCCACGACCACTGGCCCCGTTGGCGCAAGATAGGTTGCGGGTATTGTTCCCGATAAAATCGTATTCTCCAAAACCGTGATTTGAGGATCCACGCCCCCTTCCTCGTTGTTGATCCGTGTTTCATAAACCCGCTCATTTTGCGCCGTGCGGTTTTCAAGCGAGGTGATGGAGACGGAGGTGAGGCCGATGACGGTGAGCACGGCCAAAAAAAGTAACATCGTGATAAGCGCCGCCCCGTTTTCATTTTTTATGTGTTTTATCCGATTCATCATGCTCATGTTTCCGGCATCCTTTCTGTCATCTGACTCAAGTTTAAAACCGCCGATTCCTCACTTATTTCAAGCCTTGTTTCAGGGTAGCCCGATGTTTCGCGGGCGGACGATACGCGTTAAAATCCGGCTCCGAAAGGGCTGATAGGCGGCCAGGGTGTATCCCGGATCGGTTGTCGGGTTATGGTCTTCCAGAGTGATGGGCGCGCCGTTGCCATAGTTCCGGTCGGGCTGAATGGTTTGCAAGTAAAGGGAAACACGGACCAGCCGTATGGTGTCGAGATTGAGCGGGAGGTTCACGAAATCTCCCGCGTCGAAGGACCCGCTCGCATTGGCGTCGTCAATCCGTCCATCCCCATTTGCGTCCAGTGCGTAGGCAAACTGCATGTCGATGACCCCGCTGGCCAGGATGCTCCCAACGCCGCCCACCGTGCGGGTGAGATCCCGGGTAACCGGGTTGACGCTGTATTGAATGCAGCTTGGTGTGAGCACTTGTGTCCCGACCGGGTAGGTTTCTCCTGAAATATCCAGCGGGGGGTTGATATTGACCGTTGTCCCGGCGCTGAGTACCGCCGTCGTGGTGCGTATCCCGTTGAGTGAAATAGTGCCGACGACGGCGGGGGGCGCGAGCGTCAGACTCGAAGCCCCGGGGGCGGCCGCGGCCGCAAGCGTTGTTGCGGCTGTGGACATGCTGACGACACTGATCGCGTCAGGGCCGCTGCTGGAGTTGGTCGGGGTAATTGGATTGTTACAGGCCCCGAAACTGCTTGTCCCGTAGCCCGACATGGAAATGTCTCGTACCAGTGTGAGCATTGCGGCCCGGACGTCTTGCTGCATGTCGGTCAGTTCTGAGTTGACGACGGAAGAGCGGTTCATGCTGTTGAAAAAATCAGATCCCGCCGCCATCACTGTGACAAAGACGGTAGTCGCGATCAGAAACTCCAGTACCGTAAACCCGTGTTGATTTGATCTTTTTCCAAATAACGCCATCGGTCTTATTCTTTTCTCCTTTTTACGAAAGGATGGAGGTCATCATCGTGACGGTGAAATTCCGCGTCGCCCCCGGCCAGGTAATCCGAACGGTCACATCATTACGATTGAGCGGGTTGCTTACGGGTTGCGTGACGGTGACCGTGCCGACGCCGCCGGGAAGATATTGCTGTATTCTGGCCGCCCACTGGTCGTAGTCGCCGCGCGCCTGCCACGCGGAGGCCGGAGGCCGTGTGGCTGTATTGGAGGTGTCGATGCCGTTGTAGTCGCTGACATTAAACCCGGCAACGGAGACGCCCGGCATTTTAAGGCGGACCCGCTCCATCATTTCGTCCGCCAGGTTGGTGCCGACGCTCATTCTGCTACCGACCATCGTGCCCTGGATAGAGGCATCCTGCATGACGGCGATCCCGAGCAATCCCACTGATAAAATGGCGACTGAAATCAAGACCTCCAAAAGTGTGAATCCGTTTTCGTCGTTCTTTTTTCGTTTTGTGATTTCGCGCTTCAATGTCATAATCATCCTCAGATGTTTTGCATGGCGATGCTGACTTTTCCGCTTGCCGTGATGGTGATGATGTAACGGGTGCTTGTTTGGGAAAGACTGTCAAGATTGATGATTTGATTCCCCGCGCCTCCGGAGGTGCGCTGTCCGAAGGCGTTAAATGTGACAGCCACCGGAAGCCCGCCGGCGACAGTGACATCTGTGGGAAATGTTTCGGTTGGAATGACATTTCCGGTGGTGACGTATTCGGTGTGCGTGCCATTCGCCTGAAGGGTCAGGGTGACGGGGTTGTTTCGACTCATGGCGTTGAGTTTGGAAAGTGTTAAGTTAGAGGAAAGATTCCGCGCGGCGTCTTTAAATTCATAACGGGCATTCCAGGTGAGGTAGTTGGGGATGGCGATACCGACCAGTACAGTGAGTATTGCGACAGCGACCATAATTTCCAGGAGACTGAATCCTTTTTTATTCATCTTTATCCCGCTCAATCAGGCTTCAAATTTTTGGGTGTGTCGGTTCATTGACGCTCTAAATTGCAAAGCCCGTACCTAAAAATACTTGTTGTTGCGATGCTTTAGTATTATCTATTTAATTACAATAGCTTATGTTTGTTCTTCTCGAAAAAATGGACGTGTATTCAAAATAAACCAAGATAGAAATCAGAGGGAAATTGTGTAACAAATTACATAGTTTTGCTGTGGCTTTGATGTAATGGTCGTGCGTGTCGTTGAAGTGCGGTATGAATTGTGCTATAGAATTTTTCGATGAAATTTCAGAGAAAGACAACAAAAAAGAGAGGCAGGCGAAAAAAACCGGAACGAAGGATCATTTCGCGTATTTTGCTGCTGGCAGCGTTTTTATTGTTGGGTGTCTCTTCGCTGCTCCTGCTTCATCTTGATGAAGCCGTGGTTAAAAAATTTGAGGGACAGCGCTGGAAGCTGCCATCGAAGATTTATTCGGCCCCCTTAAAACTTGCTCCCGGACTTGATATTACCAAGGCGGGGTTAATGCCGCGGTTGAAACGTCTTTCCTACCATGCGGTTGATCACCCTGTTCAAAATCCGGGAGAGTTTTTCCGGGACAAAGGCCGTTTGGAGGTCTATCTGCATCCCTTTGATTACCCGGATTATGCCGAAGCAGGGCTGCCGATCGCGCTGTCTATTTCCGATAAAAATCAAATTCTGTCATTGACCGATTTAAAGAGGGATATCGAGCGGGATGATGTTTTGATCGAACCCGAGGTTGTGGGTGGTTTTTACGAATCAGAGTGGGAAGAGCGTACCCTTGTGCGTTTATCCGAAGTGCCGGAGATGCTGATTGATGCCGTGATTGCGATGGAGGATCGTCGGTTTTTCGATCACACCGGCATCAACCTTAAAAGTATTGTCCGGGCAGCGTGGGTGAATGTGCGTGCCGGACGTATCGTACAGGGTGGAAGCACGCTGACGCAGCAATTGGTGAAGAATTTTTATTTAGGGAGTGAGCGCACCTTCGCCAGAAAAGCCCGTGAAGCATTGATGGCGTTGCTCCTGGAGCGGCGATACGACAAAGAAGAGATTTTAGAAGTCTATCTGAATGAAATTTACTTTGGTCAAAACGGCATCATGGGGATCTATGGCCTTGGGCAGGGGGCGTGGTTTTATTTTGAAAAGGCGCCGAAAGACTTGACCTTGGGGGAGGCGGCCCTCTTGGCGGGTATCATCCGGGCGCCGAATGTGTTCTCTCCGGTCAAAGATATCCATAAAGCCATACGCCGCAGAAATCTCGTGCTTGAAGTGCTTTTTACAGAGGGCAAGATCTCATTGCAGGATTATTTTGCCGCGCGTGGAGAAAAGGTCGTTGCCAAGCGTTTAAAACAGCGGCTGAATACCGCGCCCTACTTTGTCGATGAAATTCGCAGGCAAGTGGCGGGTCTTTATCCGCCGCGTATTTTAAACTCAGGGGGGCTTAAAATATTCAGCACCCTGGATACCGAGTTGCAACGGATTGCCGAAAAGACCTTGAAAAAGGGCCTCGAAGATCTGGAGCTTCGGGATTCCAGGCTGAAGCAGCCTGGGCCGGGCGATCAGTTGCAGGGCGCGCTTGTGGCCATTGACCCCAAAACGGGCGCGGTGAAGGCCATGGTCGGGGGACGCGATTATCAGACCAGTCAGTTTAACCGTGTGACGGATGCGCGGCGTCAGCCGGGTTCTCTTTTTAAGCCGATTGTTTATTTGGCCGCATTCGAGCAGGCGGCGAGAGGCGGGACGCCGTATACGCCGATCAGTGAAATCGATGATGCGCCGGTGACGCTTTCCGTCGGTGGAAAAGAGTGGTCTCCCGAAAACTATGATCATCAATACCTGGGTCCCATCACATTGCGCCGGGCACTTGAGGCCTCCCGGAATACGGCGACGGTGCGTCTTTCGCAGGAAGTGGGTATGCCAACTGTCGTGAATATGGCGCGTGAGCTGGGGATCAAGAGTCCGTTGAAACCCGTACCGTCGCTGGCCCTTGGGAGTATCGAGGTCTCTCCGCTTGAAATGGGCGTGGCGTACAGCACATTGGCCGATGGCGGCGTATTTCATCCCGCGCGGTTTATACATGGTATGATAGATCCGAGGGGATTGCCGATCGAACAGGAAGAGGATGACAGCACGGATCTTCGTTCCCGCCGTGTGGTCTCCGAATCGGCGGTGTTCCTGGTGACTCATTTAATGCGGGGCGTGGTGGATTCCGGCACGGGTCAAGACGTTCGTCGGCTTGGGTTTGCGGCTCCGGCTGCCGGAAAAACGGGGACGAGCAGCAAACTGCGCGATGCGTGGTTTGTGGGATATACGCCTGATCTGGTGACAGTGGTTTGGGTGGGGTTTGATAAAAATCAGCGCGGCGCGTTGACGGGTGCATCCGCGGCGCTTCCCATCTGGACAGAATTTATGAAGCGGGCGTCGTTTTCCGAGCCAAGGGATTTTACGCCGCCCGAAGGCGTGGTACTGTTAAAGGTCAATCAGAGCGGCAAGATTTGTGAAAAAGATGGCTTGGAAGAGGCCTTCATTGTGGGGACGGAACCGACTCAGAACTGCGAAAAAGGAATATTGAAATGGATCAGGCGTCTTTTTTTCTAATGTGTCAAAAATTTTCGAGACAGGGTTTTGTGTTGGGGCTGCTCCTGACTGCCGTGATTGCATCCGGGTGCGAGAAAGGCGGGACCCAAAGTGAAGGCGGGGACACGCAAGAGGATATTTTAATCGGCGTGGCCGGTCCGATGACGGGGGATCAAAGCAAGATCGGGGGCGATCTTGAACGGGGCGCACGGATCGCCGTGGATGAGTGGAATGCGCGTGGCGGCATCATGGGCCGAAAGGTCCGGCTGGAGGTCGGTGATGACCAACATGATCCAAAGCAGGCGGTTTCCGTCGCGAACAAGATGGTCAATTTAGGCATTGTCGGCATGGTGGGACATTTTAATTCGAGCGCGTCGATTCCTGCTTCATCGGTCTATCATGACGCCGGAACGCCCATGATTACCCCGGCTTCGACTAATCCGAGACTGACGGAGCAGGGTTTTGAAAATGTTTTTCGCGTCGTGGGCCGGGACGATCAACAAGGGAAGGTCGCCGCCCGTTTTGTCATTACGCAACTCAAAGCCAAACGGATCGCCATCCTTCACGATAAGACGACTTACGGCCAAGGCTTGGCGGATGAATTTAGAAAAAGTCTGATCGCAATTGGAGGACAAGATGTCGAAGTCGTGTCGTTCGACGGCTTAACCCAGGGGGACAAGGATTTTCGCGGTATTTTGACGCGGCTAAAGGAGAAGAATCTCGACCTCTACTTTTTTGGCGGGATTTTCCCGGAGGGCGGACTATTGGCGAAGCAGGGCAAGGAAGTGGGGTTAAATGTCCCCATGATGAGCGGCGACGGCGTGATTGATCCGAAATTCATCGAAATCGCGGGTGCGGCGGCGGAAGGCACCTATCTTACCTTTACACCGGATACGGAAAAACTCCCGCAGGCGGCTGATTTTCTCAAGAAATACAAAGCGAAACACGGGAATGACCTGGCCCCTTACGCCATCTATGCCTACGATGCCGCCAATATCCTGTTAAAAGCCGTTTCCGACGCAAAGAGTACTGACAAAAAAAGGCTGGTCGAGGTAATTCGGACGATGAAATATAACGGTGCCCTGGGCCACATTGAATTTGACGACAAGGGAGATATCCTGAAGTCGCCCTACATTGTGTGGGTGACCAGAAAGGACCGTTTTGAGGCATTTTGGTTGCCCCCTGAGTAAAATATTAACCACACAACATGGCCATGCGAGAATAAGGAAAAACCCGCTGATCCTGTTGAGAAAGCGATGACCGGAGATCCCGATTTTCCTGTCTTGACAGTCGCAGTCTGCTTAGGTATTTTAACCCGTCATGCGTCTTAAAACCCTCGAGAAAAAACAACTCAACCAGCTCCTGAGCCGCGAACGACAGCAGAAGGAACTCGAAGAGGGAACGCCCGCGCTCGACCATGTTTTAAGGGAAATTCTGACGAAGGCGAATCAATTTGTGCCTTCCGAGGCCGGTTCCATCCTGCTTGATAATCCGCTTCGTAAACCAGAAAAAATGGAGTATCAGGAACTTGTTTTTGTCGCGTCATTCGGTGTGGGCTCGACGAACCTCCCGGGGTTGCAGCTTCCCATCAATGCGGGGATTGTCGGGGCGACCTATCTTTCCGGGAAGCCGTATCTGGGGAGGAATCTGACGACAGCAAAGCGTTTTGAACCAAAACGGGATCAGGTGAGCCGATTTAAAACCCGCTCGATCATCTGCGCGCCGATCATTATTGAAAAATCGGTCTGCGGCGTGATTGAGTTGATCAATCGAAAAGATAAAAAGAATTTTACGGAAAAGGAACTCAAGCTACTAGAGATTTTTGCGGGATACACCTCGACGCTCATTCAAAATGTCCTCTACGCTAAAACCCATATTGAAGTGGCTAAGCTGGATGGCCTGACCGGGCTTTTTAATGACCGCTATTTCTATACGAAACTCGATAAAGAGATTGTGAGCGCAAAGCGGCGACGCGAGCAGGATTTGATTTTGCTGTTTTTGGATTTGGATCATTTTAAAGAGGTGAATGATGAATTCGGGCACTTGACGGGAAGCCGTGTGCTTCAGGATGTAGGTGCGATTCTCCGCAAGGTCGTGCCATCAGAGGGAACAACGATCTCCCGGTATGGCGGCGATGAATTCACGATTATTTTTTCAAGGACGTCCTTGCAGGAAGCCGAGCAGGTTGCTTTTGCGATTCGGGACGCCATCGAAAAATTTACTTTTAAATCCGTCCCGTCCTACCCAAAGCGGCGGCCGGATTTAATCAAAAATCGTCTGACCTGCAGTATTGGTCTTGTTTCACTGAAGGAACACATCGGGTATCGTATTTCAACCGCAAAGGCCCGGCACTTGCTGATTCGAAAAGCGGATGTGGCCATGTACGATGCGAAGTCGAGTGGTAAAAATCACGTCTGTATTTCCACGCCCGAGGAGTAGTGCTATTTTGTTTTTCCCGCGCGGGGTATTTTAAAAGGCTTGGATGGTAATGATGAGGGAGGGGTTCAGGAAAGGACCCTCGGGTCCTTTCCTGAACCTGCTTTAAGAGAGATCTCTTGCCTTGACTGTTTTACGCTTTCCTTTGCGCGCGTTTTCAATTGCTTCGTTACAAATACCTTCCACGGATTGGCTTAATGCATCCAAAAATTCCTTCGAAGTATTAAACTGAGCCTTGTCCTGAATGAATTTCTTTACCTTTGAGCTGACAATCAAAACCTCTGACATGCGTTCCTCCGTATTTTCCCTGAGCGAAAGTAATATGACCCGAAACATTCTATGTCAGTTCGTTAAATAAAGGCAAGGGAAAATATCCTGAGATAAATCGGTTATATTTATGTCGTGGTCTCCTCCCGCTTTAAGTACAAAACGGCTTGAATTGACTTCTCTGGCTGAGTCCGGGGCCGCGCTTCTCCGTTCTGACAAGAAAATAGATTTGGATGCCTGTGCGGGGTTACCCGGCAATTGGACGATTTCTTTAAAGCGGTCCGGCCAGCCCATCGGCAGTATTGGTTTTATTCGTTGGGAACGGGAGAGACAATGGGCGGAAATCGGTTTTATTATGAAGCACACCGAACGAAGGAAGGGCTATATGAGCGAAGCCTGTGAAGCCGTCATTGATTTCGGATTTCGCGTGATGCGGCTGAGGACGATCGAAGGGCGGTCCATGCCTGAGAATCAGGCCTCGATTCATCTTTTAAAGAAAGTGGGGATGCGGCGGGAAGGTCGTGTGCGGGCGCGTCTTTCCTCGAAAGGGGCGCTTGTTGATCTGGATGTGTTTCGTATTAGAAAGTGATCGCCGTTTACTTCAAAAGGTAAAAAGGGTTTGTTGGGCCATGTCCTTTGCCTATAGAAAGGCCGTGCCGTATGGCCTCTGTGAGAAAGGTTTTGGCGGCTGAGATGGCGGGAATCAATGCCTTGCCTACGGCCAAGTGCGCCGCGATGGCCGAGGCGTAGGTGCAGCCCGTGCCGTGCGTGTTGGGCGTGTCGATAAATTCTCCTTCAAAATACGTGATGCCTTGGCCGTCAAACAGGACATCGCACCCGGGGGATTCGTGAAGGTGCCCTCCCTTGATGAGTACGGCCTGACCGCCAAGTTTGAGGAGTCTCTTCGCCGCTTTTTCCGCTTCTGAAAGGGTCTTGATTTGTTTTCCAAGCAAGACTTCCGCTTCAGGGATATTGGGGGTCAGGAGTGTGGAAAGGGGAATGAGCTCCTTTTTTAAAGCTTCAATCGCATCCACGCTGAGTAGCTCTGTGCCGTCTTTTGAACGCATCACTGGATCCAGTACAAAATTGGGAAGAGGATTTTGCTTCAAAAGTCGGACGACACATTGCACAATGTTTTTTGAGGTCAACATGCCTGTCTTAACGGCGTCGGGTTTAAAATCCGCCATGAGTGTTTCAAATTGTCCTTGAATGATCCAAAGCGGAAGTTCATGCGTGGCCGAAACCCGATGGCTGTTTTGGGCGGTCACCGCTGTCAGCACCGACAGCCCGAAAGCGCCGTTTGCCGCGATGGATTTGATGTCCCCTTGAATCCCCGCCCCGCCGCTGGAATCCGAGCCCGCAATCGTCAGGACAAGCGGGGTGCCGTCTTTGCCGCTTTTCGGTTGTGGGGTGTTGATGTTTTTTCCCATCGTGCCCTTGTTTTAATGGTTGCGTGATTCGATGGTCAAGAAAAATAAGCGTTCGTGGATAAATTCAGACGACTGCACTTGTTTTCTTGAAATTAAAAACGATTTCGTATATATTTCCACCGATTTGTTGTTAGCGAGTTTGAATGATTCGAGACGATCTGCTCTATCACAAAGAACATGAGTGGGTGCGCGTGGATGGAACGCGGGCGGCCATCGGTATTTCTCATTTCGCGCAGGAGGCGCTGGGTGACATCGTCTATCTGGAACTCCCTAAAGTGGGCGCGCGTGTTCAATACGGCGATGAGGTGACGGAAATTGAATCGACCAAAACCACTTCAATGTTATATGCGCCTGTCGGTGGAGAAATTGTGTCGGTGAATCAGTCTCTGGAAGAGCACCCCGAGCGCATTAACGAGGATGTCTATGGGGAAGGGTGGGTCCTCGTTGTTGAAATGACCGACCCGACGGAGGTGGACAAGCTGATGTCCGCAAAGGAATATGCGTCTTTTCTTGAAAATGAATAATACGGCGCGTCCGGGCCTACGAAAAATCTGTTTCTGCGCCGTTCTGGTTGCTATGGTCATTTTTTTTAGAATTTGGGCGGAGGCACGGTTTAGCAGCACTTCTTCCATCATGCGGGCGGGGTCCGCAATCGCTTCCGAAGTACATCCTGTACAGGACAAAGGGCAACCCGCGGCTCAGTTGATTGACATCAACACGGCCACATCGGACGCCTTGATGTCCCTGCCGGGGATTGGCCCGAAACTGGCGCAGGCCATTATCGACTATCGGGAAGCGCATGGCCCCTTTCAAAGCTTGGATGCGCTTCTTCGCGTCAAAGGCATCGGCGCAAAAAGGCTGAAAAAAATCTCTCCCCTTCTTTTCATTAAGCCGACGGTCAAATAGGGATCGTGATTCATTGTTTGGCCCCTCGTTGTAAACTGTCGTGTCAATCTGTCGTCCGGAGTCTTGAATTCAGTGGATCAAAATCTGAGCGAGATTGAAAACGCGGCGGCGCTTTTGGCCCGGGGAACCGAGGAAGTGGTTCCCCGTGATGGCCTTCTGGCGAAGCTTAAAAAGGCATCGGATGAGAAAAGACCGCTTCGTGTTAAGGTGGGGATTGATCCGACTGCGCCAAGGCTGCATTTCGGGCATCTCGTTTTGCTTCAAAAAATGAGGCAGTTTCAGGATTTAGGCCACGAAATTCTGTTTTTAATCGGGGATTTTACGGGCATGATCGGGGATCCGACGGGGCGCTCCGAAATCAGAAAACCCCTCACGCGTGAAGACGTACTCAAGAATGCCGAGACATACAAGGAACAGGTATTTAAAATCATCGACCCCGAGCGAACCACTATTCGGTTTAATAGTGAATGGATGGATTTAATGACAGCTGAAAAAATGGTGCAACTGACCTCTCACTATACCGTGGCTCGTCTGCTTGAGCGGGATGATTTTCAAAAGCGATATCAGTCGGCACAGCCGATCGGCGTACATGAGTTTCTTTATCCCCTGATCCAGGGATACGATTCCGTGGCCTTAAAGGCGGACATCGAGCTTGGCGGAACCGATCAGAAATTTAACTTGCTGGTTGGCCGGGTTTTGCAAAAGGTCTACGCGCAGTCCCGGCAAGTCGTGATAACGCTTCCGTTGCTTGAGGGCACGGACGGCAAAAGAAAAATGAGTAAAAGTTTTGGAAACGATATCGCGTTTGAAGATATTCCCTTTGAAATGTTCGGTAAAATCATGTCTGTTCGGGATGAGTTGATGTATCGGTATTACGAACTGTTGACCGATCAAAACTTGGAGGAAATTAGAGCGCTTCATCCGATGGAGGCGAAGCTCCGTTTGGCCTTTTTCTTAGTCGCGGATTTCCACGGCCGGGAAAATGCCCAGGTAGCGCGTGATCAGTTTGACAATACAGTCGGACGTCAAACGGACGCCGACATCCCGAGTGAAATTGTGGAGGATGAAGGGCCAATCGCCATCGTGGATTTAATTTTTAATAAGGGCTGGGCGAAAAGTAAACGGGCCGCGCGCCAGCTCATTCTGCAGGGTGCTGTTGAACTGAACCGATCAAAAGTAACTGATTTTAACCAAAAAATCGTTATAAAAGATGGGGATCGTCAAGAAATTAAAGTGGGGAAAAAAAACCGGTATTATTTAGTAAAAAAAGGTTTGACATTTAATTCTTGAGGATGGTATAACACGGATCTTCGTGAGCATAGTTAAGCGAAGACGCTGTGAAAACAACGTATTGCTCTTAAGAAAATCCTCGCATAAAGGTGAAATATATGCGGGGATAATTTTTGATCTTTGAAAACTAAATAGTGTGTATTGACACACAGCGGGTCTAGTAACAAAGAGTAACAAGTTTGAAAAAGGTTCAAACCTAACATGGAGAGTTTGATCCTGGCTCAGAACGAACGCTGGCGGCGCGCTTAACACATGCAAGTCGTACGAGAAATTTCTCTTCGGAGAAAGAGTAAAGTGGCGCACGGGTGAGTAATATGTGGGTAACCTGCCCTTGGGAGGGGGATAACTTCGCGAAAGCGAGGCTAATACCGCATGGTATCCTTGAACCAAAGTTGAAGGATTAAAGGTGACCTCTGTTTCATGTTGGCGCCTGATGAGGGGCTCACATCCCATTAGCTGGTTGGTAGGGTAATGGCCTACCAAGGCGACGATGGGTAGCTGGTCTGAGAGGACGATCAGCCACACTGGCACTG
>JBHHXB010000002.1:0-30068 GCA_046756825.1 Nitrospiria bacterium | reverse complement strand
GCGCCGTTTCAATCAAATGCGCTTTTGCTTCGCTGGTTCTCCCCACGTCCTTCTCCCCCGCGTATTTAAACGAGATATTAGTTGAGCGATCACCTATAAAATATCAGGTGGAGAGCTGAAATTGCAACACATCATTTTTCAGATATATCGGCACGCGGTTTTTTAAGGGCGATCCTTACTTCCCTCCACCGGTTTCATTGACGACCGCGTTTTTAAAGGTCTCATGCAGTTTTTGAGTGACGGGGCCCGGCTTGCCGGAGCCGATTTTTTTGCCGGAGACTTGGACGAGCGGTATGAGTTCGATCCCGGTGTTGCTTAAAAAGGCCTCCTCCGCGGAAAGCAGGGTCTTCGGCGGATAGAGTCCCTCTTCAATGACAAGACCTTCTTTTTCGGCGAGGGAGAGGATGATGTCACGCGTGACCCCCGCCAAAATGGTGGCGTCCGTCGATGGGGTTTGAAGGACGCCCTGGCTGATCCAAAAGAGATTGCTGGTCGTGCCTTCGGAGAGCATGCCTTCCTGGTTTAGAAAAATGCCTTCGAAGGTTTGCTCGGGATTGATTTCAAGTTTTGCGAGAATATTGTTTAAGAAGTTCAGCGACTTAATAAAGGGGCCTGCGCCGACTGGTGTGGCGCGTCGGGTATTGACGATGTCCGCTGAGACGCCGTCTCGATAAAGCGCCTCGGGCAGGCCGGAAAAAGATCGCACCGTAATGACCAGTGTGCTTGTTTCGCACAGGTCGGGCCGGAGCGGGTGCCGATTTTCGCCACGTGTCATCGTGAGACGCAGGATGGCGTTATTAAGTGCGTTTTTTTCAAGGCTTTCGTTGAGCCGCGCTTCGAGAAAAGAGAGGGACGGTATGGAGAGTTGGAGCTGCCGAGCAGAGATTGAAAAACGACGGAGGTGTTGAGACAAGGCAAAGATGCGCCCGTCGTAGGCCCGGAAGGTTTCAAACAAGCCGTCCCCATACAGAAAGCCGTGATCAAAAACAGAGACCTTCGCATCTCTCTCAGGCACAAAGCGGTCATTTAGAAAAACCCACATAATGGCCTATCCCCGCCGGTGTTCGGGGTGTAAGGCGGCTGTGAGCGCGGCGGCCTTTTGAAGGGTTTCCTGGTATTCCTTTTCCGGGTCGGAATCAGCGACGATGCCGGCCCCGACCCGGAACATCATGCGGTCTTTATGACGCACCCAGGTGCGGATGGCGATGTTCAAATCCATATCACCGTCAAAGCCGATGTAGCCGATGGCGCCGGTGTAGAGGCCGCGGGCCTTTTGCTCGAGCTCCGAAATGATTTCCATACAGCGGATTTTTGGAACGCCGGTGATGGTGCCGCCCGGAAACAGGGCCTTTAAGGTATTTAGCGGGGTTATCCCTTCGGCGAGTTCGCCACGGATATTGGAAACAAGATGGGAGACGTGGGAATATTGCTCCAGGGCCATCAGCGCATCCACGGTGATAGAGCCGTACTTGCAGACCCTTCCGAGGTCGTTCCGTTCCAGATCGACGAGCATGAGGTGCTCCGCCCGTTCTTTTTCACTTTGATAGAGCGATGAGACAAGTGCCTTGTCCTGGGGTGCGTCGCCGCCGCGCGGGCGGGTGCCGGCGATGGGCCGGGTTTCGGCGATCCGTTTGCCGTTTTCCGTTCGAATGCGCACCAGACGCTCCGGGGAGGCCGAGGCGATTTGAAGGTCAGCGAAGTCTAAATAACAGGAAAACGGCGAAGGGTTGATTTTCCATAAGCGTGTGTAAAGGCTGAAGAGGGAATTGAAGGGGCAGGGGGCGCTGAATTGATGGGAGAGGTTGGCCTGAAAGATGTCCCCTGCCGCGATATAGGTCTTGGCGCGGTGCACCATTTCCTGATAGGTTTTTTCGGAACAATCGGTCGTGGCCGTGATGGGCTGTGCATCGTTGATCCCTTGCGATTTTGGGAGCGTGTCCGGTGCGCCGCGTTGCCTTGCGCGGATGACTTTTTCTTCGAGCGACCGGAGGGCTTCGTATCCCTTTTCAAAGACGGTGGCCGACGGGCATCCCATCTGTATTTCGGGTTGGGGGTTGTAGACGAGATGGATGAGGTCCTGCCGATGATCCATCATGACATAGAAATGGACAAAAAGCAGGTCGATATCGGGAAAGTCGTCCGTGTCCGTGGTTTCCGGGAGACGCTCGAACTGGCGGGCGAGCTCATAGCTGAAAAAACCGATGGCGCCACCTGTGGGTAATGGGAGTTGAGCCGAGCTCTCTGATTCGAAGGGCGTGATTTGAAACCGGTCAAGCCAGTGTTGCAGAGCCTCCAGCGGGTCTCCGGTGCTATACGTGGTTCGTTGGCGACCGGGAATCAGACCATCAAAGCGATGGGTTCGCCGCTTGCTCCGGAATCGGCCAAAGGGCAGGGCACCCAGGAGCGAATAATCGCCGTCAAACCATCCCCCTTTTGACCCGTTGAACAAAAAAGAAGGGCCGGGCCAATCCAGCATTTGAAAGAGTTCGGCGGGAGAAATACCCTCAGCGGGGAGGGTTTTGATCAGTGATGGTTCGGTTTTAAGCGGAGCCATGCCTCCGCCTTTCTAAGCGGGCCGCATGCATCGAAAGCCGACGTCGCTGATCGTGGCGTCTGGCGGCGCGAAGAGCCGAAACGTGGCTGTGGAGTGATACTTGAGGAGTTCGTGCTGGATTTCTTCGGGGTAATGTCCGATGGAAGACCAGGAGTTGCCCCGGATGACTTTGAGCGCCTTGCCGAAGCGCTCGCTTTTATAGGTACTGCCCGGATAGGGCTGGTACCAGTCCGAGGTCCACTCCCAGACATTGCCGATCATGTCATAGGTCCCGTGGGGGCCTTTCCCTTCGAGGTACTGCCCGGGAAGCGTCAGGTCTCCGGCGAATCCTCCGATGTTTGCTTTTTTGACGTCGAAATCCGCACCCCAGGGATAGGGGGTGTTTTCCGTGCCCTTGGCGGCTTTTTCCCATTCGGCCTCGCTTGGAAGGCGGCCGCCTCTGAATTTGCAATAGGCCTGGGCTTCCGCCCATTGAACCATGACCACGGGATAGGAAGCAGTGCCTTTTGCGTATACGCCGTTTTCCCAGTAGGGGGGCGGCGGATGTTTTGTCGCGATCATAAATTTGGCGTATTGGGTGTTCGTGACCTCGTATTGATCAATGTAGTAAAGCGGCAGGTACACCTTGTGCGCGGGGCCTTCATCGACAAACCAGGGCTTGACGATACCGTGTTCCAGGGCGAGATTGTTTTCATCAATGGCGTCGGTGCCCATGATGAATTCCCCGGCGGGGATGGCGACCATGCCTTCGGGTGCCCGTTTAAAACACCCTGGAATCAAGGAGATGAGCAGGATGAAAATAAAGAATCGTGCTTTTGTCATGCGTCGAAACCGCAACTGAAAATGGCGTTATCTTACTCAAGCCGGGATTGGGGTGTCAACTTAAAAAAAGACTTGACAGCTTTGCAAATCTCTCTATATAGTGTGCGTCGCTATCCCGTATAGACTCATTCTGTGCATCCGGACGGAGTCATCAGGAATGAGGCGGAAATCAAAAATACGGGACCTGTAGCGGTTTAATGGGTTCCATATGAGTGCTCTTTTCGGAGGGGTGAGTTTATCTGAAGAGGATCAAATTTGAAGGCCATTAACGAAGAAGTTCAACAAGATTATTCAGAAAGGGCGGAGGTATAAATGAAATTTGGTAAGCTTGTTTTGACATTTGCAGTTGCATCAGTATTTGGAATGAGTGTTGTGGGGATGACGGCGGAGAGAGACCCGTTGGCCCCTCGTGTTCCCGCCGACGAGATGGAAGAGGCTCGGGAATGGAAAAACCCGTTTAAGGCCACTCCTGAAAACATCGCCAAAGGGAAAGCCCTTTTTACAGGCAAAGCCACTTGCTTCACCTGCCACGGTAATGAAGGCCGCGGAGACGGTGTCGCCGGCGCCGCCCTGGATCCTTCGCCCCGGAATTTCCACAACCCCGGGTTGAAGAAGAAACACGACGGTGAATTTAACTACGTGATTCACAACGGGATCGAAGGCACAGGCATGATTTCGTATGCACCTGGCATCGTTACTGATGAAGAAGCTGCTTTGATCATTCTTTTTGAAAGAAGCCTTCACGACGTGAAGTAAGCTGATTTTAGTTTTTGATGGTGTCGAGACATATTGCCTGGGGCGTGCTTGTCGTGGCGGTTTCTTCGCTGGCACTTGCGGCGGAGGCGGATTTAACCAAGAAACGGGTGCCGGAAAAGCGGTTAAAGGAGATAAGGGCCTTAAAAAATCCCTTTAGCTCATCCCCCGAAAATATCAAAAAGGGGAGGGACCTTTACCAAACAAAGGCGACCTGTTTTACCTGTCACGGGAAGGAGGGCCGGGGCGATGGATTGGCTGCACCGGGGCTGGACCCCTCACCCCGGAATTTCACCAACGCCGCCTTTCATGCGATGCGCAGTGATGGTGAGCTGTTCTGGGTGATCAAAAAAGGCATTCCGGGCACAGCCATGATGCCCATGGTCGGAAGCGTCATTACCGAGGAAGAGGCATGGCTGGTACTTTTGTATGAGCGAAGTCTGGGCATGAGAAAGTAATCTCAGCACAATTCAATTCATAAAAAAGGGGAACCTTCGGGTTCCCCTTTTTTATGTTTAAAAGTAAGATTATAGACTTGCCTGCTAGAGGGTGACGATATCGTATTGCTCGATGTGCAGATGCGAGTCCGCTTTGATGATGATTTTTTTCTTGTATTGTTTTTCCAGCAGTTCAACATCTTCCCGAGCCTCGTCGTAGAGATGCGCCGCCACCGTCGGGTGGACGCCGATGATAATTTTCCTTTCACGCGGAGAGGGCCCGATGAGGCGGATTTCCCGGAACAGCGCATGGCTGACGGTGGTGGGGGATTTCACCAATCCCCGGCCCTCGCAGTAAGGACAGGGCTCGCAGAGAATGCTTAAGATGTCTTCCCGGGTGCGTTCACGCGAAATCTGAACAAGACCCAGTTCGGAGATTTTTAAAATATTGATCCGCGCTTTATCTCCAAGGACGGAGTCATGAAGCACCTTCATGACTTTATCCCGATTGCGCTCTTTCTCCATATCAATGAGGTCGATGATAATGATGCCGCCGATATTTCTAAGCCGCATCTGGTAGGGAATTTCCCGGACGGCCTCCAGGTTGGTTTTGAAGATGGTTTCTTCGAGGTCACGCTTGCCGACGAAGCGCCCCGTATTGACATCAATGACCGTGCAGGCCTCGGCGTGGTCGATAACGATGTAGCCGCCCGATTTCAGCCAGACCCGCCGGTTTCTTGCCTTTGATATTTCGACTTCGACCCCGTAGGCATCGAAAATCGGCTCGTTTTTATCCCACAGGCTGACACGGGGCAGAAAAGAGGGGAGATAGGTGCCGACAAATTCGATAATGCCGTCGTACTCTTTCTTCGAGTCGATAATGAGTTTGCCGACCTCTTTTGTGAAGAGATCCCGGACGGTTCTAAAAACAAGATCCAGGTCGTTGTGCACCAGTGCGGGCGCGGGACATTTTTCCGCTTTTTTGAGGATGTTTTGCCAGACGACTTCAAGAAAATCTATGTCTTGCTTGAATTCCTCCTCTGTCGTGCCGTCGCTGACGGTCCGGACAATGTAGCCGGCGCCTTTTTTACGAAGCCGATGAATCATCTCCTTTAGCCGCTGACGTTCTTTTTCTTTTCCGATCCGGCGTGAAACGCCCACGTGGTTGACCATCGGCATGTAGACGAGGTAGCGGCCCGGAAGCGAAACATAGGTGGTGACGCGGGGGCCCTTTGTGCCGATGGGTTCCTTCGAGACCTGGACAACAATGTCCTGCCCTTCCTTGATGAGATCCTCAATGGCCCTCGATGAACGCTTCTTGGGCCGACGGATCACGGCAACCGAATCCTCCTCCGTGCTTTCATCCAGATCCAGTTCTTCGGTTTCCTCCTCCATGTCCTCGGCTTGGCTGGTTTCAAGATTTTTGCCGCCATCATCGTGCTCTTGCTCATCAAGAGGTTCCGTGGTTTCCACGGATTCCGGGGTCTCGAGGGCGGCATCCGCCGCTTCTTTGTTGTCTTCTTGAGGAGCGACATCGGCTTCGACGGTCTCTGTTTCGGACGCAGCTTTTTTCTGGGGTTTAGTTTCTTTTTGCGTGGCTTCTCTTGGTGTCATGATATCCGCGACGTAAAGAAAGGCCGCTTTTTCCATCCCGATATCAATGAATGCGGCCTGCATCCCCGGCAGAACCTTGACGATCTTGCCTTTGTAGACATTCCCGACGATGCCGCGTTCTTTCTTGCGGTCGAAGTAGAGTTCCGTGACAATTTTATTTTCGATCAGCGCGACGCGGGATTCCTCCTGCGTAACGTTAATGATAATTTCAGTGGACATAGGGTGACTTCTTTCCGAGACCTGTGGTTCCGCCAAAGAAACGGATTTTCCGCTCTATCAACCTGTTGTTATATGAAAGAATTAACAGGGTTTCGTGAAAAGATTTCCGTGAGCAGGGAGATGTTGCGTTGGCCGAATCATCCAGGATCTCTTTCTCTGACCTCGATCTAAAAAACGGTCTCTCTCCCTGAGGATAATAATGACACCTTTCACTGTGTTTCGGTCTGTGTTCGGCAGAGATGTGAACACACAGGACGCCATTTTGAGTCTCCAGGGGTGACGGTTTTTGATCCGAGGTACATTGTTGTTAGCGTATAAATCTCCGTACTTTAATATTCAGCAGGAGCCCAAGCATTCCAAGTGTCGTCACCATGGCACTTCCGCCGTAGCTGACGAGCGGGAGCGGTACGCCGACGACAGGCATCACACCGAGTGTCATGCCGACATTGATGAAAAAATAAAAAAAGATGAGACCGATGACGCCAATGGCCATCAGTGAACCGAGGGTGTCTTTTGCGTTGATGGCCACGTCGATTCCCCATAAAATCACGAGGGAAAACAGAATAAAAAGCACAAGTACGCCCGCGAAGCCCCACTGTTCCGCAAGTACTGAAAAAATAAAGTCGGTATGGCGCTCCGGTAAAAATTTAAGCTGGCTTTGCGTCCCGCCGAAGAGCCCCTTGCCAAGGAGTCCGCCGGAGCCGATGGCAATCTTGGATTGAATAATTTGATAGCCGGTCCCTGTCGGGTCTTCAAGCGGATTCATAAAAGTAAACAGCCGTTTTTTTTGATAATCCTGTAAGTGATTCCAGACGAAGAGCCCGATAAAGGGGGAAAGCATGGCCGAAATCAGTGAGGAGTAGATGAGGAATTTTGATTTGAGTCCCAGGACGAAGATCATGCTTAAAAAAATCGTCGAAATCGACAAGGCGGTACCGAGGTCGGGTTGTTTTAAAATCAGGGCGAAGGGTACGGCAAGGAAAAGGCCCGAAAGGACCAGGCGTTTGAGGTCGAGGCCGCCTTTTGGAGGATCATCGGAAAAATGTTTCGCCAAAGCAAGGAGCAGACCGATTTTGACCAGTTCGGAAGGCTGAAATGAGAACGAACCGATGGCGAGCCAGCGGCGCGCGCCCATGCCGGTACGTCCGATCAGCGGAACCAGGGCCAGCAGGAGGATGGTCATCCCGTAAATCAGGAAGGCAAAGCGCGCCATTTCTCGATAATCAATCCATGCCATAATCAGGAAAACAACCCATCCGATGATGATCCAGTTAATCTGTTTTAAATGAAACGGGGTGCCGCTTCTCTGGGCAATGCCGCCCGTCACACTGTAGATTGAAAGCACGCCAATTGCAAGAATGAAAAAAAGGATGACAAAAAAGAGCTTGTCAATCGGGGTCAGCATCGGCGGTTTAGCCATGATGTTGCTCCTGTTGGGCCGCATTCTCCGGTGTTTCGGCGGTGTTTTCAGTGGGCGTGGTTTCGACTTGCCGAGGATCTAAGTATGCCTCAATGACACTGCGGGCCAGCGGGGCCGCGGTGGAGCCGCCGTGTCCGCCGTTTTCGACCAGGACCACGACGGCGATCCTTGGATTTTCCACAGGAGAGAAGGCGGCAAACCAGGCGTGATCGGCGAGCTCCTCGGGCACCTCGTCAAACGCAATGGATTCACGACCGACGACCTGGGCCGTACCTGTTTTCCCACCGATGGTGAAGAGGTTGGATTGGGACTTGTGCGCGGTACCCTTTTGTTCCGATACGACACCGGCCAGGGCTTTTTGAATGATGTCGAGAGACGCGGTGGACAGGGGGATTTTCCGGCCCTGGGTCGCCTCGGCGTCTGTGAATTCCTCCGTGGCGTATTCTCGTGTTTTCGTGAGCAGTCGGGGCCGATACCAGATACCGTCTCCGGCGACGGCGGCCGTCATGGCCGCAAGCTGCAGCGGCGTGGTGGACACGAAACCCTGCCCGATGGATACCGACAGGGTTTCGCCGGGATACCAGGGGTCTTTATAGTTTTTTTCCTTCCAGGCCTTGGTGGGGATGAGCCCTTTTTTTTCATAGGCGAGGGCAATGCCTGTGGGTTCTCCAAGCCCAAAAAGATGCGCGTATTTTGCGATGGCGTCCACACCGAGCTGGAGCCCTTTTTCGTAATAATAGACATCACAGGATTCCACCAGTGAGCGGTACATGTCGACGTTGCCGTGCCCGAATTTCTTCCAGTCCTTGAATTCCCGATCACCCAGTTCAATGGAACCACGGCACTCTACTTCCTCGGAGGCCGTCGCGGTGCCCGTATCCAGCAGGGCGGCGCTGAGTACGATCTTGAAAACAGAGCCGGGCGGGTATTTCCCGTGAATGGTGCGATTTGTGAGCGGTCGGTCTTTGTCTTTAATCAGCGTCTGCCATGTTTGGGTGGAGACTCCGCCCGACATTTGATTGGGATCAAAGGCCGGGTGACTGACCATGGCGAGGACATCGCCACTTTTAGGATCGAGTGCGACAATGGCACCGGGACGGTCCGCCAGCGCCTTTTCCGCGGCCTGCTGGGCCTTGAGGTCGATTGTTAAATAGAGATCATCCCCCCGGAGCGGCAGGATTTCCTGTACCACCTGTTGTTCGTGTCCGCGAGCGTCCACCTCGATTTTTTTTTCTCCCGGTGTTCCCCTCAAAATCGCGTCATAGGATTGTTCCACGCCGTATTGGCCGATGACCGCGCCCCCTTTCACATCCTGATATTTTTGACTGTCGAGCTGATCCTGCGTGATTTCTCCGACATATCCGAGCAAATGCGCCGCAAGCGAGCCGAAAACCGCGCTTCTTTTATATTCGGCCTCAATCTTAATACCGGGGAGTTCCAGCCCGTGACCTTCGATGACGGCGACCTCTCGCATTGAGAGGTCTTCCTTGATTTTAATGGGGTAATAGGGGTCGCTCTTTTTTTTCTTTTCGATCCGCGCCGAGATTTCTTCCGGCGAAAGCTTGATGATTTGAGAGAGATGGAATAAGACGGTGTCGCGCTGTTTCAAATCCCCTAAAACGACATAGAGGTTGAAACTGGGGAGATTCGTGACGAGCAAGGCGCCGTGCCGGTCAAAAATGCGTCCGCGCGGCGGCGGGGTTTCAACGACGCGAAGCCGATTGTTTTCGGAAAGGGCAAGATAATAGGCCCCCCTGGTAATTTGAAGGTGCCAGGCGCGGAGCAGAAGTAATACCAGTCCCGCGATCAAAACCGCAAGAAACCAGTAAATTCTACCTTCGAGTGCCCGATCTTCTTCCTGGGGAAAATATCGCCCCCCCATATTCAAATGTTCCTTTCCGGCTGAACTTTTCCCAGACGATCAAAATGGCCACAATGGCGAAGACGGTGTTGTAAATCGCCCGGATCAGGATTTTCCCTGTTAAAAGAGAGGTCAGCTCTTCGAGGCCGAGGCCATGCAAAAACACGACGCCCGCGATATCGTGAAGCAGTGAAACCATGAGAAATAAGAGGACATAGGCCTGCAACGAGAGATGCAGGAAGGATTTGCCGAGCATGCCTCCCAGCACGCCGATGAGCCCCTTCATCACGAAGGTGACGCCGATCATCCCCGTCGAAAAAAGGTCGATCATCCCGCCCAGGGCCAGTCCCCATAAAAATCCCTTTTTTGCGCCCCACACCCAGCCCTGAACAAAAACAAAGACCAGGGCGGCGTCGGGTTTGACGCCTCCGATTTGGATCTTTTCCAAAAAGACCGTTTGTATCGGGATGATCGAAAGCGCGATGAGAATTTTGAAAAGCCATTCCAAGTGTAATTATTCCTGATGCTTTTGCGTCTTTTCATTCGAAACCGCCCGGGTTTCATTTTGAATGGATCTGATGACCAGAACTTCTTCCACCCTTCGAAGGTTGCTTCCGATCGTGGCCGTGATCTTCAGAAACATTTCCCCTTTTTTGCGTTCAATGTCTTTCACCTGCCCGATTTTAAGACCTTTGGTAAAACTCCCTTCCATTCCGGACGTGACGAGCAGGTCGCCGACCGCGACCGTCGTGTCGTGCGGCAGGTATTTCAATTGGAGGGTGTGGTCGTCAATGCCCTGTACGATCCCTTCGTCCCGTGTCCGCTGCACGATCGCCCCGATTGCGCTGTTTCGATCCGAGACCATCAGGACCTGCGCATAGTGCGGTCCCGTGTCGATGATTTTTCCTACAACGCCCGTCGGGGCGAGTACGCCCATATCGACCTGGATGCCGTCCGAACTGCCCTTATTGATCATGAGGGTGTCAAACCACTGAGAGGGCTTTCGGCCGATCACAGCGGCGGCAATGAGATCCACATTGGAATGCTCCTTGTAATCCAGGATTGTTTTGAGCCGGTGCGCTAAAAACCCCTTTTCTTTCAACAGGGTGTTTTCGATTTGCAGTGTCTCGATGGCGCGGCGTAACTGCGTGTTTTCTTCCTGAACATCAACCAAATGGAGATAGTGATCCCAGATTTTTCCCACGCCGTCAAACAAGCCATTGGAAGCGATTTGCAGATAATACACGGCAGAGCCGACCGGCATGGTGAGGAGTTTTAGCGGTTTTTTTTGAACTTCGGACGAAAAAAGAAAGACCAGCACCAAAAGCGCGATGAAGAAATAAAGCAGCTTTTTAGGAGTACTTGCTAGGTAGACCATCGTAAAGACCTTGCCATCGGCGCGCGATTCCTAAGTGACGAAACAAGGAAGGGGTGCCACTGTCCCGATGACGCCTGATCTATCTTCCAACGGATTGCGATGCGATGGCGATTTTTCTGAGAAGACTGAGCTGATCCAGTGCCTTTCCCGTGCCGAGAACAACCGTGGTGAGGGGATTATCGACTGTAATAATCGGCAGGTTGGTCTCTTCGCGCACACGGGTGTCCAACCCCCTCAAGAGCGCGCCGCCGCCCGCGAGCACGATGCCGTGATCAATGATGTCGCCGGCCAGTTCCGGCGGGGTATTTTCAAGCGCGACCCGGATGGCGTTGACGATGATGGAGATCGGGCCGGACAGGGCCTCACGAATCTCACTGTCTTCAATCACAAGTGTTTTCGGAATGCCCGAGATCAAGTCCCGCCCCTTGATCATGTGCGTCCGTTTTTCCTTCAAGGGATAGGCGGAGCCGACTTCAAACTTGATTTGCTCCGCCATGTGATCCCCGATCAACAGATTGTATTTCCGTTTGATATAGCTTGCGACGGCGTCATCCATCTTGTCGCCCGCTGTTTTGACCGATTCGGAGTACACAATGCCCGCCAGTGAAATCACGGCGATGTCCGTCGTGCCCCCGCCGATGTCGACCACCATGTTGCCCGAAGGCTCGGAAATCGGCATGCCCGCGCCGATGGCGGCGGCAATGGGTTGCTCGATCAGATAAACCTCCCGCGCCCCGGCCAGTTCGGCCGAATCCCGTACCGCCCGCTGCTCGACCTGGGTAATCCGGGAAGGAATGCCGATAATCACCCTGGGCCGCACAAAGGTCGTGCGGTTGTGCGCCTTTCGGATGAAGTAGCTCAGCATTTTTTCCGCGATTTCAAAATCGGCGATCACCCCGTCCCGCATGGGGCGGATGGCGATAATGTTGCCCGGTGTCCGTCCCAGCATGCGTTTCGCCTCGGTGCCGATGGCGACGACTTTTTCAGATCGTTTTTCGATGGCGACGACGGAGGGCTCGTTGATCACGATGCCCTTTCCCCGTGCGTATACCAAGGTGTTCGCCGTTCCAAGATCTATGGCGAGATCGTTCGAAAACCATCCCAGGATACTGTCTGTTAGCCCCATGTTCCCCTCGTTTCTATAGTTATTGCTTGGATATTACTTTTTAAAGGTCTCAAAAACAGTATAATCGAGTATCTGTGTTTTGGCGAGTTCATCCCCCACGCGGCGTCCCCTGGGGTTGCCGATGAGCAACAGTGATTCGAAGCCCAGCACCAGTACAGCGAGGAGCCACCCGACATAGGGGATTTGAGTGAAGAAGAACGCCAGCGCCAAGGTCATGTTCCGGATAATGGACTCCTTAAACGAGATCGCGTCTCCGGTTTCGGCGGAGATGACTTGAAGCCCGATAATCTGTTTCCCCAGACTGCGTCCGCCCGCAAGACCGTCTGAAATGAGAAGATAGGAGAGGGCGGCCAAAAAACTGACCTTGAGCGGGATCTGACCGATCGCAGAAATAATCAGCAGATCTAAAAATTTGGCGATAAACCGATTCAGCGTATTTGCTTTGGGCGAGACAGAAGGGATCTCGATCTCATCTCCCTGAAGGGACAACACAAAAACCTTTCTTTCGACACGTCAATATCGAGTGCCTTTACATATAAAATCGGAGAATATTATAATCAGGTCTTTCCTTTTCTTTCAATAAAATAAACCGGTTGCTTTTAAATTCTTGCTTGTGGGTTGGAGGGAAAGCGTTCATAAAGCCGTCTCAGGGAATGTGGTTTGAATCTCAGCCCTAAAACACCTGAAACGATTTCGATTGTGATTCCGGTCTGTAACGAGGTTCCGGGGCTGCCGAACTTGTTGAAGGCACTTGAGCCTTTGGATGTGCGCGAAGTGATTTTCGCGGATTGCGGAAGCACCGACGGCACGGACGCATTGCTCCGTCAATGGGCCGCAGCGGCGCCCGGGCGCCGTAAGGTGCTCACCGCGCCTAGAGGACGGGGCAGCCAAATGAACGCGGGCGCGGCTGTGGCGACGGGGGAGATTCTGCTGTTTCTGCACGCCGACACCGAGCTTCCCGAAGGCGCTTTGGGCTTGATCCGACGTGCGATGGACAACGAGACAGTGGTCGGCGGGGCCTTTCGGCTTCATATTGATTCGCCGCATTTTTTTTTGGGCTGGGTGACGCGCGCCGCCAATTATCGCGCGGCGTATTTGCGGCTGCCTTACGGCGACCAGGGCTACTTTGTCCGAAGCGCCGTTTTCCGGCGCATGGGGGGATATCAAACGGTGCCGCTCATGGAAGATGTTGACTTGATCCGGCGGCTGAAAAAAGAGGGCCGCATTGTGCTATTGGAAAAAGCCGTGCGGACCTCGGCGCGGCGCTGGGAAAGACAGGGCTATTATTACACCAGCTTACGCAATATAATATTGTTGGGGCTGTACTTGTTTGGAGTCTCTCCGCGCCGGTTGGCCAAATGGTACAGCAAATGAGTTGAAGCACGGACTTGAGATCGATGAAAGAAAATAAAATCAAAGAAAAGCGTGTTGATTTGCCCGTTTCCGGCATGACCTGCGCCAGTTGTGTCTCCCGGGTGGAGCGGGCGCTAAAAAAAACGGCGGGCGTGCGGGAGGCTGCCGTGAATCTGGCGACGGAAAGGGCGACGGTTTCGACGGATGGAACAGCATCCTTGGCGGCACTGGCCGAGGCTGTCCGCGGCGCGGGTTATGACACGCCTTCCGAATCTGCTGTTATTAAAATCGGCGGCATGACCTGTGCCGCCTGTGTCGGACGGATCGAGCGCGTGCTTCTCAAGTCGCCTGGTCTTTTGAAGGCCTCCGTGAATCTGGCGACCGAAAAAGCTTCTCTCTCCTATCTTCCCGCAGTGACCGACCTAGAGAAAATCAGGGCAGTGATCCAAAAGGCGGGCTACGAAGTGCTTGAGACTGCGGCGTCCGAAGACGCCGGGCGGATACAGGAGGCCTTGGATGGGGCGGTACTGAAACGCAAGATGGCCGTTGCCGCCGCGCTGACGCTCGCCATCTTCGCCCTGATGCAGTTGCGGACGGCTTTGGGTTTCAGGCCCGGAACCGCTCATATCTTGCAATGGCTTCTTGCCACGCCCGTGCAGTTTTGGGCGGGTTGGCAGTTTTACCGGGGGGCCTGGGGCGCGGCGCGTCACCGCAGCTCGGATATGAACACGCTTATCGCCGTCGGGACCTCCGCGGCCTATTTTTACAGCCTGGTTGCTACTTTTGCTCCAAAGACCCTGGCTGCGGGCGGTATCGCCCCGGCGGTTTATTTCGACACCTCCGCCGCCATCATCACCTTGATTTTGCTCGGGCGGCTTCTGGAGCAGGGGGCGAAGCGCAAAACCTCGGAGGCGATCCGAAAACTCATGGGCGTTCAGGCCAAGTCCGCCCGTGTGCTTCAGGAAAACGGGGCGGAAAAGGAAGTACCCCTGGCCGATGTCGCCGTGGGCGACCGCGTCGTCGTCCGGCCGGGGGAGAAGATTCCTGTGGACGGTACGATCACCGAAGGCTATTCCGCTGTGGATGAATCCATGATCACGGGCGAAAGCCTGCCGGTGGAGAAGGGCGCGGGCGACCGCGTCGTGGGCGGGACACTCAATCAAACCGGCCGCTTCGTCTTCGTGGCCCAACAGGTCGGGGCGGAGACGGCTTTGTCGCAGATCATCCGGCTGGTGGAGGAGGCGCAGGGGAGCAAGCCGCCGATTGCGAAAATGGCCGACCAAATCGCCGCCGTTTTTGTGCCAGCCGTCATGGGTATCGCCCTTGTTTCCTTCCTGATCTGGTTTTTTGTCGGGCCGGAGCCGGTTTTGACCCACGCGCTGTTCACGGCGGTGGCGGTCTTGATCGTCGCCTGCCCCTGCGCCTTAGGACTGGCGACGCCGACTTCCGTCATGGTCGGCATCAGCCGGGGTGCGGAGAGCGGCATTTTGATCCGAAGCGGTGAGGCGCTGCAAAACGCGCATCAACTCAACGCCGTGGTTTTCGACAAGACCGGCACCCTCACACACGGCAAACCGTCGGTGACCGACATCATTAGTCCGGCGGACGATGTCAAAAACCTCCTTTTTTACGCGGCCAGCGCGGAGAAGGGTTCGGAGCATCCCTTGGCCGAGGCCATCTTGTCCGCCGCGAAAAAAGAGGGAATTGTCCCTGTCGAGCCGACGAAGTTTGAAGCGGTACCGGGCAAGGGGCTTCGGGCGGAGGTCGCGGGAAAGACCGTGCACTTGGGAACGGGACGCTGGCTTCGTGAGACAGGTGTCGAAACCGGGCCGCTTCAAAAAGAGTCCGAATCCTTGGCCGAGGCTGGAAAAACCCCCATGTTCGTGGCGGCCGATCAACAACTCCTGGGATTGATTGCCGTTGCCGATACGGTCAAGCCGGACGCCAGGACTGTCGTCGCCGCCCTGCATCGCATCGGCTTGAAAGTGATTTTGCTTTCGGGGGATCAACGGAAGACGGCGGAGGCCATCGCGAAAACGGTTGGCATTGATCAGGTCATCGCCGAGGTGCTGCCGGACGAAAAGGCCGCGCAGGTCGCAGGGCTTCAAAAGCAGGGGTACCGCGTGGCCATGGTGGGTGACGGCATCAACGACGCCCCGGCCTTGGCCCTGGCCGACGTCGGCATGGCCATCGGAACGGGCACGGACGTGGCCCTGGCCGCCGCCGACATGACGCTGGTCGGGGGGCGCTTGAGCGGGATTGTCACGGCGCTCCGGCTGTCGCGCGCGACGATTCGCAATATCAGGCAAAATCTCTTTTTCGCCTTTATCTACAATATTGTACTCATCCCTGTCGCCGCGGGCGCGCTCTACCCGCTGTGGGGCATCCGGCTTTCGCCGATTTTGGGGGCCGCCGCCATGGGGCTTTCCTCCGTTAGTGTCGTCACGAACGCCCTGCGGCTCCGGTCGTTCAAGGCGGAGGCAGTATCGTGAAATCTCCAGGTCAAAATCCATGTTGTTTTTAACCGGCGGGAGCGGCTTTGTCGGCTCGCGTTTTATCGAGCTGTACGCGGAGCGCGCGCAAATTACGGCCCTCGAAAGAAAGAATGCCGTCCGTTACGAGCATGTCAAGCGGGTTCCGGGAGATCTGCTCGACTTGGATTCCCTCGTCCGGGGGACGAAGGGTTGCCGCGCGATTGTGCACAACGGTGGCGCGACGCCCAACCGGGCCTATCTTGAGGGCCATTACAACGCGACCCTCGTTGGGACAAAAAATATGATCGCGGCGGCGAAGGCGAACGGCATCCGGCGTTTCATTTTTGTTTCCACCGACTGTGTGACGCAGTCAAAGGGGCCGTACGCCCTGTCCAAACTGCAGGCGGAGGAGGATGTGCGGGCCTCCGGCCTCGACTGGACGATATTCCGTCCGAAGACCATTGTCGGGAGCGGGGCCAGGGACTTGGGGCGGATGATGAAATTCTGGTCGCGGGCGCGGTGGATTCCGGTGATCGGTGACGGGACTTACCGCAAACAGCCCGTCTTTGTGGACGATCTCTGCAAGGCCATGTTTTTGTCACTCGACAACAAGGCGAGTTACGGGCAAACGGTCACGGCCGCGGGTGCGGAGGGTGTGGTTTTCAACGATTTTGTGTCGCGGTTCGCGCGGGCCTTGGGAAACCGGCGCTTCCGTCTGATTCATCTGCCGCTCACGCTTGTCCGATCTGTCGCAAGGATCGCCCATGTTTTGAATCCGAAGTGGGGTTTAAACAGCGAGCGGGTCGATATCATCACACATTCGAAGATTGTCGAAATTGAGAGGTTTAAAAAGCTGCTTGGCGCGGAGCCGGCCGGGTTTGAAGAGATGGTTCAGAAAACCTGCAAATCCCTGCATTTTAGATAAAACCGCCCTAGCGTGACATAGGCCAGGGTCATACCGATGGCACCCATAGCAGCCATCGCACCTTCAATCCACGCGCTTCCCAAAAAGGCGTGGTTCCCGATGGCGCCCACCATGGCGGTCATCAGTATCACCCCTTTCAGCTTGCTGAGTGCATCGGCGGACAGGACGGTTTTCCGGGCGGCAGCGATGGCACGTAGCGTGTCGATGACGTATTCCCGAAGCAGCATCAAAAGCCCCAGATAAAAAAAGAAGGGATTAAGTTTGTACCCGACGATTAAAAACGTGCTGATGATCACGATTTTATCCGCCATAATGTCTAAAAAAATACCCGTCTGACTCACCTGATTTAAACGCCGCGCGACTTCCCCGTCCATCGCGTCAAGCAGCACTGAAAATAAGATGAGAAGAAAGGCGGGCTTCCAATGATCCGTGAGCATCAGAATGAAGCCGATATTGGCGATGAGCAGTCGTCCGCAGGTGATGAGATTCGGGATATTGATCACATGTCAGTCTATCATGCAATCAATGGATTCCCGTTATTTATCTTGTGGAAGGGCGCAGAAACTGCCTTCGTTGACTTTAAACTGACCGATCAAGGTTTGCAGATCCCTCGACAGACTGGAAAGATCTCCCGCCGAGCCGTTGATTTGCTGGACGCCCTGATTTGTTTTTTGAATCGAGGTGTCGATTTCGTTGATGTGGGCGACCACTTCACCGATTTTACCGACCATTTCTGTCGTGCTTTTGGACATTGCGCTGGCTCCGACGGCGAGTTCCTGAATGGAGGAAGACGTGCTGTTTGTGTTCCTGGTCGTGACCGAAAGGCTTTCGGAGACTTCGTTTGAGGTGTGACTTTGCTGCTCGACGGCGGCCGCGATGTTCTCCGCGGTCTGGCTGACCCCGCCGATGGCCTTCGAGACATTGGCGACGACGGAGACGGCTTTTTGCGCCGTGGTCTGCATTTCGGCGATTTTTTCGGCGATCTCCGTGGCGGACGCCGCGCAGCGGTCCGCCAGAATTTTGATTTCATTTGAAACCACGTTGAACCCCTTGCCCGCCTCGCCCGCAGTCGCGGCCTCAATGGTGGCATTCAAGGCCAGCAGGTTGGTTTGCTGGGCGATGTTCTGGATGACGTCGGTGACCTTGCCGATATCCAGGGCCGCTTCCTCCATCGTGTTAATGGTTTGAGAGGCGAGGGCCGCCATTTCCATCGCACTTCGGGTCATCTCCGCGCCTTCCTCCGCGTTTTTGGAAATATCCTTGATTGAAACACTGGTTTCTTCGATGGCGGCGGCGACGGAATTCATGCTGTCGCTGACCTGCGTCGTATCGGAGGAAATGGACGAGGTATTCGCACTGATTTGCTCCGCGGACGAGGAGACGGTATGTACCCGGCTTAAAATGTCCTCACACGCGCCCGCGACATTTTTTGATTTTTGATTGATTTGCCCGGTGCCCCTGGATAGATCCGTCGAAACCTCAAATAACTTGTCAGAGGCGGTGGCGAGTGTAGCTGAATTGTCCCTGATGTGGTGGATGATGTCGGACAGGTTTGAGGCGATGCGCTGAAAGGCTTGCCCGAGCTGACCAAATTCATCCTTTCGTTGAATGCTGAAATCCTGAGACATATCCCCATCGGCCAGCGCATCGGCAAAGGCAACGCTTTTGAGGATGGGATTGGCAATGTCGCGTGAGAGATAGTGTGCAATGCCCAGAGCGGTCAGGATGCTGACGAGGCTGACCACGAGCGTCCATATCGCGTTTTGCGTTCTCACGTTTTCAAAATGCTCGGTGGTGCTTTTGATTGCGTCGTGAAGCAGCAGACTTGCTTTATTTGCGTTGTCTACAAGGGCCTCGTACTCCAGGTCAAAGGCTTCATCGGCGCCAGAGCCGGCGCCCTGCGCATCCAAAGCGTCTTTTTGGCCGGCCGGTGTTTGATGAAGCTGATAACGCGATTCCCCGAGTTCCTTAAACTTTCGAAGATGGGTACGCACCGCGGTGATCATTTTCCTGACGTCCGGATGCGCTGCCGGACGAATGGTGGTCTCCTCATTTTTACCGCCCTCTAAAATCGCCGTGCTGTACCAAAGGGCCTCGTCCAGTAAATCCCGTACGTCCTGAATATTTTCCGTCGTATCTCCCGCCATAATTTCTTCAAACAGCAAATGGGCACGGGTGACGTCGAGCTGCACCCGCATGACGGCATTCGCGCGGGGGGCGATATCTTCTGCCACCAGCTCACCCTGTTTTCCGATTTGCGTGGAAAAATAAAAACTGATTGCGCCGACGAGACCCGTGAGGGCCGCGACGAATAAAAATCCAAGCAACAATTTTGTTCGAATCCTGAGCTGATTGATATTGAGGGTCATCGTTTGATCCTATATAAATAGAGATATGGTGTCATTGTCTCCCGAGGCTGCGGCCTATTTCGATTATGATACCGCATTTGCCTGTTTTGTCATCTATCGGCACGTTGAAGAGAAAGGTTTAGTGGATCTTAAAGAAAAACTGGAAAACCTGCCGAAATCACCGGGCGTGTACTTTATGAAGGGGAAAAGGGGCGAGGTGTTGTATGTGGGCAAGGCCAAGGTTTTGGCGAATCGCGTGCGGAGTTATTTCCAGTCCGGCCGGGACGCCTCCCCGAAAACGGCGGCGATGGTTTCAAAGATCACGGATATTGAAACCATCGTCACCGGCTCGGAATTGGAAGCCCTCATATTGGAAAACAACCTCATCAAACACCACCGCCCCAGGTACAACGTCACGTTGCGCGACGACAAAAACTATCCCCTGCTTCGGCTTTCCATACAGGAGGACTACCCCCGGCTCGAAAAAGTGCGTAAAGTGAAACCCGACGGCGCGCGCTACTTCGGCCCCTATGTGCCCGGCGGCGGGCTTCGCGAAATTCTCGCGCTGCTCCGGCGCATCTTCCCCATTCCGAATTGCACGATTGAAATCGACGGCATGCTCGACCGGCCCTGCATCGAATACGAAATCAAGCGCTGTCTCGCGCCCTGCACCGGTCATCAAAGCCAGGCCGATTACCGGGAAATGATTCAGCAAGTCATCCTCTTTTTAGAGGGGAAGGACAAGGTTCTGCTCAAAAATCTGAAGACGCGGATGCGGGAGCGCGCCGAGGCGCTCGATTTCGAATCGGCCGCGCTGTTGCGGGATCAAATCAAGCGGGTGACACGGGCCCTGGAGCAGCAGCGTATTACTTCTTCCGGGTTTGAGGATCAGGATGCCATCGGGCTGGCCCGTGACGCGGGCATGGCGGCCATCCAGATTATGTTTGTCCGGGGCGGAAAGGTTGTTGGCGGAAAAGAGTTTTTTTTCGAGCAGGCGGCCGATATGCCGGACGAGGCGCTTTGCGCCGGATTCATTCAGCAGTTTTATCACAAGGAGGTGCTCATCCCGCGTGAAATCCTGCTCCCCCTTGATTTGGAGGAGGCCGCCCTGCTTCAGCAGTGGCTGGCAGGCCGACGGGGCGGGGTAGTGCGACTGTTCCGGCCCCGGCGGGGGAAGAAAAGGAACCTCGTCCAGTTGGCGAAGGAGAACGCCGAAAACGGGCTTTCCGGACGGCGGAAGATCCGCGAGGGCGGCGAGGCCGAACTGATCATGCTGCGGGAATTCCTGGGTTTAAGCCGGACGCCCTTCCGGATCGAGGGCTACGATATCTCGAATATCATGGGGACGAGCGCGGTCGGGTCGATGGTCGTTTTCGAAAACGGCCTTCCGAAGAAGTCGGATTACCGCCATTTTAAAATCAGAACCATCGAAGGCGCGAATGACTTCGGTATGATGGCGGAGGTCTTGACCCGGCGGTTTCGGCGTAAGACTGAGGAGCAAGACCCGTCCGATCCGGGCCGTTCGAATACTGTTTTGCCGGACCTCATTTTAATCGACGGGGGCAGGGGCCAGCTCAGCGCCGTGCGGCCTGTCTTGGCGGAATACGGTCTTTCGTCTGTTGATTTGATTGGCCTGGCGAAGGAACGGGGCGAGCGGGACGAGCGCGTTTTTTTTCCGGACATTCCCGATCCCCTTGTGCTTCCCGAAGGCGCACCGGTGACGCATTTGCTCATGCGTGTGCGGGACGAGGCCCACCGTTTCGCCGTCTCCCATCACCGCAAAGTACGCGGCAAGGCCATGCTGGAGACCCCGCTTCAGCGGGTGGCGGGGATCGGGCCGGTGAGACGGCGCGCACTCTTGAAACACTTCGGCAGCCTCAAGAATATCGAAGCCGCGTCCTTGGAAGATTTGGAAGCGGCTCCGTCGATGAACGCGACATCCGCGAAAGCGGTGTTTGAGGCCCTGAGAAAGGGTTAATCGGCCAAGAAAATCTCGTTTGCGCCGCTGTAAGAGCCCCCGGGTTTCGGTCCGCCCGAAAGCACATAAATCCTGTTTCCAATGACGGCCGCGCCGAGCCCGTGACGGGCCGTGGGTAGAGGCGGTGCGGTCGCCCAGCGGCCCGTTTCCGGGTCGTAGACGTCGTGATCCGAAAAGGTGCCCTTGGGCCCCTCCCCGCCGAAGACATGCAGCCGCCCCTTCAGCACCGCCGCGGCCGTGCCGCTTCTCGCCCTCGGCAGCGGCTTAAGGAGTACCCACGTGTTTTTGTCTGGGTCGTATTGGTGATGGTCGGCCAGGTTTTGCGCGAAATTGCTGCCCAGACGTCCCCCGACCGCGTGAATCCGGCCGTTGACGGCGGCCACAGCCAAATGATCCCTCGGTGTTGGAAGGGGCGCTTTCACCTCCCAGCGGTCGGATGCCGGATCGTAGACCTCGTTCGCCCCTGTGTTGACGAGCCCGTCACGGGATCGCCCCAGGCCTCCCACAGCGAAAATACGTCCGCCGGAGATGCCCGCGCCCAGGGCGCCCCGCGCGGTGGGCATGTCCCGTTTGGCGGACCATTGGTCGGTTTCGGGATCGTAGGCGAAGACCTGCTCCGAGGGTGTCCACGAAAAGCGGCCCTTGAATCCGCCGAGGACATAAATACGGCCGTTGAAGGCGACGGCGCTTGTGTGATGCAGGGCGACGGGGAGCTTCGCGCGCGTCTCCCATGTTTGCGATTTCGGATCAAACATTTCAACCATGCGGCTGGCCCCGAGCAGACGGGTGAATCCGCCGATGACGTAGATTTTCCCGTTTAAGACGGCAGCGGCCACCTCCGTCCGCGCCGTTGGCGCATCCGGGCCTTTCTCCCAGCGCGGGGCGCTCATGGCCCCTTGCACAGGCGAAACAAGCCCTGCTATCAGGAAAAAGATGATCTGAATCCGATGAAATCGCCACATGCCGTTATTTTAACGGCCGGGTTCCGGGTGGGTCAAATCAGCTGGCTTCGCTGAAGGCGATGTCGATGAGGGACATGATTTCAGCCGCGTAATGGTGGTCCTTGATTTCAACCGGGCGGCTTTTCCCGTTGGCGTGCGCGAGTTGATAGGCGTCGAGCGTGTGTTGATCCGGGCAGTCGCTGCATCCGCCGAGTGAGGTGCAGGCCAGGGCCGACCAGGTCCGCGCGGTTTCGATGGCCTCGTGAAAGGTTGAGAAATCAAGCTGGCCCCGTCGGCACAAACGCGACACGAGACCCGCGCCAAAGGCGTCACCCGCGCCGGTGGCGTCCACGATTTCTGTGCCGTCGATCAAGGGCCAGGCGAGAATGATGCTTTCCGGTTTGTCCCGATAAATGCCGACGGCCCCGAATTTATCGAGCGTAATGACGGCATTTAATCCCAGAGACCGGATGCGGTCCACGACCTGAACCAGCGTGGCGTTTTGCCGTCCGTTCGAAAAGAAACGTCTGGCCTCTTCTAAATTAAGCTGGAAGAGGTCGATATGAGAGAGCGCGGGTTTCCAGAAATCCAGACCCAGTTCGATTTGGCTGTTTCCAAAATTCGCAAAGAGCGAGGCCCGGCCTTTGAACATGTCAATGACGTATTGGGTGTGCGCGCCGGGGTGCGGACCCGTGTTTTTGGCGTCGCTGTGCAGGTGCCCGATCATGACGGCGTCGGGGTCGTCTCCAATGGCATCCAGCGCGGACTGGATACGATGTTTGAGCGATGAAAGAATGCCCGTGTTTTTTTTCGGGGCCTGCGTGAAGAGCGTCCGTTGCGCGCCGTGCGCGAAAATGACGGTGTGCGAAGTGCGGATGTCCGGGTTGAATAAAGTCGTGGGATCGTCCGGCTGGAGGAAGCGCGCCACGGCGGGCGAGCCACCGCCTTTTTCCGAGGCCGACAATAAGGTCTGCTGGATTTTCAGGGCGGCTTCGTCGTGGCCGATGGCGAGAATGGGGAAGGCGTCCAAACCGGCGGAAAGCAGCCGCATGGCGTAGTTGACGCCGCTTCCACCGTAGAGCGTCGTGATGTCCGCCGTGTGTTTGCCGCCCCATTCGATGTGATCTCCACCGGGTTTAAGGACGTATTCCACCGTGCCGCTTCCGATGGTGAGGATGCGTTTTCTTGCAGGGGAGCTGGATGTTGTGTTTTGTGATGGGGCCATGAAGATTATCCGGGTTGATGGATGCCGCCGTCGCTTGATTCAAAAAATATCAACGCGCTGCGCGACTGTCAAATGCCAGGGCTTATACGAGGAAGAAGGACGCCAGGCCGAGAAAGATAAAAAATCCGACGCTGTCCACGGTGGCGGTCATGATGATGCTGGAGCCCAGTGCGGGGTCCCGACCCAGTTTTTGAAGGAGGATGGGCGCGGCCAGACCGAGCGCGGCGGCCACGATGAAGGTGAGCAGCATTGAGGCGGCGATGACGAGCGCGAGTGAGGTGCTCTGATAAAAAACATAGGAAAAAAGAGCGACGACGATGCCGATGACGACCCCGTTGAGCGCGCTCACGCCAAGCTCCTTTCTCAATAGATAGAAGGTGTTTTCCTCATTGATTTGCCCGAGCGTGATGCCCCGGATAATGAGCGAGGCGGTTTGATTGCCGATATTGCCGCCCATGTTGGTGATGATGGGCATTAAGACGGCGAGGGCGACGATTTGCGCGATCGTGCCTTCAAACAAGCCGATGATGCGGGAAATGAAAAAGGCGGCGAACAGGTTGACGATGAGCCAGATCCCGCGGTTTCGGGCACTGTTGAGGACGGGGGCGAATAAGTCCTCCTCGCCGGTGATCCCCGCCATGCTGAGCACGTCCTCCGTCGTTTCTTCCCGGATGAAGTCCATGACGACATCAACAGTTACCCGGCCGACGAGCTTTCCGCGTTCGTTGACGACGGGCGCGGAAACGAGGTCGTAGCGTTCAAAGGCCTGTGAGGCCTCCCCCGCGTCATCGTGCGGTGAAAATTGAACAAACTTTGAGGTCATGACTTTCTGCACGGGCAGTCTCGGGTCATTCAGCAAAATGTCTTGAAGACTTAAGATCCCTTTCAGCAGGCCCCGACGGTCCACGGCGAAGAGTTTGTCGTTATGAATCGGAAGCTCCTCAAGGCCGCGCAGGGTTTTGGCCGCCATCTCAAGGGTATCCGTCACATACACGACAACCATCTCGTTACTCATGAGGTGCCCCACGGTATTTTCCTCGTAGGCCATGGCCGTGCGGAGCCAGTTTTGGTCTTCCGTCGTCAGGGACTGCCGCCGGATGCGCAAGATTTCCTCGGGGAGATCCTCCGCAATATAGGCCAGATCGTCTCCGTCCATTTGGTTCAGCGCGATCAACAGGTCTTCGGGAGAGAGCGTGTCGATCAGGTTTTCGCGGACGGAGTCGGAGACCTCCAGCAACACATCCCCGCCGCGCATTTCCTTAATGAGCTGCCAGATCGTCAGACGGTCCGCAAAGGGGAGGACTTCCAGAATATGGGCGATATCACCCGTGTGGAGTGGTTCAAGCAGACTTTTAAGCTGGTTTAAATGCTGGCGATGGACGAGGGAATCCACAAGGTCCTGCTTCGGCGACATTTGCTCATGCACGAATTTTTCGACGAGCTTCTGCTTTTCAAGCAGGTCATGGACCTTCGAGATATTCTCTTTTAAAAAGTCTTCCGAGTGCGACGTTTCCATGCCTGTTCCCAAAGTGCGTTTAAGCCGGGGGACATTTTATATGAAAGCCTTGCGATTTTATACGAAAAAACAACGAGGGAGCCTTCGCGGATTGTGATCCGGGTTCATGGCAGTCTCACATAACCACGCGCGGGAGAATGCCCTTTCGGGCCGTTGAGCCCGAGTTGTCCACTGTTATTCATCCCCCAGCATTCGATACGACCCGTCGTATCCAATGCGCACGTATGGAATGCGCCCGCGCTGCCCGCAACGACGGATGTGACGCCGGGAACGGGCGCGGGGGCCGGGGTGTCCGGCGGGTCGGTTTTTCCGAGCTGTCCGTTGACATGCTTTCCCCAGCACCGCATTGTCCCGTCTTTGAGCACGGCGCAGGTGTGAAAGGCCCCCGCTGTCACGGCAACCGCGTTTGTGATGCCGGGGATTTCAAGGGCTTGAGGGGAGTGGTCGAAGGTGTTCGTCGCAAGTTGTCCGCTATTGTTTTCGCCCCAGCACTGGATCGACCCGTCCGATATCAGGGCGCAGGTGTGATCCCCTCCCGCCGAAAGCGACACGGCATGTCTTACCCCGGAAACCAGCCAGGGCACTCCGGTTTTTCCGCGTGTCCCCCGACCCAACTGTCCTTTTTCATTGTTGCCCCAACAGGCGACCACGCCGCCTTCGAGCAGGACGCAGGTGTGATTGCCGCCGGCGGAAACGGATTTGGCCTTCGTAATCTGCGGGATTGTGATGGGCAGCGCGGAGGTGGCTGGCCGGGTGCCGATGCCCAGTTGTCCGCTGCTGTTGTTCCCCCAGCACCGTGCCGTGCCGTCGGAGAGTACGGCGCAACTGTGACGCCCACCCGCCGCGACGGAAACGGCATTGCTGATCTGCGGGATTTCCTGCGGCTCGGCGGAACCGCCGAAGGGGGCGTCTCCGATTTGTCCGCTGTCGTTGCTGCCCCAGCAGCTCACCTTTCCGCCGGAAAGCAGGGCGCAGGTGTGGAAGGCGCTGGTCGAAACGGCGGCCGCTGATGTCACGCCGGAGACCGTCTGTGGTGCAAAGCCGCCTTTGAAGGTCCCGTTTCCCAATTGCCCGTTTCCATTTCGGCCCCAGCATTTCAGCGTGTGATCCGAAAAAAAACCGCAGGTGTGATAGGCCCCTGCCGCAATTTGGAGCGGGCGGTGCGTAGCGGTATTTTGGGCTGTCCGCCAGGAGGCAACCTGCCATCCGATCAAAACCAGAAGAACCAGGGTCAACAGTTTGGCCGCCGGTTTAAGCAGCCTTTTGACCGTTCTTCGTTGTTGTGTGAGCGTCACTTGCATTCCGGGCCGCGCCCTGAACTACCGAAGTTCATTTTGATGACGATCCATATACCTTACGCTCATGGCGGTCTCACGGCAAGGGCTCCCGGGAGAGAGCGCAGGCCTGTGGTTGACATGACCGAAAGGGGGGCATAGAATTTTCAAATTCACCCAAGGATTTTTAGGGACATCGAGTTTTTGAGGTAGATCGAAATGAGCGGCCAGCGGCCCGATGATGAAGAGGCGTTTGAGGCGCCTTGCGAAGAATCGGCTGATCAAACCCTGTTGCAGTTGATTGACCAGGTGCTTTTGGAGACGGTCGAGGACGATCATCGGCGGATTTTAAACCGTCTGCGGCAGCGGGTGATGGAAAATGATGTGGCCTTTCAGCGTCGCGAGGCGGAGCTGAAAAAACTCAATGAGGTGGTCAAAAAGGTCACCGCGCCCGCGAACCGCATCGGCACTCTGCTGGCCCTCCCGACGGAGAAGACAGCCCACATCGTCGTCGGCGGGGCGGAATACTACGCCAACATCGACCCGCGGCTTTCGCCGGAAAAATTGCGGATCGGCGCGCAGATTCTGGTGAACGAGGCCTATGTCGTCCTGGAAACCCTGGGCTGCGACAACGCCGGGGCCGTCATGAAAATCAGCGCGCTCTTGCCGGACGGCCGTATCCGCGCGGCGCAGGAGACCGGCTTGAATGCCGCCTTGCTCATTCGCGCCGACGCATTGAAGGATGAAACCCTGAAAGTGGGCGACGAGGTTCGTACGGATTCGAGTCATCGTGTGGCCGTGGAGCGGGTCGAGGCGTCGGAGAAGCGGAATTATTTTTTAGAGGAAACACCAAAGGTCGGCTGGGAGCAAATCGGGGGTCAACAAGACGCGATCGACGCCATCCGCGATACCCTGGAGCAGCCCCTGCTTTATCCGGATCTCTACAAGCGTTTTCAGTACGCCCAGCCCAAGGGCTTTTTATTGTACGGCCCGCCTGGCTGCGGCAAAACCCTGATCGGCAAGGCGACGGCAGCCAGTCTGGTTTCACGTCTCCGGGAAGAGAAAAAAGAAAAAGTCGAGGAATACTTTCTCCACGTCAAAGGCCCGGAAATTCTGAACATGTGGCTGGGCGAATCGGAACGTATGGTGCGGGAGATTTTCGCGCAGGCGCGGGAGAAGCGTGACTCCGGCTATCTTCCCTTTGTTTTTATTGACGAGGCGGAATCCATCCTGGGCACCCGCCGCGCGTCGCGGTCTCACAATATTTCGAGCACGCTTGTGCCGATGTTCTGCGCCGAGATGGACGGCGTGGCCTCCTTGAAAGAGACGGTCATTATTCTCGCCTCGAATCGGCCGGATTTGATCGACCCTGCCGTGCTTCGGCCCGGCCGCATCGACCGGAAAATCAAGATCGGCCGACCAAACAGGGAAGCGGCTCGGGAGATTTTCGGTATTTATCTCACGCCGGAGCTGCCCCTGGGAAAAGCGCTCCTGGATGAGGCGGACGGCGACCCTGCGGCGGCCCGCGAAAAACTGATTGAATACGGCGTGGCCGCCCTGTTCGACACGGGTGATGCGAGCCGGATGATCGAAGTGCGTCTTAAAAGCAGCCGCCGGGAAACGCTTTATCGGAAGGACCTGGTCAACGGGGCGATCATTGCGTCCGTGGTCGAACGCACGAAGGAAAAGGCGATTAAACGCGCCATCGCTGGCGGGGAGGAAGGTCTTCGAAAGGAAGACCTGCTTGAATCCCTGGCCGAGGAATACAAAGAGGGCGAAATTTTGCCGCCGACCGGCATCCTCGAAGACTGGCTCACGCTGATTGATCACGACCCTGAAAATGTCGTGGATATTTCTCTTTTCAACAAACGCAAGCCCCGCGCCCGGACTGTGAAGAGCGTGATCTAAATCGTCAAGAGGGACAAGGCATGACCCGGCTTTTTGGCATCGAGACCGAATACGGCATTATCCGCGAGGATGTCGAGACATCCGACCCGGTCGTCGAGTCGATGGAACTCGTTCGCCGTCATCACCGTCCCTTTCGCGCCGACTGGGACTACGGCGGGGAAGACCCGAAGCAGGATGCGCGCGGCTTCCGGGCCAAGATGCTTCAACAGGAGGAGGAAGAGCTGGAATTCGAGGAGAAAGACCGGCATCGTCCCTTCTCCTTTCATGAAATGAAGAGCGACCTCATGCTGGCGAACGGCGCGCGGTTTTACAATGATCACACGCACCCCGAGTATTCAACGCCGGAGTGTGGCACGTTACTTAGCCTGATCGCCCACGACCGTGCGGGGGAGCGCATTCTGCTGGACTGCGCCAGGAAACGCAGCCGTATGTTGGGAGTGCCCGGGGCGGTGCAGCTTTATAAAAACAACACGGATTTTCACGGACACAGCTATGGCTGTCACGACAATTATCTCGTGCCGCGTCACGTGCCTTTTGCCGATCTCGCGACGAGCCTGGTTCCGTTTTTGGTGACCCGCCAGATTTTCGCGGGCGCGGGAAAAGTCGGGGTTGAAAACTGTGACGGCTACAAACAGGAGGGGTTTCAGCTTTCCCAGCGCGCTGATTTCATCGAAGTCGAAACGAGCATCGACACCATGCATGCCCGGCCCATTTTGAACACCCGCGACGAACCCCACGCGGATCAAGCCCATTACCGGCGGCTTCATCTCATTATCGGCGACGCCAATATGTCAGAGTTCGCGACGGCGCTGAAAGTTGGAACGACCGCGCTGGTACTGGAGCTGATTGCACGGGGGCTTGCTCCGAAGGCGGCCGAGCTGTCGGAGCCCGTCGCCGCGGTTCGGACGCTTTCTCATGCCATTGATTTAAAACATCTCCTGCGTCTGTCCGGCGGCCGTCGTATGTTTGCCGTCGATCATCAGCGGCTGTATCTTGATGCGGCGAAAAACACCTTTGCCTCGGCGGACGGTGAGACCCGCTGGATTTTGGAAAATTGGGAGACGACCTTGGATGCCTTGGAATCCGACCCCATGCGTTTGGCCGACCGGCTGGACTGGGTGGCGAAAAAGTGGCTCCTGGAAACCTTTATCGAGGCGGAAGGGACGGACTGGCGGGACACGCGTCTGCTTGGACTGGATCTTGAATATCACAACATCGACCCGGAGCGCGGACTGTTTCTCGGTTTGGAAATGGAGGGTGCGGTGCATCGTTTTGTGTCCGACGAGGCCGTTCGGACGGCAATGGAGACACCGCCTTCGGAGACGCGCGCCGGGGTGCGGGGGATGATCGTCTCGAAATTTTTGAAAGAAATTTATAAGATTCAATGGGAAAGGATCGTTTTTAAAGGGGGGATGACAAAGCGGGTTTACGCGATGGACCGGCTCTTTGAACCCCGGGCGGTGCGGCAGGAAATTGAACGGATTCGCCAATGCCGGACGGTCGATGAATTGATCGGCGTGTGAGTCCGCGACGGCGAATGGGTTGTTTAGGAGGCATGATGATTGGAAAATTTGAACGACGTGAAAAACCGCTTGATCCCGTGGAGAAGCCGCGGGAGACGGGCGGACCGAAGAAACCGGATACCGACTCCTCTCGGGACCGGCTTTTAAAAAGAATGCGCAAGGTGGACCCGAAGCAGTCGGAACGCTACCGGCAGAGGACGGGGGAATAATGGGTGAAGGGGATTTCCTCAGTTTGCTGAAAACCCAAGGTTATCAATTGGGTACCTCCGTTTTTCCGGTCGGCGGCAATGCCGCCGCTTCGAGGGACTTCGTCAGTGCTGCGACGACGATTCTGGCCTTTAAATATCGGTCGGGAGTCCTGGTCGCCGGAGACCGCCGGGCGACGGCGGGCACGACGGTCATGTATGACCGGGCCGACA
>JBHHXB010000001.1:0-33365 GCA_046756825.1 Nitrospiria bacterium | reverse complement strand
TGTCCTGCCAGGCCATGATTCAAGGGGAGGTCACCTTGCAGATTCCCGAGCCCGAAATGGAATGGACGACCGGGGCGCTTCGGGAACTGGAGGCGCTGCCGGTTTCGTCACGGGCTGTGGTGCGCGTGATTGTGGAGGCGCGAGCCCGAAAGGCGGGGGAGTCCGTCATATTGCCCGACACGGCCGTTCCCTCTGTCGCCAAGGCCAAGGCGGAGATTGAAGAAATCGGCGGGGACAAGATTGCGGTGTCGGCCTTGATCAAGCGCGTTTGCGAAGTGTCTTAACTTTATTTGGGAAATATGTTTGGCCGAAGGGGATTCAACATGCAAAATCGGATAGACACCATTTCAAGAATTACTCAAAAGAAAGGCTATTTTGCTTTTTTGATTCTGGCGGCCCTGTTGTGGTTTTCTTCCGGGGCTGGGGCCCAGCAAGGCCCCCCCATGCCGCCGGATGTGCCGGAAGGGGTCGAGTTTTATGAAAACGAAGGCCACGGACACATCCGCGAGGGAACACGCTCCTTTTATAAAACGGATCCCCCGACCTCCGGCCCGCACGATCCGCGCTGGCTGCCCCCGAGTGTTTACGAGGCGAGCGAGACGCGGCCCGAGCTTCTGGTGCATAATTTGGAGCACGGCAACATCGTGCTGTATTTTGACCGCTCCGCCTTGTCGGCGGAAGAGGTGAAGTGGCTGAAGGACTTGACGCACAAATATCTCGGCCAGTGGGATGGCATGTTGATGGTGACGCGCGACGATAAGGAACACCCCGTCATCGTGACCGCCTGGCGGGCCATCCTGCGCCTGAAGGGACTGGATAAAAAAAAGGTGCTGGAGTTTGTGGATGCCTTCCGTGGCCGCGGCCCCGAAAACCCCGTGCGCTGAGGGGATGGGTTCAGCCTTTTCGCATTTCTTTTTTCTCGTTACCCCAATTGAGACAAAGCAAAAACCCCCTCCGGTCTGCTGTCCGAAGGGGGTTCGTGCTGTCTGCTTCTTGTTCACTTGGTGCTAAGGAGAAATAACAATGAACATAGAAATCGTACCGCTTAATTTAATTCTGTCAAGTCGTTGTTGAGGACGTCATGCGCAATGATGAGGACGCGGGGACCGGGAAATGCGGAGGAGATTTGGAGGCTTCCATTGACGATGTGCGACGACGTGTTTTTGCTTCAAAATCCCTTGTTGTTTTAACCGGCGCGGGGGTTTCCGCTGAAAGCGGCATCCCGACCTTTCGAGGGGATGAGGGGCTGTGGAAAACCCACCGGGCGGAGGATTTGGCGACGCCCGGGGCCTTTGCGCGCGATCCGACGCTGGTTTGGTCCTGGTATCAGTGGCGGCGTGGTTTGATTGCCTCAAAAAAAACCAACGCCGCGCATGAGGCCCTGGCGCGGCTTGAGGCGCGGGCGGCGCGATATTTGTTGATCACGCAAAATGTGGACGGTTTGCATGCCTTGGCGGGCAGCCGGAACATGATTATGCTGCACGGTGATATTTGGCGGATGCGTTGCATGGGCTGCGGCCAGAAAATGGAGAATCGCGACTTGGATTTGCCGCCTCTTCCAACGTGCGCGCATTGTGCCGACCTGCTCAGGCCGGACATTGTCTGGTTTGGGGAGGCGATTGACAGCGGGCATTTAACGCGAAGTATCGCCGAATGCCGGGCCTGTGACCTGATGCTGGTCATCGGCACTTCCGCAGTGGTTCAGCCCGCGGCCTCTTTCGCGTCGATGGCGAAGGACTCAGGAGCCTTTGTCGTGGAAATCAATCCCGCACCCGCGCTCTCCGGTTTAGCTGATGTGACGCTCTGCGGAAAGGCGGCCGAAGTCGTTCCAAAAATTGTTGAGGAAAACCAGAGCGATTAGAGTTTATGTGAGAACAGGTTCAAACTTACGGCAGGGGTGATTCTTCGGGCGAAGTGCCGCTCGACGTGACGGGATTTGATCTCATCGAAAAGGTTCTCGTGGTCTTGCGATTTCCGATTCGGAAGATGACTGTGCTGATCGCCCAGAAAACCACGACATTAAACACCACCATGCCCATGGCGTAGCTCAGGGAAGGGGTGCCCGCCCAAGGCGTCGTATCCTTCAGGATTTCCGTGACGTGCCAGTCCAGACGCACCGAGGAACGAATGTAGCCCATTAAAACCATTGTGGTCGAGATGAACACGGCCAGTGAAAAAAGGGCGAAGGCCCCGGAAGTCGGGAGTTTCCCCCATTGCACAGGGCCGATGATTTTTGATTTCCTCAGCATGGCGATGTTCAGCAGCATGCCGCCCGTCAGGGCGCTGATGGCTACCATGAACTGCGGAAAGGCCAGCTTGACGCGGACATTGGCCGGGATGAAAAAACCGTAGACGCCGACGAAGATAACGAAGGCCTCCGCGCCGATGAACATGAGCGCCATGACGGTATTCCCCCAGCGGGACCACGAGACGGTGATTTCTTTGTTGCATCGGTGAAAGATGATGTAGCACAGCCCGAAGCTCAAAATCATGGTGTTAATGGCGGTGTTCTTTGCGGCCATGGTGCCGTAGTAGCCGACAATCGGATGCTGTGAGCCGCCCATCGCCTTGAATTCGCCCTGACTCGCGGGAATCGTGTGCGGTGTGGCCCAAATCAAAAAGGCGGTGGCCAGGATAAACATGGTGTATTTAACCAGATGCCGGTAGCGCTCCGAGCCGCGCATGCGCGCGGTGCCCTGCCAAAGATAATAGGTGACGGTCATGAAAATGAGCCCGATCAACATGGCCTGCATGATAAAGGGCCAGCTCAGTTTACCGCCCATGAGGGTCACGCCCATCCGCTGCCGGTAAATAAAGATCTCTTTCGCGAACCAGTAGCCCGCGAAGGGGAGGATAAAAAGATTGACGATGGCGATCATGATGGAGACGTGCCCCATCCAGTCGTAGTGCGCGCGCTTTGCCGGGTCGCGGGTCGTCAGCATTTGATAGGCGGCGTAGGCCGCGATAACCGCGCCGCTGAACATGATGCTGGCCAGAATCCGGTGAATGTTGAGGGGGTTCCAGAGCGGCGTGTTGACGGCGTTCCAGATGTTGCCGAGATAATGGCCTTCCGAATCAACGCCGGCCGGTGACATCATAAAGGCCATCAAGGCGTTCGCAAGATAGATGATGACGAGGCCGTTGAAGCAGGTCGCCGCCCCGAGCCCCAGATGTTTCCACTTGGCGATCCCTGTTTTCCAGCGATCCCAGGTTTTGGTGTAGGCGTAGAGCAATACATTCTCTAAAAAGAAGACGACCACATAAAAATAAAGAACCGGGCGAAAGATCGTTGACATGTATCTCGAAAATTCACTGTAGAGAAAAATGAATGCACCGAGCAATGCAAACCCGAAGACAATCGTGAGCGGATAAAACGGAAGCCCGATCCGCATGAATTCGTGGGCCAGACTGTCATGTTTTTCCGCGCTGGCCGGATTGGACTTTCGTCGAAAATAACTGAAAATTTCCAGCATCCAGGCCATCATGGGCACCCCAAGGATGAAACTCCCCAGGAAAAAATGCTGCTGGATGAGCACCCACAGGATCGAGCGGTTGTCGAGCTTTCCGCTTCCGTCGTAGCTTTCCGGGTAATTCAATTCCGGCGCGTGCGGGCCTGAAATGGTGCCCGGTGTTTTAAAATAGATGTCTTCTGAAATGCCGGATGACGGGGACGAAGCGAGTGCGTCTTTACCCGGGGCGGCGGTTGTGAAAAGGATGAGGGCTGTGAGTAAAAAGGTCATGTAAAAGCATGCGCGGCTTTGTATGTGATTCATGAGGTAATCCGTGTTGGTCGCCGTAATAAGTCATTGGGGATAATAGCGGGGTGCCGCTTGGCTGTCAAGGCGTGATCAAGCCCGACGCATAAAGTCGTGAAGGGGGTTTTGATTCCATTTCTTGCTTTATGCTAACCTGATTTTCAAGTGATTGTGAGGTCAAGATAAAGATATGGATAAGACATTTATCAGGGTTTATGTTCTTTTCATTTTATTTTTGGTGGGGGTGGGGATTTTCATGATTATTTCCTCTCAACCAAAGGACAGGACGGCTGTGGTCGCCGAAAACCCCATTAACTTTTCCGAGCCGCCGCGAGACAATCCGATGATTGTGATCCCGGCCGGGGAATTTATCATGGGGGCCGAAGACGGGGGTACGGATGAGCAACCCAAGCGTGCGGTGTATCTTGATGCTTTTGCGATCCACCAGTATGAAGTCACCCAGCATCAATATGATCAGTTTGTCGCGACGACCGGTCATCGAAAACCCCTGAATCGTTACGTGAAGGATATTCACTTTTTTAATCACCCCAACCAACCCGCGATTTACGTGAGCTGGCTGGATGCTTACGCGTATTGCGAGTGGGCGGGCCTGCGTTTGCCGACCGAGGCGGAATGGGAAAAAGCCGCACGAGGCACCGAGGGATTGTCTTGGCCCTGGACGGAAAAATTTGAGCCGACCTTTGCTAATTTTAAGGGAAAAGATGATCGGGGCGTATTTACGATGACTGTGGGGTCCTATGAGCAGGATAAAAGCCCCTACGGTCTTTATGACATGGCGGGAAATGTCCGTGAGTGGGTGCAGGACTGGTACGACGATCAATATTATGCGCAGGGCCCTTCAAAAAACCCCCAAGGGCCTGAACAAGGAGAAATGAAGGTGTTGAGGGGGTCGTCGTGGCGGGATTCGCTCTACTCGGGCAGAACAACGGGAAGATTGAAAATGATCCCGGGGTACCGCTATGAAGCGGTTGGATTCAGGTGCGCAAAAACAGAAGAGCAATAGCGGGTGGTGAATGATGAGAAGCGTGGTCTGTAAAATTTCAGAAATTTTACAGCAAAAGGGTTTTAGACCAGTTCCAGCCAGTACAAAAGGAAGAAGATAACGAACAAGCCGTTAAAAATAAGACCGATAATAATGAAGAGATCAAAAAGAGGCGAATTCTTATGAGAATAATAAGGCGCGTCTTCCTGTTTCTTTGGTAGCTTCATCTGTAACTTCTCCCTTTTCCCTGATTCCTCAAGTTAAAAAATATTAATTACTATAACCATAACGGACTAAATGAAGTCAAGCCTTGACCAGGGTTTTGCCGGGTGTGTTTGGGCTTGACAAGGCAAATCATTTGGGCTATAGTCCCGTCATTTCAACACCGGAAAAGTGTAGCCAACAGTATTAAGGGGGGTTCTCGTCATGGCGGAAGATAGGCCAAAAGCAAATATTGGTAAAAAATTATTCTGGCTGTCCGTAGCATTTTTATGCTGGGCTAGCTGGTATTCGATGCATGCGCCGCCTGGATTTATTCATTAGATTCAAGCGTTGATGTAGTTGAGTTGTAAGCTTACTTGTAACCTGAGCTGATTAAAAATAAAGGGGCAGATAAATGTCAGATGAGCAAGCACAGGAAAAGGTCGGTATCGGCCAGAAAATTGTGTGGGGTGTGATTATGTTCGCTGGAACATCACTCTACTATTACCTTTTTTTGAATTGGGTTTTGATGGGGCCGGCGCAAAACCTCGACTACTTCTATGGCCTCAATTAGGGTTGGCAAAAACCTTGACTGCTTTTTGGCAGTCTTTTCTTTAAAACTTCCTTAAGGAGGAAAGCTTAATGTTAAATCTATTTAGAGACAGCAAAAAGAAGGTCGGAGCGTGGCTCCTGCTGAGCATGATTGGGATGCTCGTCCTTCTTCCGTTCGCCCCTGCCGTTGTGATGGCGCAGGAAGAGGCGGCTGTGGCGGAGGAAGGAGAAGCAGAACCAGAAAAAGCGAAAGACGTTTTTTACAAGGAAGAGGGCGAGTTCGGAATCGTTTCCGGCCCTCCCGCGGGTGAGCTTGTTTATCCGGATGATTATGGTTCTTATGGCGACTTTCAAAGTCGAACAATTATCTGGATTGCAAATCAGCAGCATTTGTATTTTGGAAGCTTTGTTTTGGCGGTTCCCATGTTTGTCTGGGTTATGGAGCTGATCGGAATTATTCAGTTTGGGAAAGATCAGAAGGCGGGGAAAAAGTTTGACGATCTGGCCCATGAAATGATGAAGATCAGTTTGACGGCCTACTCTGTGACGGCCATTTTGGGCGGGATCTTAATATTTTCGTTTCTTGCCCTTTATCCGGGCTTTTTCCGGTATTTATCGGGGATCTTTAGGCCTGTGATGCATATTTACGCCTTGCTCTTTATTTTGGAGAGCGGCGTGTTGTACGTCTATTACTATGGCTGGGATGCCATGAACGATGGCGACGGCGACTGGAAATGGAGCCATCTTGCATTGGGTACTGTGTTGAATGCCGTTGGTATCGTGCTGATGGTGATGGCGAATACCTGGGTCAGCTTTATGATGTCGCCGGCCGGGGTGGATGCGCAGGGCCGCTTTCTGGGGGATATATGGAAGGTCATGCACAACCCGCTGATGGTGCCCATCGTGATTCATCGTATTTTGGGGAATGCGGCTTTTGGCGGCGGTGTTGTTGCGGCCTACTCTGCATTTAAGTTTCTTGCAGCCAAGACCCCTGAGGAAAAAGGGCACTATGACTGGATGAGTTACATCGCCATGTTTATGGGGATTCTTGCCTTGATTCCGCTTCCCTTCGCGGGTTATTGGCTGATGCGGGAAATTTACGCATATCGGCAGCAGATGGGGATCACCCTGATGGGCGGTTTGCTGGCCTGGGTGTTTATTATGCAGGCCACAATGATTGCGACCCTGTTTATCACGGTGAACTACTATCTTTTTCAGGCCATGGGCCGTATGCCGGGTTCTGAAAGATATTATCCGTATTTCAAATTCATGCTGGCGGTCTTGGTTGTATCCACCATCTCCTGGTTGACACCGCATACCCTGGTGATGACACCGGCGGAGTTGAAGGCGATGGGCGGTGCGCAGCATCCCGTTGTCGGAAACTACGGGGTGATGTCGGCGAAAAACACAGCGATCAATACAATGATTACGACAACCGTTGTTTGTTTTATTATTTATCAGCGGTGCAATCTTAATCTTAAGGTGCCTTGGGCCTGGAAGGGGAATATCTTTTTATTCTTCCTGGTTCTGGGTGCGGAAGCCAATATTCTGTTCCTGGGGGTCTATGGCTACTTTATTCCGGCCAATGTCCGGATCGGTCTTTCGGTGCCCCAGGTGGCTTCAACCTTGACAGTTCTTTTTGTCGGTGTGACCGTGAATGTGAAGATGTTGAAAGGCGCGGAACAGGTCGGCGAAATTCGCTGGGGCAGGATGTCTGTGAGAGGGGCTTACGCCCTGTTTATGCTGGCCGTGGCCTTTACCTGGACAATGGCGGTGATGGGCTATCTGCGCTCCTCTGTCCGTCTTCACTGGCATGTCAATGAGATCCTGAGAGACAATTCGCCGTGGGCGTTTACAAATCCGCTCGGCTATGCGGGCAATATTAACTCGCTCAATGTGCTTCTGTTCTGGACGATGCTCCTCTTCGTTTTCTGGCTGAGTGCCCTTGCGGGCGCGGGCAAGAAGAAGGTGGAAGCGGAAGCGGCCGCAGCCGCTGGCAAGGCTGTGCCGGCGGGAAGTCACTGATGACGGGAGTTTGATTGGCCAGGGGGGGGCAATCCCGCTCCCCTTGGGCCAACGTAGCAAAGAAAGGAACAGAGGAGAAGGTATGGCTAAGAAAAAAGGAGCAGGACGCATTGTACTTAAGGTGGCCCTCTGGTACTGCACGATTCTAGGGATTTTTGCGGCATACACCAACTGGCTGCCGCAGATTCGAGGGGACGCCCCGGAGGCGGCTGAAGCCATCGACGTTTCGGCGGTCACGCCCGAAATGCTGCAGGAAATGGGGGAGAAAATTATTTTCGGTTCTCATGATCCGCTGGGCGTGCTGGCAAAGGGTGAAGGGCCGATCGGTAAGGGGCAGTGTCCGCTTTGTCATCGGTTTTTTATGGAGCAGAAGGCGGATCGTTGCCCGAACCTGATTGCCTTGAAAACGGAGCCTCAGAAATTGCTTCAGGTCAGCGAGGAACAGCGCTCTCACGAGCGCATCAAGGAGGTTCGCTACGAGGAGTCAAAGAAACGTCATGCAAATGGGGAAAAAGATTCGGGGATTGTGCCTCACGCCGAAACGGGCGGACAGTACTTGATCGAATCGGAGTACTGCCCGAACTGCTTCGTGGTGGAAGGCTTTGGCCTGAAGGGAACGAACGATACGGTCAGCCCGATGCCGATCATTAACAAACCGCCCATTCTACTGGTGGATACGGAGATTGTCGCGGTTGTCTCTTTTCTCCAAATGCGGGACGACCCCTCGAAGTGGACCGCCAAGGAAGACTGGGAGGCTTATTGGGGTAAGGATCTTGGCGCGGGAGAGGAAGCGCCGGTGGAAGAAGAAAAACCGGCAGGACCTCCTGTGGCGCTGGGTTCTGAATCGCCGGAGGAGATTGTGACGAAAATGACCTGTTACGCCTGTCATAAGATCCCCGGTATTTCCGTCGCCAAAACCGGCGCTATAGGGCCTCTGTTAATTGAAGGGACGAACGCGCCGAACCGTATCAAGTCGCCCGAATATCAGGCGGCGGTGAAGGCCGGAAAGGCCCATGCGACGACGCCGCGTGAATACATCATTGAGTCGATCATGGATCCGGGCGCCTTTATTGTGCCGGGTTTTGCGGATGACATGATAAAGGACTTTAAGCACAAATTCACGGTATCCGGCCTGGACGTGCTTGTGGATCACTTGATTGCGCAGGATGAGGCCGCAGCTCTCGCCGATGGGATGGATCGTCTTCCGAATGAAAAAGAAGGCCCCATTAAAAAACCGGAGGCAAAAGCGAAAACCGGTGAGGCGTTTGCCGGGAATAAGCCGATGTTTGATGAGGGAGGTCTGTCTGCACGGGTTTCGACGAACAGAGGGATCGAAAATTCAACCTTTATCGGCTTAAACTAAGCAGTCGTATGAAAAAGGAGGCAAAGTAATTATGAGTAAGTTTAAACCAAAGACTTTGTTTGCGCAGGTCTTGGCACTGATCCTGGCTGTCCCGATGTTTGCCTGGGCCGGTGGTGGTGGCGGTCCTTTCGACGCCGGAACCTTTGTCGCGATCGAGGTGGGTCTTGTGACCTTCGCAATTCTGTCCGCATGGCTGATTAAGGACAAAATGGGGATTCCCTTGCCGAAACTCATCCAGGCGCCCCTGCTGTGGATTATTTGTTATGTCGGTTTTCGTGTTATCTTGCGGCCGCCGATTCCTTTCACCTTGCTGGCGATGTACATGGGAGTCTGTACGGTGGCGATCTTTCTTTATTGCTCCATTACAAGACCCTCGTGGGAGGAATTTTCCCATCCCATTGCGGTGATGTTGCGGGAAGATCATGGAACGGCGAAAATTTCGCGTTACGCGACCTTCCTGATTGTGCCGGGGTTGATCGCCTTTCAAACCTACAACCAGATGCTCCCGAAATTCGGAGAGCCGATCGAGTTGAGGACGGTGCATCCGGCGCCGCCGGCAAGTATCAATGTTCATAAAAAAACATTGAACCTTCAAACTGCGGAAAATCCATTTCGGATTGGGGATGACGGGAACTACCTGAAGGTGGGTGATGAAGCCCAATATTTTGGTGGAAATGCCTGGACAGGTGATGTGCCCAAGTTTCTTCAACAAGTCCAGCAAGGGGGCGTTGTGTTCTTTGGAACCGCCGGTTGCTTCTTCTGCCATGGGGACAACCTCGACGGAAAAGGCCCCTTTTCATTTGCCTTTAACCCCATTCCAGCAAACTTTGCCGACCCTGGGACCATCTCTCAGTTACAGGAGACCTTTGTGTTCTGGCGTGTGTCAAAAGGTGGACCGGATTTGTCGCGTGAAGCCTTCCCCTGGGCCTCGGCCATGCCGCCCTGGGAAAAGCATCTGACGACAAACGAAATCTGGAAAGTGATCATCTTTGAATACTGGCATACAGGATTCTTTCCAAGAACATGGGGATGATCTCTTTTGGAACGTTTTACGAGTCCATTTGACTGGAATGTGATTTGAAAGGGAGAATAAATATAATGATTGAAGAAAAGAGAGAAAGAAAGGCTGTTGAGGGCCTGAAAGGGGCAATCATCGGGCTGGGAGCGGCGGCCGCTTTGGTGCTGGCATCTGCTCTCCCCGGAGAGGCGCAGATCTTCAAAGTCGCCCCCGCGCCCCTGGAGCCCACCCCCGGTACCTACAAACCGGGAACCTTGGGCGGTAATATCGAGGCCGGCAAGGGGGTCTATTTTCGTAAATGTGTGTGGTGTCACGGGCCGGATGGCGCGGGTGACGGCCCTTCCGCGATTCGCCTGGCGACCAAGCCCAGAAACTTTAATGCCGGAACTTTCAAGATTCGGCATACGGGAAGCGGAGAGTTGCCAACGGATGAGGATCTTTTTAACTCGGTGACCCACGGGCTTCCCGGTTCGGTGATGCCGGCGTGGGGTGCCATTCTCTCCAAGCAGGAACGGATAGACGTGGTGGCCTTTGTCAAGAAGGAACTGGTGAAGGATCGGGAATTTGATGATCCCGATGAGGAAATTACCGTCATCAGTTACGGTACCCAGATTCCATCGTCCCCGGAAAGCATTGAGCAGGGCCGTGACATTTTTATGAACAAGGCAAAATGTGTGGAATGTCACGGTGTCGAAGGCCGCGGAAACGGGAACCTGACGCAGCGGGATGACTGGGCCTTCCCGATCTTTCCGGCGAATCTTCAAAAGCCGTGGAATTTAAGAGGGAACCGGCGTGATCCCTATAATCCCAGAAATATTTTTAGAGAGATTTCTACGGGGTTGAATGGAACGCCAATGCCGTCTTTCGCTGACGAGTTGAGCGAGGAAGAAAGATGGCACGTCGCCAACTTTGTCATGTCGCTGACGGATGTCAAACGGCCGTTGGACCCTGAAACAGGTCGGCCGGCCATTGGCTTTGTCATTAAGTCCAAGTTCGTGGAAGAGGGTGGACTGCCGGAATCGCCGACGGATGAAAAATGGGATGTGCTGGAACCTCAGTTTGTGGGGATGGCGAGCCAGATTATTCAGCCGCCGCGTCACTTTATCCGGACGGTGGACGATATTCGGGTCCGCTCCCTTTATAACGACAAGGACGTGGTTATTCTTTTTGAGTGGGATGACCGGACGGAAAGCCATCGTGATGAAAGCGCCGAAGCCAAGTATGATTTCAAACGCCTGTCGTCGTTGGCCTTTCCGGCGATCAACACCACGCAATACACTCACGAAAATGACCGTGCCCGTGGACCTTTAAAAGACGTGAACCCGGAGCCCGTCGGTGTCTACAATGACGGGATCGCGGTTCAGTTTCCGCAGGTTTGGGAAACCCTTGCGCCGCCCTTGAAGCCCTACTTTATTCATGGCGACGAAAAACACGGCGTGGATATCTGGAAATGGCAGTCCGACGGCACCGTGGAGGAAATTGAAGGCCATGGCATCGATGCCCTTCAGGTGCGGGATGACAAAAACGTCAAAGTGGTTTATTCCAAATGGGAAAACGGCCGCTGGCGCGTCATCATGAAAAGAGCCTTGTTGACCGAGGATAAAGAAAAGTCGGCACAGCTTGTGAATGGCAAAAACATCCCGATGACCTTTTTCGCCTGGGATGGCGATGCCGGTGAAGTTGGTGGCCGTATGGCGCTTTCCACATTTTATTACCTGATGATGGAGCCGCCGATTCCGACCACGGTTTACGTTGTTCCCCCGGTTGTCTTTTTTGTCCTGATTGGTTTGTTGAGCTGGGCCCGTGCCGCAGCGATTCAGTATAAAAAAGACCACGAAGGTGAAGGAGAAGAAGGATAAGTAAACAACCGAAATTCTAAATAAAAGGGTGGCTGTCTGTAATTCGGGCAGCCACCCTTTTATTTTGTCTGATCAAAACCCGGAACGCTGAACTTTATCAAATAAAGCGGTATAATGTTGAGCCAAAGATGATATGCAAGTGTTCAACCCACCGCACATTAGGAGGTGAGCATGGCCCGTGATAATTTTTTATTTACTTCGGAATCTGTGACCGAAGGGCATCCCGATAAAATCGCAGATCAGATTTCAGATGCGGTGCTGGATGCCATTATTCAGGGCGACCCCGAGTGCCGGGTGGCCTGTGAATCTTTTGTGACCACGGGGATCGCGTTCGTCGCAGGAGAAATCACCACTTCTGTTTATGTTGAAATACCCGATATTGTACGGGAAACGATAAAAGGCATTGGTTATACGCGGGCCAAGTACGGCTATGATTATGAAACCTGCGGTGTAATGACCTCAATACACAATCAATCCCCGGATATTGCGATGGGCGTCGATCCCGGTGGCGCGGGGGATCAAGGGCTGATGTTTGGCTATGCGACGAATGAAACCCCGGAATTAATGCCCATGCCGATTACCTTTGCTCATAAATTAACAAAACAGCTTGCTCAAGTCAGAAAAGAGGATGTGCTTCCCTACTTGAGACCCGACGGAAAATCACAGGTCACGATTGAATATCGTGATGGAAAGCCGGTTCGGGTTTCGACCATTGTCATTTCGACACAGCACAGCCCGGATATCACATTGAAGGAGCTTCGGGAAGATATTATTGAAAAAGTGATTAAACCGGTGATTCCGAATGAGATGATTGACGAGGAAAGCATTATCTATCACATTAATCCAACGGGTCGATTTGTCATCGGCGGGCCTCAGGGAGACGCGGGGCTTACGGGCCGGAAAATCATCGTCGATACCTATGGCGGTGTGGGCAGTCATGGCGGGGGCGCGTTTTCAGGAAAAGACCCTTCCAAGGTGGACCGCTCCGCATCTTACATGGCGCGTTATATTGCCAAAAATATCGTCGCGGCAGAATTAGCGGATCGCTGCGAGGTTCAACTGGCCTATGCGATCGGGGTGGTTGATCCGGTTTCCGTCCTGATCGATACACAGGGGACGGGCAAGATCTCACAGGAAAAACTTGTAAAACTCGTGAGAGAGTTTTTCCCGATGTCTCCGAGAGGGATCATTGAGCATTTGAAACTCAAAAGAGCGATCTATAAAAAAACAGCGGCCTACGGACATTTTGGAAGAAATGACCCCGATTTTACGTGGGAGAATACCGAGCTATCGGAAAAACTGAAGGTGGCCGCAGGCATTGTTTAATAGACCGGGTTGAGTGCGAACGCGATTAAAGGATATAAATCAGATTGAATCAGTCCAATAAAAGAGGGTAAAGATGGCGAATACGGCTGTTACGGGAAATGACTATAAAATCAGGGACATGTCTTTAGCCGGGTGGGGACATAAGGAAATTGCCCTTGCTGAGGCGGAAATGCCGGGCCTCATGTCATTGCAAAAAAAATACGGTTCGGAAAAACCGCTTGCGGGCGCGCGCATTACCGGCTCCCTGCACATGACCATTCAGACTGCGGTTTTAATCAAGACGCTGGTGGCCTTGGGCGCGAATGTCCGGTGGGCCAGTTGTAATATCTTTTCAACACAAGATCATGCCGCCGCCGCGATCGCGGATCTGGGTATTCCCGTTTTTGCGTGGAAGGGTGAAACCCTCGAAGAATATTGGTGGTGTACAAAACAAGCCCTGCTGTTTCCCGAAGGGAAGGGCCCTCAGTTGATCGTCGATGACGGCGGGGACGCGACGATGATGATTCATGTCGGGCGGGATGCGGAGGAAGACCCTTCTATCCTGGATAAAGAGGACGCGACCGAAGACGAAGTGGAGCTGTTTCGGTCTTTGAAGGGATCCTGCAAAGAAGATCCAGCACGATGGCGTCGGATTGCCGGAGAAATCAAGGGCGTGTCGGAAGAGACAACGACGGGTGTGCATCGGCTCTATCACATGATGGAGGAGGGAAAACTCCTCTTTCCCGCATTTAACGTGAATGACTCCGTGACCAAGTCGAAGTTCGACAACCTGTACGGGTGCCGGGAGTCTTTGGCCGATGGCATTAAACGGGCGACGGATATTATGATCGCGGGAAAGGTGGTCGTTGTTGCGGGCTACGGTGATGTCGGCAAGGGCTGCGCGCACTCCATGAAATCCTATGGTGCACGGGTCATTATTACCGAAATCGACCCCATTTGCGCGTTACAGGCGGCCATGGAAGGCTTTGAAGTCATGACGATGGAAGATGCCTTGGCCGAGGGAAACATCTACGTGACGACGACGGGCAATTTCGATGTAATTACCGCGGAGCACATGCTGCGCATGAACGACAAGGCCATTGTCTGCAATATCGGTCATTTCGATAATGAAATCCAGGTCTCCAAATTGAACCAGATCCCCGGCATTCAAAAAGTGAATATTAAAGAGCAGGTTGATGAATATCACTTCCCGGATGGGCATTCGATTATTCTGCTTGCGGAAGGCCGGCTGGTGAACCTGGGTTGCGCGACGGGGCACCCGTCTTTTGTGATGAGCAATTCCTTTACAAATCAGACCCTTGCGCAAATTGAGCTTTGGAAAAATGATTACAAAACCGATGTCTATCGTTTGCCGAAGGCGCTGGACGAAGAAGTGGCCCGTTTGCATTTGGAGCACGTTGGCGCGAAATTGACGCGTCTGAGTCCGGAACAGGCCCAATACATCGGGGTTTCCGTGGACGGGCCGTATAAAGCCGAGCACTACCGGTATTGAGGTTTCGCGGCATGGTAGTATTTTTCTTGCTTGTATCATCGCTGGGAAAGGGATGGCGGGATGCCCTGGTTTAAAAAGGAACGACATCTTTTAACCGACCCCAGGAAAGTGAAATTTCCGGAGGGGCTTTGGGTCAAATGCAACAATTGCCGGGGCATTATTTACCGCAAGGAGTTGGTCCGCTCCGACAAGGTGTGCCCGAAGTGTGATTATCACTTCCCCATCTCGGTGAATGAGCGCATTGGGTTGATTGCCGATGAAGGGTCGTTTCAGGAATGGGATGCCGCCCTGTCCCCCAAAGATCCGCTGGCCTTTAAAGACAGCATGAAATATCCTGAGCGATTGAATAAGAGTCAGGAAAAAACAGGCTATCCCGATGCCCTGGTGATTGGCGGGGCGAAAATCAATTGCCGTCCGGTTGCTCTCGCAATTTTAAATTTCAGTTTTATGGCCGGCAGTATGGGTTCCGTTGTGGGCGAGAAATTAACGCGGGGGCTTGAACGCGCCAAAGTGGAAAAGATCCCGTTTGTTCTTTTTTGCGCCTCGGGGGGAGCAAGAATGCAGGAGGGGGTGTTGTCTCTCATGCAGATGGCGAAAACCTCCGCGGCGGTTGCACAGCTGCAAGAGGCAAAAGGGCTCTTTATTTCAATCCTGACCGACCCGACCTTTGGCGGGGTGACCGCAAGTTTTGCAATGCTGGGGGATATTATTATCGCGGAGCCTAAATCCCTGATCGGGTTTGCCGGGCCGCGTGTGATTCAGCAAACCATCAAAGCGCAGCTTCCAAAGGGGTTTCAACGGGCGGAGTTTCTGCTGGAGCACGGTATGATCGACATGGTCGTCGAGCGAAAAGCCATGCGGGAAACCCTCGTCCAACTCCTGTCATTCTTTTAGCCGGGCAGTTCACGACCGGATTAAAAGATCCTGATCTGATTTTATTTTCGATAAGCCGCGCAGGAACGGTCATTTTCCCAAAGCCGCACCTCTGACACGGGCAGTCCCTGGGTTTGTGCATAGTCGTAAATCATTTTCGCGATGACTTCAGCGGTGGGGTTTTCATTCACAAGAATATATGCTTCATCCAATGTCTTTAAGACGGGGATGATGGGATCTTTCCTGCACAAAATCATTTTATGGTCAATGTGTTGGGTGATCCAGCTTTCGACGATCTCTTTGATTTCTTCAAAATCCCGAACCATGCCGAGCGCGTCCAGTTTTTCGGCGTAGATTTCAATCTCGACTCGTCCATTATGACCATGCAAATGACGGCATTTCCCCGGATAGTTTAAGAGCCGGTGTCCGTAGCAGAAATTGATTTCACGGGTCACGGTGTACATGCGTCGGCTTTCAATCGTGGTGTGTGGCGAACAAACAGTGGCTCGCCATCGTCAGGTATGTTGTGAAATTTCATGCCGACAGTAGGGACAGGCCGTCCAGTCCGGCTGAAGCAGTTTCCCGCAGGCATTGCAGACATAGGGGGAGTCCTCCGCGCAATAGGGGCAGATCAGGAAATCAATGCGGATGGATCGCTGGCAGGTCGGACAGGTGCTTTTGAAGACTTCTTCCTTCTCGACCACGCGCGCCACCTCTTCCAGTGTTGTCATCCCCGCCCTGGCTTTTACGAGTGCGTCCTCCTCCATCGTCGTCATGCCCACAGAGGTGCTCGCGGCGCGGATTTCCTCATCGGTGGCCCCCGACGAAATCAGTTCACGGGTTTTCGGGGTGATGGGCATGACTTCGAAGACCCCGACTCTGCCACTGAAACCCGTGTGATTACACAGGGAACAGCCTGTTCTGCGGCGGTCGGGTTCGGTATCCTCCTCCCCAATGAGCTCCTTGCAGCGTGTGCAGCGTTTCCGCACGAGACGCTGCGCAATAACGCCGACGAGACTGGAGGAAATCAAGTAGGGCGGGATGCCGATATCCACCAGACGTGTAATGGTGGAGGGAGCGTCATTGGTGTGAAGCGTCGAAAGAACCAGGTGCCCCGTCATCGCGGCCCGAAAGGCGATTTCCGCGGTCTCTTTATCTCGGATTTCCCCGACGAAGATAATATTGGGATCTTGACGGAGAATGGAGCGAAGACAACTGGAAAATGTGAGCCCGACTTCATTATTGATCTGAATCTGGTTGATGCCGTCGATCGTATACTCCACCGGGTCTTCGACGGTTGTTAAATTATTGGTGACCGACTTGAGCTCCTGAATAAGGGCGTAAAGCGTCGTCGTTTTCCCGCTGCCGGTGGGGCCTGTCACCAGGATCATCCCTTTCTGTTTTCGGATCATTTTTCGGACGATTTCGGCGTCTTTATCCTGCAGGCCGACCTGATCGATGTCGATCAGGACCTTCGATTGATCCAGGATTCTCAGCACGACCTTTTCCCCGTGGGTAGTCGGCAGAGTGGACACACGAAGATCCACCGCCCGTCCTTCCGCCATGACACGAACGGCGCCGTCCTGCGGAAGCCGCCGCTCCGAGATATCCAGCGTGGCGAGAATTTTGATCCGGGACACCAGCGGGCTTTGCACCCATTTGGGGAGCCGCATCTCTTCTTTGAGCAGCCCGTCAATGCGATAGCGCACGCGAAAATCCTTTTGTCCCGGCTCGATATGGATGTCGCTGGCCCGCAATTTAATGGCCTTTCCGACAATGACATTGGTGAGCTGCACGACGGGCCCCAGTTGACTTTTTTCCTCGAGTGCACGGGTATCGGTATGCAGCAGGTTGGCTTCCGCGATGTCTGGAATGACTTGCAGGGTGCCTTCTTCAAAATCTTTGGCGGAGGCCTGAACGATTTTTTCGACAGAAGAAGTGTCAAAATGATAGTTCTGTTCGATGGTCTCCAGTATGTTTTTGCGCGTGGCGATGACGGGGCTGATGGCCATGCCCGCATAAAACCGAAGGTCGTTCAAGGTTTCGTAATTCAAAGGGTCGGTCATTGCGATGACAAACTCCCGTTCGTGAATCCGGATCGGCACGGCGAGGTGACGGCGGGCAAGCCATTCGGGAATCATCAAAAAGAGATCGGATTCGATGGTCAGTGTGTGCGGCGTGACGTAGGGAATATCATGGATGGCCCCCAGGGACTGCGCGACCAGGTCCTCGGAGACGATTTTAAGCGTGCTCAGGATTTCGCCAAGCCGCTTCCCGGTTTTTTTCTGCTCTTCAAGCGCCCAGTTAATTTGCCGTTCGGAGAGGTGCCCTTTTTGGGACAGAAACTCGCCAAGCCGGGGATGGCTGCCTGATTTTTTTTGGGATTGGGTTAATGTTGTCACGAGAGCCTCATTTGCAATCAAATATTCTAACTTTCCTTTAATATCAATGTCAATGAAGGGGCTTGGCATGGAGGATCACGAGGCGGTTTGTCAGGCCGTGATATTCCGCGGCGCAAAAGGTCATCAGGCGGCTCGAATGAGCGGGAGGGGCTGCGGTTTGATTGTCTCTGCGAAAAAGATATGGTACGATGCCCACGATATTTTTTAGGGCTGAAATGACGCGATTTTACCCTCGGTTTAAAATCATCCCTGTCCTTATTTTTTTCGTCTTCACGGGTTGCGAACGGCGGGCGAATGTTTTTTCGATCGGGTTTAGCTATCACAAATCCGAAATCGTTTACGTCGGGACTTCGGGCGGAGGGTTTTATAAAAGTGAGGACGGGGGCGCGACGTTCAGCGAAATGAATAAGGGCTTGACGAGCTATAATATTGCCTCGATCGCGGTGAATCCCTCCCTGTCTTCCGTGATTTATGCCGGGACGTACGGCGACAGCGTCTACCGGAGTATTGACAGCGGGGGGCATTGGAATGTGGTCAGCCATGGGCTGGATGACAATGTGGGGACGCAGGCGGTGAACGCGGTGATCGTGGACCCCGTCGAGTCAAAGCGTGTGTACGCCGGGACAAATCACGGTGTTTATCTGACGATCGACGGCGGGAGTTCATGGACCGATGTGAACATGGGCATGGGCAACCGCTTTGTCATTTCGCTGACCTTCCATCCCCGTAACCGGGAGATCATTATGGCGGGGACCAATGACGGTGTTTATATGACCAGTAACTCCGCGAGGCAATGGCGGATGGCCTCGCGGGAAACCAAGGGCTGGGCGGTCAACACCGTCCAGTTTGACCCTGTTCATCCCGATACAGTGTACGCAGGCACGGGAAAAGGCGTGTTTAAATCAGTCGATGGGGGCGGCCACTGGGAAGCGCGAAACGAAGGTTTTAAGACTACCTTTATTTCATCCATTGCCGTGGACCGGGAAGATTCAAATATCGTTTATGCGGGGAACAGCGACGGTGTTTATCAGAGCACGGACGGCGGAGATTCGTGGCGTCTGCTTTCAAAATCGCCCTCCTCCGTATTGACGGTGGTCTCCCATCCCCTGAAAAAAAAGACCCTGTTCGCCGGCACAATGAAGGGGCTTTTTAAAAATGAAAACCAGGAAGAAGACTGGATGCTTTTGAAAGTCAAATGAGGCTGAATGTGGATTGCGGGAGAACAGTGAAAATATCAAATCACAGAGGGGTTGGCCTGCGTGCGCCACTTTTAATTTTTTTGAGCCTGCTGATCCTGGGATGCCCAAGGGCCCCCGAGATGCCTGACCGCTCTGAAATTTCAACGGGTTGGGATGTCCAGACGGTTCCCGTGGATACTTCTCTCGGCGGCCTGTTTTTTCTGAATGACAAAAAGGGCTGGGTAACGGGTGACAAAGGAGTGATTCTCCACACGGAAAACGGCGGCAAGGAGTGGGTACAGCAGGAAATCGGAACAAAGGTCCCGATTGTGTCGATTTTTTTTCTGAACGAGCGGCTCGGCTGGGTGGTTGGGGACCGGGGCTTGATTGCGCATACGGCGGACGGGGGCCATACCTGGAATCCGCAGCCCAGCGGGGTGAAAAAAGATCTGACCTCGGTTTTTTTTATTGATGAAAAGCGGGGCTGGGTGACCGGCATCAAGGGCAACCTGCTTTCAACCGATGACGGTGGCCGGACCTGGTTGAAGGCGAAGGGCGAATCGCGGCTGACCATGAATTATGCCCTGTTTACCGACCCCGATCACGGCTGGATTACCGCGCATAAAGGAAACCTGCTTTATACTGAAAACGGTGGGAAAAACTGGTCGATCCGGCAAACGGGCACGACAATCGACCTGCTGCGTATTTTTTTCGTGAACCGGGATATCGGGTGGATTGTCGGGAGCGCGGGCTTGATTTTAAAAACGACGGACGGTGGAAAAACCTGGGCGGCTCAAAAAAGCGAACTCAATTCCCTCTTGCTCGATGTTTCCTTTGTGGATGAAAATCATGGCTGGGTGGTTGGCGCGGGCGGAACGGTATTGCAAACCAAGGACGGTGGAGAAACCTGGGTACAGCAGACCACGGGAACCCTGCAGTTTTTGACGGGTGTTCACTTCTCCGATCAGAACGTCGGCTGGGTGACGGGCACGAAGCAGACGATCCTTTATACTGAAACAGGTGGCGAGCCGCCCCTGGAAACCGCGAATCATCCGTCATCATCGTAGGATCGCCCACACAAAAATAAGTCTTTGAATCGACCCTTTTTAAAAAAAATCACCATACACGCCGAGACCAACAAGCTGGCGCTCTTTGGAAGTTACGATCAACACATCAAGATGATTGAGGATGCCTTTTCCGTCGAGATCACGGCGAGAGGTCAGGAAATTCGCGCCACCGGGGTCCTGGATCAGGTCGAGCAAGCCGAGCAAGCCATTACCCAGCTGATGCGGCTTGCCAGAAATGAACACCACCTCACCACGGAAGAAGTGAATCAGGTCATCCAGGACATCCTTTCCGAAGACAATGGCGATGCGCCCTCGGCTCTGAACGATGCCAAGGCAGAGCGGATTATCGTCTCTCAGAAAAAACGCGCCATCGGCCCCAAATCTGTCGCGCAGAGACGTTACATCGACCATATTCGGGAATACGACGTGGTCGCGGGCATCGGGCCTGCGGGAACCGGCAAGACCTATCTTGCGATGGCGATGGCGGTTTCGGCCTTTTTAAAAAAAGAAGTGGAGCGTATTGTCCTGGTTCGGCCCGCCGTCGAGGCGGGCGAAAGTCTCGGTTTTCTGCCGGGCACGCTCGTTGAAAAGGTGAATCCCTATCTGCGCCCGCTCTACGATGCCCTGTATGACATGATGGAAGCCGACCACGTCAACCGGCTGCTGGAGCGGGGAGAGATTGAAATCGCGCCCCTGGCCTTCATGCGGGGACGCACCTTAAATGATGCCTTTATCATTTTGGATGAAGCGCAAAACACGACGTCGATGCAGATGAAAATGTTTTTAACGCGTTTGGGTTTCCGTTCTAAGGCCGTCATCACGGGGGATGTGACGCAAATTGACTTGCCCAAAGGAGAAATCTCCGGCCTGGTTGAAATTCAAAAGGTCTTGGAGGAGGTGCGTAGCGTTCAATTTACCTATTTCACCGGAAAGGACGTAGTTCGACATCCTCTGGTGAAGGAGATTATCTCGGCCTATGAACGCTATCAGGAAAAAAATCGCGGCGATAAAACAAGCTTCTCTTCCCAATAACGTCTCCCATGCGGATTTCGATATTAAACCGGCAGCGAAAATACCCCGTCGATCAAGCGCAGGTTCATCATTGGGTTCGGCAGGTTTTATTGCTGCAGAAAATGGAGAATGGCGAAGTCACGGTCGTTTTCGTGAACAATCGCCGGATTCGGGTCTACAACCGGGACTATCGTCAAATCGATCGGCCGACCGATGTGCTGTCGTTTCCGATGCGTGAGGGCATCGGGGGTGATCTGCATCCCGCTTTCTTGGGTGATGTGATGATCTCGCTTGAGATGGCGGAATCAGACGCGCTGCGGTATGGGCGGGACCGATCCGGGCAGTTGTTGATTCTGCTCATTCACGGCATCCTGCATCTTTTAGGATACGATCACGAACGCTCGGAGGCGGAGGAAAGAAAAATGACCCGCCGGGAACGCTTTATTTTAAAAAGAATCGGGAGCCCGTCGGTATGAGTAGTGGATTTTTCAAAAAAACAGGGGCTGCGCTCTCGAAAACACGGGCCTATTTTGCCTCGGGGTTCGATGGAATTTTCCACCGAAAAACACAGATCGACGACGGTATGCTTGATGCCCTGGAGGCATTTCTGATTGGCGCGGATCTTGGCGTGGCGGTGACCCAGGATTTAATTGACGATCTAAAGGCATCCGTGGATCGAAAAGAAGTGACGGACGTGTCCGCGTTGAAAGAAAAACTTCGCGCGTCGCTTTCAGCAATCCTGGCCAAGGTTGCGACGGGGCAGGGCCTCGCCGCCTCTCCTGTTATTCCGACTGTCACCCTTTTTGTCGGGGTGAATGGGGTCGGCAAAACCACCTCGATCGGGAAAATCGCATCACAGCTCACATCCGAAGGAAAGAAGGTGTTATTGGCGGCGGCGGACACCTTTCGGGCGGGTGCGGCCAATCAACTGGCCATCTGGGGGGAGCGCGTCGGGGTGGACGTGATTCGCCATCATGGGGAAGCCGACCCTTCCGCGGTCGCCTATGACGCCGTCAGCGCGGGCCTGGCGCGCCGGGCGGACCACGTTTTGATCGACACGGCGGGCCGTTTGCAAACCAAGCACAACCTGATGGAAGAATTGAAGAAAATGACCCGCGTTATTTCAAAGCAGATTCCGGAGGCCCCGCACCAAAAAATCCTCGTGCTGGACGCCACGACGGGCCAAAACGCGCTCTCCCAGGCCGAGCATTTCCAAAAGGCTGTGGGACTGACAGGTATCATCCTCACCAAACTGGACGGCAGCGGCAAAGGCGGCATCGTGATTCCCATCGTCGAATCCCTTTCAGTTCCCGTTCTGTATGTCGGTGTCGGAGAAGGCACCGAAGACCTCATCCCCTTTACGCCCGAAGCCTTTCTCTCCGGCCTGTTTGACGAACGACCAAAAAGCTAGACGATTCATGAAAAGACTATAAGCGGGTGATTTTTCCCCAAAAACAGAAATGGAAAGGATAAACCTCCTCGTTTTAAGCGTGAGCCTCGTTGTCTCTTGAGTGATTGGAAGCATCAATCGAAGCGATTGTTAGGACTTCCGGCTTGACAGAAGTTATGTTTTCGTTTATAAGGCCCCTACATTGCCCTTATGGGTTGAATGATGCCAGGGGGTGCGAGATTCGCCGTTTACTGAATGGATTTTTGTATTAAATATATTTTTAACAGAACCCAGCAGGTTTTCTGGTTATTTAATGTAAGGAGGAATGGTATGATTTTAAGAAAAGGAGGGTTGCTCCTATTAGTCATCGGCATGCTGATCACTTCGGGTGTTGGACAGGCCGAAGCGCAAGTCGGTGCCCCAACCTTCACTGATAACCCCTCGCCGTTTCCCTTTGTTCACTCGGGTGTCGGCGGAAGCGGCGTTCCCCTTTCCGGGCAGTTGGTGACGACAGAGGGCGTAATGGGCAGCGGGAGTTTCTTTGTGCAGGAATTTGTGAATGTGACGATTGGCGGGGCCGCCGCGCCGCCTCAACTTGCAATTCACTCCGTTTTGGAAGCCTCTCAGATCGGGACTTCGTTTATTCAGGAAAGTTTTGTTTTGATGGGAAGCCAAAGAAGTCCAACAACGCAAAACAATACCACTTCGCCCGTGACGCCGCCGCCGAGTCAGACCAGCATCGCCTTTCGGCAGTCCTTGACAGGGCCGGGTTTTTCGACGACCTCCAGTCTTGACCCCGGACAGGATATTCATATCCACCAGCAGGTGGACGGAGGGGCCGCTGTCGCGGGACAGGCCGGAGGCTTGAGCTTCACGAATGTTGACATTCTCCCTAATTTTGTGGTGAAGGGGCAGGAGGCAACAGACCCCTCTTGCGGGACTACGTCGCCATTTTGTACCACCATTTCCCAGGAAGTGAAGGTGACCGATGCGCTGGGAGCCACTGTCTTTAGCCAGAACATGGACTTTACGACAGGTGGATCGCCGACCATCGTTCAAGTTAGATAGACGAATACTTTAAGGGAAAATGCATTGACTAAGGAGGTAGGAATGATGAAATTAAAAAATACAATCCTGGGGTTGATGACCTTGGGAATCCTGTTTTCGGCGGGCATGGTGGAAGCGCAGACGACAACCAGCTTTAACGACGGGACCTGCGCCAGTCAGGCGGCCTGCGGTTTGGCGGGCGGAACGAATCGTTTGTTTGAAGCCATTGGAGATAATGTCTTCTTTCAGGAGCAGGTGACGATTGGCGGGCAGCTTTTGAATCACATGATTATCCGCAGCAAACCGGACGGCTCCACGGGTTCTGAATTTATTCAGGAGACTTTTACCCCGGGTGGTGCCGTGACAGGCGCGACGACAACGACGTCCACGAACAACATCACCTTTAAGCAAAGCCTGAAAGCAGCCACGGACGGCGGTACGGCGACCACCCCGCCTGTTCCGTCGGTGGACATATTGGTCCGGATGGATAATCTGAATATCATTAACAAGGGGACCGGCCCGGGGCAGGAAGATATGGTCGGTACCAATATCAATATCACCCAAAGCATTACAGATCCCGGTCAGGGTTTGACTCGGAATGACTTGACCCTGACTCCCGACGGTACGGGCGGATTCAACACTCATATCGATCAGCTTGTGACAGATCCAACAACCCCGGGATTCAGCTCAAGCATCGTGTTTGATACGGGTTTGCCCGCGACGGTGGATCAGAGCTTCTAGTTTATTTCTGAATGCTGTGTCAAAAAAGGGGCCTATGGCAGCGAGGATACCGTTTCATCCCGCACCATAGGCCCTTCTTTTTTCCTCACGCCCCTGATCGCCACTTTTCGCTTTTTTCGTTAAAAATCAGGCTCCACAGGATTCAAAAGGTCCGTGTGTTCCTGAACGTCCTTTCCCGTTTTTTTTTGTGGTTGATCGGGGTGTCGTTATGTTTATCCCCAACCGCAATCCCTTATGCCGCGGAAGACTCAGACTTCCCGCGTGTGCGCTTGGGAGGGTATCTTAAAAACGAGACGGCCTTCAGGATTCGAGAACCGGCCACTTTTACAAAAATCAGAAACATCCTCTTTTTAGAAAGCCAGGCGGATCTTCTGCCCAACCTGTATTTTTTTGCCTCGGGATGGGGCTGGCTTGATGCCGTGTATCTTTTTGCGGATTACGATACAGTGAATCCGCCCAATGACCCCAATCTGCCGTTGGCCTTTGTCTCTCAACGCGCAGAAGAAGATAACCGGGAATTTGCCGAATATCGCGAGGTCTATTTTGACGGCTCGTTTCAAAACCTTGATCTTCGAATCGGCAGACAGATCGTGGTTTGGGAGCAACTTCTGGGCTTTCGCATACTGGATGAAATCAACCCGCTTGATTTCAGAGAATTCATTCTCCCCGATCTGATTGATTTTCGGATTCCGTTATGGATGGCGAAGGCCAACTATTACGCGGGGGCGTATCAAATTGAGGCGCTCTGGATCCCTGAAATTACGCCGCACAAACCCGCACCGCCGGGCTCTGAATGGGAGTTGTTTCAACGTCTGCCCGGTCAGAAGTCCCCGCCGCAAACATTCAGAAATTCAGAAGCCGGTCTGCGTGTTTCCCGGTCATGGCCGGGGGTGGATTTGGCTTTGAGCTATTTTTATACCTGGGATGATTTTCCGACACCTTTTCGCGAATTTACGGGATTTCGTTTTGTCACCCCGCCGGCGAAATGTCTTCCCGTCACCTTGCAATTTGATCAGCCGGTGACCGACCCGGATTGCGGCCCGGTCTTTGATCCGGAATTTCATCGGATGCATATTTTCGGCGCGGCGATGATGTTGAATTTAAAGCGCGTCATTTTAAAGGGCGAGGCCTCTTATATCGCCGGAAAGTATTTCGGGACCCGTTTAGCCGATTTGGACGGCGATAACCGGCTTGATCATAACGGCGCGCTCAAACGGGATCACGTGCGCTGGGGCGTCGAAGCGGACAGCATTCTCTTGGGTACAGATATTTCCCTGGCCGTCTCGCAGTGGATTATTTTTAATCACCAGCCGGTTTTCTTTCAAGACCAGTACGACACCTTTATCAGCGTGTTTGCGCGGCGCGGCTTTCTCTCAGGCTCGCTCACGGGTCAAGCCTTTTTACTCTATTTGATTAACAATGAGGAGGTTTTGTTCAAGCCAAAGGCGACGTACAGGATGACGGATAGTATTCAATTGGCCGTGGGCGGGGATTTTTTCTTTGGTCACCGGGAGACACTGCTCCCCGATCTCGCGGCACCGGCGAATGATCGTTTGTTTCAATTTGTGGGGACCTTTGTGAATCGTGACCGTGTTTTTTTTGAAATAAAGTATAGCTTTTAGCGTGCGATTTTCGCTCAGGAAGCTAGCGCCGATCCTCGTGAAATCCACCCGCCCTTTGCTTGAACTTTTGAAAAGATTCGTTTGAACCGATTTTTCCAGGGATGATCCTGTTTTCGGGAAAGTCACGCTTGTGCTGAAGAGAGAGGTTTAGAGCGGTATCGTGTGAGATAATAAGGAGACGTGAATTTAGTATTTGTAAAAAATCAATAAATATATTAAAAATGCTGTTTTGTTTGTTATGGAATGAAGGGATTGTTTTTCGCGTTTATTTTTTTAGGGTTGTTCCTGTGGCCTGCCGATGTTTTAGCTGAATGGAATGTCCAGATTTCCACGGGCTACAGCCAGGCCAAGCTCAATTTATTGAATACGGGCCAGCTGCAGCAGACGACTTTTATTCCGCCGCGCGTGGGGGGCAGTCCCGGTGTGGAAGGCGGTCCTGTACACGGCATCGGTATCGAGTGGCGTATCCGTCCGCGCTTTTCCCTGATGTTGAAAACCTCGTTCTGGGAAGGCGAGTCCACCGCGATCGAGGAGAGCGAGATTCAATTTCAGGATTTCGGCATCGTGCCCTTCACGGCGAAAAGAACGACTCGTGTTTCTTTCAATGAATACGCCTTGCACGGGCGCTATCATGTTCTGGATGCTCCCAAAAAACACCGCCTTTATCTTGACATCGGTCTGTTCAGCCTCATCAAGGTGAATTACCGGGAAGACTTTAATTATGTGTTTGATACAGGGAATCAGGAGTTTCTGAGGAACATTCTCTCTCGCGCGGAAAGCGAGGGGGGCTATATGTTGGAGTGGGGCGTCGGCGGGGATTATTATTTAACGAAGTGGTTCGCTGTGGGCGTGGATGCGCTTTACAGGACGGGCAAAACAAGGCAGTTATTTTACAAATCGTTTCGGCACACCTTTTTAGAGCGCGACGCCGTGGATGACGCCGTGGGCGTCGCGCGCGCCATTCCACAGCCGGGCGACCCCGTGCAGTATGTCGGCCCGGACAATGTGCGGCGGATATTGGAGATTGACTTAAGCGGATGGGAACTCACGGCGGGGATCCGATTTTTCTTTTGAATCCGAGCTTGAAGCGGCACATAAAACAGGCCGTGGCCATTGTGTTGATCTTTTCCGGCATGGCCTGGGCGGAGACGGTGTCGAAGCCGTCGCTTCAAAAAGGAATGGACGAGGGTAGACAATTTATGCGGGCCGGAAAATGGCAGGATGCCGTCGATTTTTTTGAGTCCCTGTCCAAAACATTTCCAGACGAAGCAGAGATTCAGCTTCGTCTGGGGATCAGTTACTTAAGGCTGGGGCGTCTCGATCCGGCCGAAGCCGCGCTAAGAGAGGCCATCCGCCTTGATCCGGGCGGCATTGAAGCCCGTCTTCGGCTGGCCGGTTTATTGGAGGCACGTCAAAAATTATCCGAGGCGCTCGAGGTTTATGAAGCCGTGCTCAAACTGGGGCCGCCAGGGGAGATGATGAGCGTCAGCCGATTTAAAATCAAAATGATTCAGGGGATTTTACAGGCCCGTTCACGAAATTTTGATCAGGCCCTGGGACTGTTCAAGGCAGCCGAAAAAATCACCCCGGACGATCCGGGCGTGCACTACAATATCGGTCTGATCTATCTTCAAAAAAAGGATGACCCCGCCGCCGAAAAAGCCTTTCAACAGGTCGTTGCCATCAACCCCGATCATCAGGACGCCCACGTCAGACTGGGGGATCTTTACGCGCGTCAGGGGGATATTGAACAGGCCCTCGCGCGTTTTGAAAAAGTGCTGGCGATCAATACGGAAGGGCCGGGCGCGCAAATCGCCAAAAGCAAGATGCCCGTATTACAGGGGAGGCTGCTTGCCCGCCACGGGCGTTTTGAGGAAGCCCTGTCGGTCTTTTTGAATGCGCTGTCTTTCTCGGGAGAGCAGGCCGAGCTTCACTATCACATCGGCCGGATTTATATGATTCAAAAGCGGCCGAAAGAGGCGGAGCAGGCCTTTTTAAAAGTTCTGTCCGCCGATGCCGGACACCAGGAAACCTATCTGAATCTTGGGAACTTGTATGAGAGTCAGGGACGGCTTGCGGAAGCCCTTGCGGCCTTTACCCGTGCCGTGGACATCAATGCGGAGAATCCCGGGGGCGTGAGCGCGAATCAAAAAATTCCCCTGCTAAGAGGAAGTCTGTTGGCGCAACAGGGACGTTTGAAGGAAGCCTTGAGCGTTTTTGAGGGAGCCTTGAAAACTTCTCGTGCACAGGCGGCGCTTTATTTCAACATGGGAAGGATTCATCTTCAACTGGGCGATACCCGGAAAGCGGAGGCCTTGTTTCTGAAAACGGTTCAGGAAAACCCGCGTCACCAGAGGGCCTATATTCATCTCGGCAGTCTCTATGAGCAGCGGGAAGCCCTTGAAAAAGCCGTGGCTTTTTATGAAAAAGCAGCCGGAGTGAACTCTAAAAATGCCGAGGGAGAAAGCGCGCGGGTCAGCACCTTCTCTGTCCGGGGGAAAATCGCCATGCGCACCCGGCAATTTGAATCGGCGCTCAAATGGTTTCAGACCGCCATTGAAGTGCAGCCGGACAACCCCGCGAACTTTTTTAATCTGGGTGTGTTTTATCAGCAGATCAAGGATTTTGACGCGGCGGTCGTGGCCTTTGAAAAGGTGATGACACTGGATCCAAAGGATAAAAACGCCTATCTGATTCTCTCGGAGATTCAAATTTCCAAGGTGCTCGCTCTCATTCGCGAAGTCCGGACCGAGTCCGATTTTTTATCGGCGCTGCCGGGGCTGGCTGCGGGGGGGCAGGTGTTTCGTTTTGAGGAAAAATTGGGTCTGGCACGGCATCTGTTGCAACGATTATCCCGGCTTGCCCCCGAAGACAGCAAGATGATGCTCCAGGTGATTGCGGAACAGATCGAGGTGGGCCGGGCGGAAGAGGCGGGCGTTCAGGATTACGCGGCACTGCTCCCGCTCACCTTCGGGAAGGTAAGGCGTTTTGCTCAGGTCCGCTTTCACCTCCTCAATGGGGTTGTGTCGGGCCGGGAGGGCAACCTGTCTGCCGCGCGCGCCGAGTTTGAGGCCTTGCTCGTACTCGATCCCGAGGAGCCCATGGGGTATTTTAATTTAGGTTTTATCGCGCTTCGCCGGAAGAATGCCGGGGAAGCGCTGAGGCACTTTAACCAGGCGGTGGCGCTTGCGCCCAAAGACCGGGCGAAACGACTGCGTCTGGCCAGTCTTTACGAGGAAGTCGGTCAATCTGAGAATGCGCTCAAGCACTATAACATTGCCTTGGAGGATAAAGATTTGCCCGCCGCTTTTCGGGAGGAAATCGAAGAGCGCGTCAGCCGTCTCTTTGTCACCCGATCCATCGCCTATCAAACGACCGTCGATAACAACATCACCTTAAGCGAGGATCCGACGAACGACATTCTTTCCAGTCTCGTCGGCCAATATCAGCGGGTGTTTGATTACGGCGGCGGTCGGCGTCTCGGCCTGCGCCTGACCCCGCAGTTGTCGAGTTTTATCAAGGATCAGGTCTCCTTCTTCTCGACCGGGACACGCCTGTATTATGAAAAGAGGGGGTATCGAACAAGAAGGACCCTTGAATATGAATACCAGCTCAGCCTGTTTGAGGGCGCTCTTTCCAGTCAGGGACATGAAGTGACGATCAGTACATTTTCGAATGTGGACGAAGGCGGAAGTCTCGCCGTCGAGGGCCGGGTTAGACTGTTTGATTCCGTCAACAACAGTGACCTGGATGCCTATCAGCCCACGATTTCGGGGACCTATTTTAGAAGCCAGTGGGCGGGCGGGCGTCTCACCCTGGGCGCCCGGGCTTTCGCGAATGTTAATACCAGACGCAAGGGCAGAAAGTTTACCTTTTTGGCAACCTCTCCGTCGATTCAGTATGACAGACCCTTGATGCGCGGTGTTCAACTCAACCTGGCCTACGAGTACGCCTATCGCGACTATCTTTATCAGGAGACCGGATTTTCAAAAAAACGAAAGACGAAAAGTCAGTCCGTGCGTCTTGGTCTGACCATCGGGCTGGAGCGGGGGATTCAGATTTTGGTGAATGGCTCGTGGTTGGGGCATCGATCCAATCTCGACAGCATTCCGCCGGACACAGAGGAAGCCCTCGTGTCGGGGACCACGAGCGCCCAGGGGTCGTATGAAAAAATCGTCGGGACCGTCGGGCTTCGGCTCGTTTTCTGAGGCGGGAAAAAGCAGGATGACGAACAAGCAACACATTAAAAAATCTCGAAGGCCGGGGGCGGCGCGGCGCGGTCCAGTCGTGACCCGATGGTTTCGGTGGGCGCCGCTGATGATTTTGCTGGGGTTCTTGGCGGCCTGCAGCGATACCGGGCAACACAATGTGACGGCCGCGCTTGCCTCCAAGGATGGCGGGACGGCGGGCGGGCCGATTCAAGGCCGATTGGAGGTTCTGGTTTTTAACGAGGTGCTGCGATCTCCGATTCCCGACGCCCAGGTTTTTTTAGGGAGGGATGGCGCAAGGTCCGCCACCACAAATTCCCAGGGCATCGCCACCTTTGAAGAGGTGTTCGGTCCTCAGGATATCCACGTCTACGCCTGCTTCGGCTGTGCCGACGCGCCCTTTCCCGTCCTCTTTCAAAACACCTCGTTTTATCAAGTGAACGCCTCGCGGGTGTCGGTTCCCCTGGCGCCGAGGGATGAGGTGCTCTCCGACGGGTCGATTGAGGGGAAGGTGTTTGATGTCGGGAAAGACGAAACCGCATTTCTGGCGGTCATTGATGCCATGGGCGGGTTTCAACTCAACGGCCCCGTCCGCTCCCTCACGCATCAGCGGATCGACTTCGACGGCTCGTCACCCCGGAACCTCACCTTTGTTTATGCGAAGGATCTCGATCTCTGGGCGGAAAAAGCCGGTGTCCGCCAAAACTTTGGGGAAACGGCCGTTTTGGGGACGGTGATCAATGCGGCCCATGTCCCCCAGTCCGGGGTTCAGGTGAGGGCGGAATACTTTAACGGGGCCGACGCGGGTCGCGCGTATTATTTTAATGCGGCGGGCGAACTCGACCCGGCCCTGGCCGCGACGACGGACGACGGCCGGTTTCTTTTTCTGAAATTGGTGCCCAATAATGATGTGATTCTTTTTTCGGAAAGCCGGGGCATCGGCGTGGGGCTCAGATTTCTCCGTCTTCCGTCGGAAGGATCGGTGGTCTTTACTCTGCCGGTTGACCCCATTTCAAGCACGCTCAGCCTTAGCGGCAGGGTGGTGGCATTTCGGCCCGACTACCGGGAGGAAGAGGAAAAAGGCCCGTTAAGCGGCGGGAATATCGGGGTGCCGCGCGCCGTGATCAATTTTTCCGGCGACACGTTTGAAGAATCCTTCACGGCCAATGGCGGCGTGGTCACGGCGGGGCACTATCAGGTTTCGGGTCGTCCGTCCAACAGCCGCTACGTCGTTTTTATTGCTGCGGGCAGCGGTTTCAGGGCGACCTATCAGGAGGTCTCTTTTCACGACCGGCCCAAATCGAACTATCCCTTGAGCGCGGTGCCCTTGAGTGTCTTGACCGACATGGTCATTCAGGCGCGGATTCCAGACCCCGCCCGGGCGGATGCTGAAGGTAATATTCCGAATCGTTTGGGTTTTCTGCCCAATCACGGCGAGATATTGGGCCGGGTGACGAAAAAGACAGGGGCTTTGGATCTCAACGGGGATCCAGGGGTCGAGCCCATCTCAAACGCCGTGCTTTCCGTGACGGATCAAGCGGGAACATTTGCCGGAAAAGCCTATGCCATTGACGTTTCAGGCAATATTTTATGTGCATTCAGCGAGAATTCGTGCCAGACCGATGCCTCCGGTGGTTTTGTCGTTCTGGATCTCCCCTTGGCGCAGAGTGCTGGTGTGTACACCTTGACTGCCCGTGACGCCGCCGGAGTGCTTTTAGACCGGCGGACGCTTCCCGTCTATCCCAACAGCGTCCGGCTCGTCGAATTGGTCAAACGCGAGGTGCCTTCTCCGCCCCCTCCGAACGTATCGACCCTCACTGTGAGAGGGGCCGATGACACGGCTTTAACTGGAAGCGACCTTTTGTTGATCGGAGGCGGGCTCGAATGTACCAGCTCCTGCGTGACGGATGCCTCGGGCAATGTCAACATCACTGCGTTGACGGAGGGGGATTACCTGATTCGCATGTCGAAGGGAAGCGGCGGCGGGGAGTATCGGATGTCCTTCCCGGCCTCAAAACGGCGGCTGGGTTTTACCGCTTTTCGCACCGGCTCGGCCGCGTCGAATGAGGCGTCTTATAACCTCACTTTTGGGACCGGCCTGGGGCCGCTGGGGCCGGGGGGGAGGCTGCCCTTCGATATTTTTTTCGACCAGCGTCCCGTATTTTTTGAAACGACGGGCACAATTTCCCTGCCTGCGGGGTTTAAGGTGAGCGATCTGAAAATGGCCTCAATGGGGGCCGTCGTGCCGCAGGGCCGCGTGTTCACCGGAACCGACACGGACATTTTGAAAGCGTCGCCGGGCTCGCAATATCGTATTCGCTCGATTCAGACCGAGGGGCTTGAAAGCTTTTTTCTGGGCGTGTTGGCGCAAAAGGCGGACGAAACGAGCAGTTTTTCAATCCTCCAAAATTTGTCCGAAATCCCTTCAAGTCTGGATGTTTCCCTCCCCGCGCCGCCGGTGTTGCTGTCCCCCGGGCCGGGTGCGGCGAATGTCGGCGAGACGCCGGTCTTTGCGTGGCGGCCCGGAACCGGGCCGGTGGATCTCTATCACGTGAGGCTGGAAGCTAAAAACGGGGATCGTCTGTGGCAGGCCTGGGTGCCCGGCGCGCTCGAAGAGATCACCCTGCCGCCCTTTCCCGAGGCGGTTTCTCCCTTGCTCAAAGCCATCTCCGTGGGAGAGGAAGTGACTTGGAAGGTGGAGGCCTTTCGAGCGGCGGGTTTTTCTTTTAATGAATTTAACCGAAGGGAACTGGCTGAAAAAATGACCGATCGCAGCCGCGCGCGTTCCCGTTTTACACCCTAGGAATATGGTGCAGAAAATGAAAAACATCAAAAAAATAAGAAGCGAATCCCGATATCCAAATATTGAGACATGTGTGCGGACACGGGGTTTTCGGCTTTTCTTTTCGATTCTGGTTCTTTGCAGTCTTTTTTTTGCGGGGTGTGTGGATGACGAACCGGATCAGGCCGCACTTGTTCAGACAAACAACAAACCCGTCGCCGACGCCGGGCCGGATCAGAATGTGGCAAACGGCGCATTGGTGTCTCTGGACGGCTCGAATAGCCGCGACCCGGACGGCGATGAGATCAATTTTCGGTGGCGCATTCTGGCCACTCCACAGGGCAGCGCGACACAGCTCAGCGGTCCGGAAACGGCGACACCGACCTTTATCGCCGATGTGGATGGTTTGTACTGCATCGAACTGGTCGTGGTGGAGGAAGCCGAAGTGGA